>CAUJJC010000038.1 GCA_963204975.1 Verrucomicrobiota bacterium | reverse complement strand
GAATCGCTCCAGGAGCTTTGACGACTCCTGCGGTGAACCAAAATGCCACTCGACGAGTCCATGTGCCAGATAACCCATGACCTCCTCGGTGTGCTCGTCGTAATCGAGATCATTCGGGCGCAGTGGTAGGCCAAGGTTCCGGCTCAAGTGCGTGCTTAATTTGCGATGAAATGCAGCAGATGGTTCATCGGTGTTGCGTGAGTCTCTGGCCAGATCAGCGATGAGTTGTTCCGCTCTGGGACGATTGCCGGCGATAATGGCGCAGACGAGAGCGTTGTAGCGCGTCTTGTTCAAAGTGGAGAGCACCACCTTGCTGCCGTTAGCCAGGATCTCCTCGAATTCCTTTTCTGCTTTCTTCAAGTCTCCCTGCTTGAGCAAGGTATCCAGAGCCTTTGCATATAGGTCGGCTACGGTCTTCTCACCCGCTGCGACCGTCTTCGCATTGCCATTAAGATTGAACTGATCGAATGGCGTCGTCGTTGTGATATTAACGGTGGCTGGAGTGGTCAGGCTCTTGATGGTCCAGCCAATGCCGTATGCGAGAAGCAAGGCACCCGCTGCGACCATCGCCAGCAGACGACGGCGCGAGATGCCGGACATCACGGTGCGTCCGGTGAGCCCCTCGGCCAACCGCAGTTCATCCACGGCCACATCGTAGCTCTCGGGCCGCTCTTCTGGCTTGAAGGCCAGCAGGCTGTCGATCACATGGACCGTGCGCGGCGCGAACGGCATCCCTGTGTCTTCAAGCGACACGCGGCGGCACTTAATCATGCGCAACTCATGAATCGAATTGCTGTTCGCCTTGTGCGGAGCCTTGCCTGTCATGGCATGGTATAGCGTGGCACCCAGACTGAACAGGTCACTGCGGAAGTCCTCGTGATTGTCGATCACCTTCTCCGGCGAAACATAATAGGGCGTGGCCCAAATCTCTCCGCTCTCATCCTTTCGATCCGCGAATAAAGCGAGGCCGAAATCCACCACCTTGGCCGTGCCTTCCTCAGTGAAGAGTATGTTCGCGGGCTTCACGTCCCGATGAAGCAGGCCCATGCGAAATGCGGCGCGCAATCCTTCCGCCACCTGGCGACCAATGCGCAGCGCATCCTTCTCCTGGACGATGCCATCCTTCTTGATCCGCTGCTCCAGGCTGCCGCCATTCACCAGCTCCATCGCGATGAAGAAATGCCCCTGATCGTAGCCGACGGAGTAGAGCTTAATGACATTCGGATGCGTCACTCGCGCGGTGATGAGCGCCTCCTGCTGGAACTGCGCCATGCGGGCTGCATCCCGACTGTAGGTGCGGTTCAGAATTTTCAGCGCCACTCGACGGCCCAGGGTCTCATCCTCCGCCTCAAACACTCGACTCATCCCGCCTTCACCGATCTGCTTGACGATGACGAAATGGTCAAACTTCCGCCGCACCCGGACCGAGGTCTTGCAATGCGGGCAGGCGATTTTGGCAAAAGGCTCCAGCGTCGTCACGTCGATGTCTGCCCCGCAAGAGGGGCATCGACTGAGGTAGGGCTGGTCTGGGGCGTTCATTTGGTTAGGAGGTCCTAATAACCTATCGTTCTCTTCGCGGCAATATTACAGCTGTTACAAAAAAGTAATCATTCCGGGCTCTACCCATGTTTTTTGACAAAAAGCTCAACACCAGACGCGCACATCACGCTTCCGTTGGCTAGTTGATAACGACTCCAGTCCTCTTCGGATACGCCCAAAACCATGGCTCGATCATGTTCAACTGAGGTGTATCTCTCAGCCACTTCATAGCTCGGGGTCCCCTCACGCACCCAATCGGCCACCTGGGAGTGAACCTCGCGAATCCGCTGCCGGTAGGCCTCCAAGTGCGAGCGGACATCCGCCACCTCACCAAAATGGGTCAAATACAGGCGCGAGAAGTTCGCTGCCAACAATCGCTCGACTGACTGCACATACGGTTCGGGCTCAAACTGCGGAGGTGCCGCCGCGACGGAGAGATAGTTGCAACCCATCAGCCTCACACCAGCCACATCGCCGGTGAAGCACACATCATCCATCACGAAAGCATGATGATGCCGCGCATGACCTGGGGTATCCCACGCAATGATCTTTCGGCCATCAACGAACACCTCATCGCCATCATGGAGTGCCGTCACTCGTTCGGCAGGTGCGGGCAGCATGGCTCCCCAGAGTGTGTCCATCTCATCACCGTAAATGCGTGTCGCGCTATCGATGAGCTTCGATGGATCAATCAAATGCGCAGCTCCCCGCGTATGGACGAACACCTGCGCTCCCTGCCTTGCCCACCAGCCCGCGCCGCCTGCATGATCGAGATGGATGTGGGTCACCAGCACCTGCTTCACATCGGATGGAGCGACGTTGTGAGCTGCGAGCCCCTCCACTAGAGCCTCGTGACAAGAGCCTGGCCCTGTTTCGATCAAGGCACACTCAGATTCCCCTTTGAGCAGCCATGCAGCGATGAGGCCCGGCGTATTTCGGAATCGAAGGTCAATGGGATGGATGGTCATGAGAGCAAGATCGCGTTCATGCCACGGACGTGCTTGAAGCTCAACCATTCCCCTGCTCCGAAAGATTTGTTTGAAACAAATGCAATGAAGAGTTGCACACCTCTGTAGCCGTGTATAATCGCCGCCGTCTCACCAACAACGCGCGAGTGGCGGAATTGGTATACGCGCAAGATTAAGGATCTTGTGCCGAAAGGCTTATGGGTTCGAGTCCCTTCTCGCGCATGTTCTCCGCTGCTTAGCACGTCGGAGAATCATACCCACTTATGGCAGCCCCCACAGCGACCCTGCTCATCCACTGCCCCGATCAACCGGGGCTCGTCCACAGCGTCACAGGCTTCATCTTCAATTACCAGGGCAACGTGCTGCACCTGGACCAGCATGTGGATCGTGAGTCGAACGTGTTCTTCATGCGCGTGGAGTGGTCCCTTGAGGGCTTCGGATTGCCCAAGGACATCATCGCCGCCGCTTTCAAGCCCCTGGCCGATCAGCGCCAGATGACGTGGTCCCTGCACTTCGATAACGAACAGCGCCGTGTGGCACTCTTTGTCACCAAGGAAGGCCACTGCCTTTATGATTTGCTCTCACGTCACGAGGCTGGCGAACTGCCCATCGACATCCCCATCATCGTCAGCAATCACGATGTGCTCCGTCCTGCGGCGGACCGGTTTGGCATTCCCTTCGTTCATCTGCCCGTGACAGCCCAGAACAAGGCAGAGCAGGAACAAAGGCAACTCGATCTCCTCGCCGAGCACGGCGTCGATACCATCGTGCTTGCACGCTACATGCAAATCGTCAGCCCCAAGGTGATTGATCGCTACACCAATCGCATCCTCAACATTCATCACAGCTTCCTGCCCGCCTTCGCAGGCGCGCGACCGTATCATCAGGCCCATGAGCGTGGCGTGAAACTCATCGGTGCTACCAGCCATTACGTAACCGCAGCTCTCGATCAGGGGCCCATCATTCATCAAGACGTGGCCCGCGTGTCTCACAAAGACAGCGCCACGGACATGGTGCGCATGGGCAAGGACCTTGAGAAAATCGTGCTCGCCAAAGCCCTCTGGTGGCACGCCCGCCACAAGGTGCTGGTGTATGCGAACAAGACCGTGGTCTTCGATTGATGCCGCATGAGCAGGCTTACACGCCTGACAAAATCGCCTCGGTCATTCGCATCGCATCCACATTGGCCTTCACCTCGTGGACTCGGACAATGCGCACACCCTTTTCGCGTGCGTAGCTGGTGAGGGCCACCGTCGGCCACGCACGATCCTCCATGCGGTCACTGCCCACGAGCTTGCCAATCATCGACTTGCGTGACACGCCGAAGAGCACCGGACGATCATCGACCGCCAGTTCTCGTAGCGATCTCATCAGCGCCAAATTGTGGTCGAGAGCCTTGCCAAAGCCGATGCCTGGATCGAGCACCACGCGCTCCGGCGCGATGCCTGCCTCGGCTAATGCGGCCAGTCGCTCGCGAAAGAACTGCTGCACCTCCGTCACCACGTCATCGTAGTGTGGATTGAGCTGCATGGTGCGCGGCTCACCCTTCATGTGCATCAGCACAATGCCGGCTGAAGAACTCGCTGCCAAGGCCACCATCCGCGGATCATGGGTGAGCCCAGACACATCATTGATGATGTCAGCCCCCGCTTCCAGTGCTGCCTCCGCCACCGTTGCCTTGAAGGTATCAATGGAGATCAGCACCTCGCTCTCTGCTCTGAGCGCACGGATCACAGGCAGCACACGTCGGAGTTCCTCCACCTCGCTGACCGGCTCAGCACCTGGGCGAGTGGACTCGCCACCTACATCCAGAATAGTCGCGCCTTCACGAACGAGTTCACGCCCATGCTCCACAGCACGATCCACATCAAAGTAGCGTCCGCCATCCGAGAACGAGTCCGGCGTCACATTGACGATGCCCATCACCATGCCTCGACGAGTCATGTCATGCACCTTGTCCCCCACCTTCCAAATCATCGCTGCACCTCCCTTTGAATCACCATCAGCACTCCCATGCGATCACGCTCCAGCGTGAACACCTCGCGCGTGGCTTCACCTTTCTTGACGCTGCCATGGTCGATGGTGACTAGCAGCATGAAAGGAGCCGATACAATCTTCACCACCTGAAACAAAGGCTCGCGCCGTGAGCGAAGGAAGCAGTGCAAAGGCACGTCTGCATGGTCCGCGTTCCAAAGAAACTGCGCTGGAGGAAAGTTGGGCAACTCCGAGAGCGCCAGGAAGATTTCCCGCACCTTCGGTTCGCCATGCTGGCGCGCGAGACGCCCTGCACGATGCTTGTTGACCATGGACTCCAGCCACGACGCCTGAGGATTCGCATGGACGTCCTCCATCTCGTCGATCAACTCGCGCGCATGAGCTTGCAAAGCCTCGCGCAGTTGCTCGCGTGAGAGCGCGCCGCTGTCGAACAAGCGGAAAAGCTGGCGAGGAGTGAGTTGAGAGTCAGGCGGCACGGGCCGCTATGATGAAGACTTCATCTCCTCATGCCAGCGATTCGTGAACTGGAAATGCTCGGGCCTTCTTCGGCTCACGGAAGGCGAGCAGGAAGATCACGAGCACCGCCACCGCGCCCCAGGCAGGCAAATTCCAGATCGCCTTCCAGTCGTGAGCGAATCCATCCGTTGGAGTTGTCAGTGTGTGAGACGCCAGCACCTTGCCCGCGAGCTTGGTCCCCACAAAGGCACCGACACCCCACAAGATGAACGCGATGAATCCCTGCGCGGCCCCGCGAGTGCGCGCATCGGACTCGTCATCCACATAGAGCTGGCCTGCGATGAAGAGGAAGTCGTAGCACACGCCGTGCAACAAGATGGCTGCGATGATGAAGGCGGTTCCCATACCTGGACTGCCCACGCTGGCCCCCAGGAGGAAGTAACGCGCCGCCCAGCAGACGATGCCGAGGAAGATCGTTTTCTTGTAGCCCCAGCGCTTGAGGAAGATCGGCAGCATGAACATGAAGATCACGTCCGACACCTGGGCGAGCGACATCTTGGCGGTCATCCCTTCCCACTTCAATTCACTGAGGTAGATGCCCAGCATCACGAAGTAGAAATAGAGCGGGATGCAGATGAGGAACATGCAGATGATGAAGATCGCGAACGAGGGCTTCTTCATCAGTGCCAGCGCATCGAGCCCCAGCAGATCTCCAATGCTCACATTCTGCCCCGTCTTCTTTGGCGGCGTGTGAGGCAGAGTGAAACTGAAGATCCCAAACACGATCGACACCGCGCCCGCGAGATAGAACTGCACGGCTGAGGTTTCGCCCTTCATGAGGCTAAGCGTCACGCCGCCTGCGATCCAGCCCACGGCGGAATACAACTTCACGCGCGGGAAGCCTGTCTTGGCGTCTTCGAGGTGCGTGAGTGAAAGCGAATTGCCCAACGCCAAGGTGGGCGTGAACAGCGCGCAGTAGGCGATCAGCATCGGATAGAAATCACTGAACGCGGTGAGCTTCGGCAGAAAGCACAGCACCACACCGCCCAGGATGCCCAGCACTGCGAGGAGCTTCTCCGAGGCAAAGAATCGATCCGCGATCAGGCCCACGAAGAACGGCGAGATCATCGACCCAATCGCGAAGGCTCCATAGGCAGCACCGATCTCATCACCTCCGAACTTCAACTGCGTCGCGAGGTAGGCACCCATGCTCGCATACCATGCACCCCAGATGAAGTATTGCAGGAACATGAAGATGGAGAGCTTGAGCTTGAGCGTGGATTGGTTCATGGCTTGATCAGGTTTAAGGCACATGCCAGCGGGGGTTTCCGGCAACAATGGTGACACCTCAAGAGCGCTCGATCCGCATCCACCCTTGCGCCGATTTCATCCCCTGCCCCATTTCCACTCATGCAACCTGTCATCGGCATCGGCGCAGCCACCTGGGACCACTTCTACGTGGTGGATGCCTTCCCCCATGGCGAAGGCGTCGTCCAGGCTCGTGCCAGTTCCTTCACAGGTGGCGGCCCGGTGGCCACCGCCTTGAGCGTGATCGCAGCGCATCAGTTGCCCACGCACTTGCTCGATGTCCTAGGCGATGACCTGATAGGCCAGTCGATCCGCCAGGAACTCCTGGCCCAAGGTGTCGGCCTCGACGCTCTCGACGTGCAGGCCGGCGCATCGTCAGCCCATGCCGTAGTGCTGGTGCGTGCCCACGATGCCGCGCGCCACATCACCTACTTTCCGTCATCGGCTCCGGCATTGATCTTGAGTGAGGCTCAGCGATCCCTCATCGCCCGAGCGTCGATGTTGCACCTCAATGGCCGTCACGAGGAAGCCGCCCGCGAGGCCGTCACCATCGCTCGTCAGAACGCGGTGCCCATCTCCTTCGACGGCGGCGCAGGACGTTATCGTGAGTCGATTCGCGACCTTGTCGAGGCCTGCGCTCTGCGAATCGTGGCCCTCGATTTCGCACGGCAGTTCACGGGCGAAGACGACCTCGCATTGATGGCAAAAGCCTTGTTGCAAGGACCAGCGCAAGTCGTCGTGATCACCGATGGCGTGCGCGGCAGCCATGTCTGGTCTAGTGCTGGCGAAGTCTTCCATCAGCCGGCCTTCGACGCCTCACCGGTGATCGACACCACCGGCTGCGGGGATGTGTTTCACGGAGCCTTCATCGCTGCATGGTTGCAGCAGCGTCCGTTGCGCGAATGCGCCGAACACGCCAGCCGCCTTGCTGCACGCAATGCCGAAGGTCTGGGCGGGCGCTTTGTCCTCCGTCACGCCTTCGGCCTTTCAGGATAGAGCCCCAGCATCTGGCGCACCACCGCCAGCATATCGCCCACCTTCGATTCATAAGGACGCCGCGGATGCATCAAGGTCCATTCATTGCGAATGCCAATCGTCGCCAGCATGGACGATGGATGCACCAGCACACCATTGCGCCCAAACTCCAGCAAGGGCAGGTCCGCAGCGCTGTCCGAGTAGGCATAGCAGTGATCGTTGCGATCCTCTTCCGACAGCTCTGCCACACCCGGCACCTGATCCAGCATCGCATCGATCTTGGCCTCGTGCTTGTTGTTCACCCGGATGCGCGGATGAAATGACAACGGGTCCGTCAGTTGCACCTGGGTAGCCACGCAGTGATCAAATCCCAGCGCCTCAGCAATCGACTCCGCGTAAAAATTCGGGCTCGCCGTATTGAG
The DNA here is from genome assembly GCA_963204975.1 of Verrucomicrobiota bacterium. Classification (GTDB taxonomy): domain Bacteria; phylum Verrucomicrobiota; class Verrucomicrobiia; order Verrucomicrobiales; family Verrucomicrobiaceae; genus JAEUHN01. The sequence continues at coordinate 10,243 of CAUJJC010000038.1, read as the reverse complement.
CACCAGCACGCGACCATCCGCCCGGTGCTCCTCAATCGCATCCATGATCTCCGGGTAGCACCAGGGCAGCACCGAATGATGCGCGAACTCCCGTGCATAGCGCCGGAGCTTCCCCTGCTCCATGCCCCACAGGTAACCCATGAACGCCCGCTTGGCCCGGAGGGTCGGGATCAAGCGACAGGCCTTCGCCAGCGCAAACGGCACAAACAACAGATGAAGCAACGTCCGCCACCGCTCGCGCCGCAGCACGAAGTTGCAAAACAGCGCCTGCGTATCGTGCGGCAGAATCGTGTGATCGAGATCGAAGAAGGCGAAACCTCTCATGAGTAATGATGATCGGAGCAACGAGCAGGCCCCAACGCAAGCGCTACAAGCACTCTCTTGAGCCGTGGGCCGCCGCAACGAAGGCTCATCGCCTGGGCCAAAGCAGGTGCTCTGCTTGCAACTTACCCCTGCTCAGGCAGCGCTTTCGTGAAGGTAGAGCGTGCGCCAAGAAAAGGGGCAGGAGCCCTCTCGCTCGCCGTCCGAGGCCCCGCAAAACGTTTTCTCGAGGTCGAAACACGATTCCCAAGCCCCCTCATCATGCTGCAACACCCGAAAACACGTCCTTGCAGCCCCGCCGCCTAGCAAGGCAAACACAAAGTTCGCACGCAACCCGCGCTCCCTTCATCCTTCATCAGGCAGCCATTTGCTGATCAAACAGGCAAAGGACTTCACTGGCAGGGCTTCGTATGATGAGCTACCGCCTTGCTGTTTGTTCTCTCCCATGCCGACCTCCAACTTCAAATACGAGATTCCATCCGATGCACCCCCCTTCGTCATCCGGGAAGACACCATCGAATCCGGCTTCATCGGCAAACTCCAGGGGCTCAAATACGAATACCGCCCGGACATCACCAACCGCGCCACGCTTGAGAAGAACTTCCGTGAGAAGTTCGAGGCCTTAAACCGCGTCCGCCTCACGGATAGTGAGTTCGCCCGCCTGCTGGATGAGATCGTCACGCCAGATGTCTTCACGGCGTCCAAGACTCTTCGCACCATCAGCAGCTTCACCCGCGATGACGGCACACCGCTGAACTACACCCTCGTCAATATCAAAGACTGGTGCAAAAACACCTTCGAGGTCATCAACCAGCTCCGCATCAACACGGACAACAGCCACCACCGTTACGATGTCATCCTGCTCATCAATGGCGTGCCCTGTGTGCAGATCGAGCTGAAGACGCTCGGTGTGAATCCGCGCCGGGCCATGGAGCAGATCGTCGAATACAAGAACGACCCCGGCAACGGCTACACCAAGACGCTGCTCTGCTTCATCCCGGATCATGCAATAGGCGCAAGCGGAAGAGCTGGAACTCTTGTGAGACGGGGGGATTGACGGGCATGGCAGAATCACCTGCATGGTGAACTTGCCGATCGAATACTCTGACAAGCCCGTGACGCCCTTTGGCGGCATGACGTTGATGAAGCGTTTTGTGGATCAGACGGGCATCCGCGAACATCTCGCCACGCTGGATTTGCCCCAGGGCGGCTCCAACAGCGCCTACGATCCGGTGCACGTCATCGAAGGCTTTTGGATGGGCATCTGGACGGGAGCGAGCCGCTACATCCACTGCGATTGGTTGCGGCAGGACGAGACACTGGCTGCCATCTTCGGCTACGACCGCCTACCCAGCCAAAGCACCTACAGCCGGTTCTTCGGGCGCTTCTCCCAGGCACGCAACACCGCCGTGTTCCCGGCATTGCAGCGCTGGTTCTTTGAGCAGATCCACGTCGGCGCGGTGACAGTGGACTTCGACAGCACCGTCATCACACGCGAGGGCAGCCAGGAAGGCTCGGCCAAAGGCTACAACCCCAACCGCAAAGGGCGCAACTCGCATCACCCGCTCATCGCCTTCATCAGCCAGACACGCATGGTGGCCAACGCCTGGCTGCGCCCAGGCAATTGACTCACCCGCTGCCTCACGGCGGGTTCGCCCTTCGGGCAGCCTGCGGCTGTCTGTCTCAGCCCCGCCCCGGGGCTTCGGCTCCGCAGCGTGCTCCAACTGCGTGGAGTTCATGCGCGAGACCTTCGATGAAGCGCTCGCTGGAGTGAAGGTGGGCCTCGTGCGAGCCGACAGCGGCTTTTACACCAACCACATCTTGAGCACGCTGGAAGAGCGCAGCGTGCCCTACATCATCGCTGCGAAAGCCTACGCCAACCTCAAGAACGAGATCCATGGCATGAAGGACTGGGTGGAAGTCTGTCCCGGCATCGCGGTCAAAGAGTGGCGGCACCAGCCAGCCAATCCCAAGGCCAAAGCGCGGCGGCACATCGTCGTGCGCAAGCAGACCAGCCGCCGCCCGCAAGCAGCGGGCAAACTGCTCTTCGAGGACCTGCCCGACTACCGCTTCAGCCTGTATGTGACCAACCTCGACCTGCCGCTGGACCAGATCTGGAACATCTACAACACCCGCGCCGACTGCGAAAATCGAATCCGAGAACTCAAGCAAGACTTCGGACTCGACGCGTTCTGCCTGCAAGACTTTTGGGCCACGGAGGCCTCATTCCGCTTCATCATGGTGGCCTACAACCTGATCAGCCTGTTCCGTCACTTTGCGCTCAACAGTCACAACCAGGCTACCTTGGCGACCTTGAGGTCCTATTGCTTTGCAATAGGAGCGTGGACCAGCCACCACGCCCGCAAACGGGTGCTCAAGCTCTCACTGCCACGCCAAAAGCGCCCCTGGATGGACTCCATCTTCCAGATCGAGGCTCGTCCGCCTCCGTTTGCCTATCCTACTGCATAATCCGGGTTCAATCCTCGGGTATGAAAACGAAGGCGCACTCTGGAAAGGAGATGATGCCCACGACGAGCCGCCTGGGTGGTGTGCTGCGTCGGCATCGGGAACGTTTGGGCCTGAGCCTGCAGACGGTGGCCTCGCGAGCGGGCATCACACCGGTGGCCCTGCACAACCTGGAGACGGGGAAGTCGAGTGCGAAGTCGGACACCTTTGAGCGAGTGGCGAACGCGATGGGGCTGGACTACGACATCGTGACCCACGAGGCGGCAGCCGAGGCCCGGCATGAGAGGGAGAAGGCTCGGACGGAGAAGGCGGTTTTATAGTCGAGTTGGCTCGGCTTTTCGGCGGTTTTCTGGTGGGATAAGCGGCGTCGCCTCTCGTCAGGCGCTGAGCCGATGAACCCGCCCATGACCAGACTCAACGCGATGGCTTGCCACCCGGTGGCACCGGGGCATCGGGCGGTGGCGATGCCGCATCCGAAGGTTTGTTTGCCGCATCCGAGGGTTTGTTTGCCGCATCCGAACGGGACTCGGCGGCATCGGCTTGAGCCGTTTCGGCACGCGCACGAGGCGCTCCCCCGCCTCAATGATCCTTACGGCTTCCTCTTTCATTCCTTCTAACCGCCATGCCTGCTCCACTCACCTGGGATACCCCCGGTCTCACTTGGGACTCGGGTCTGACATGGGACGGCGTTGCCCCTTCCACCCGCAAAACCATGAACAACACCAAAGCTAGCATCGACTTCAGCAGCTACACCGCTGCCGAACTGGGCCCTGTGGCCCACACCATCCACGACAAGATGGCTGCCAATGCCGTCACCTTCGCCACGCCCCCCGTGCCGATGGCCACCCTGCAAACGCAGGTCACCACCTATGACGCGAAGCTGATCGCCCGCGCCAGCAATGCGAAGACGGACGTGATCGCCTTCAACGAGGCGCGCGACACGCTGGAGGAATCCCTGGGCGTTCTGGGCAACGCTCAAAGCCGAGTGCTTCGGCTCCACCATCCCGGCCACACGAGCCGAGGCCCGCTCCTTGGTCTTCGACTACATCGAAACCTTCTACAACCCCAGGCGCCTCCACAGCGCCCTGGGCTTCCAATCCCCTATGGCCTTCGAACTATCCATCCAAAACAACTAACCCAACTTCCCGCGTCCACATTTTCGACGAAAGATCATCCTGATGCTTGCACAGGTGCTGGATCATTGCATCGAACCCGGCTACGCGGCCCAGGCCACTCGAATCCATTCCATGATGATTCGAGTGGGACTCTGGGAGCCTACCTTACCTCCACCGTCTCGAGGATCGACTCGGGTGGGTGTTTGCGGACGAGGCGGCGTTTTTGGACGAACGTCACCATCGCTAATGCGACTACGCCAGCAGCGGCTTCACCACATGGCCGCTGATGTCCGTGAGCCGGTAGTCGCGGCCTTGGAAGCGGTAGGTGAGGCGCTCGTGATCAAAGCCGAGGAGGTGCATGATGGTGGCTTGCAGGTCGTGCACATGGACGCCGTTCTCGGCGATGTGGAAGCCGAGTTCATCGGTGCTGCCGTAGTCGAAGCCGGCTTTGATGCCGCCACCGGCGAGCATGACGGTGTAGCAGTCGGGGTAGTGGTCGCGACCGAGCACCTGGCTTTTGGCCGTGCGGCCTTCGCGGAACGGGGTGCGACCGAACTCCCCTCCCCACACGATGAGCGTGTCTTCGAGCAGGCCGCGTTGCTTGAGGTCTTTGATCAGCGCGGTGACGGGCTTGTCGGTGCGCGCCATCTTCTCGGTGAGGCCGCCACGAATGTCTTCCTTCGGTCCGGTGCCATGGAAGTCCCAGCCCCAGTCGAAGAGCTGCACGAAGCGAACGCCTTGCTCAACGAGCCGACGCGCGAGCAGGCAGTTGTTGGCGAAGGAGGATTCGCCGGGCTGCGCGCCGTAGTCTTCGATGACGTTCTTGGGTTCCTTCGAGATGTCCATCACCTCGGGCACACTGGTCTGCATGCGATAAGCGAGTTCATACTGCGCGATGCGAGTGAGCGTCTCGGGATGGCCGAGTTCAGCGGCTTGCGCTTGGTTGAGGTCCTTGAGTGCGTCGAGCGTCTTGCGGCGCAACGAGCGATCCATGCCTGCGGGGTCCGAAACGAAGAGCACGGGGTCGCCTTTGGACCGGCACTGCACGCCTTGATACACACTGGGCACAAAGCCGCTGCCCCACAGTCCCTGCCCGCCGCTGGGCTGCACACCGCTGGAGATGAGCACGACGAAGCCCGGCAGATCCTGGTTCTCGGTGCCGAGCCCATACGTGGCCCACGAGCCGAGCGATGGACGGCCTTGCCGCGCGTGACCGGTGAAGAGCAGCAGCTCAGCGGGCGCGTGATTGAACTGATCCGTGTGCATCGAGCGCACGGTCGTGATCTCATCCGCGATGGTGTGAAAGTTCGGCACCGCGTCGCTCATCCACAGGCCTGCCTTGCCATATTGCTTGAAGGTGCGTGGCGTGCCCATCAGCTTAGGCACACCGGTGGTGAAGGCGAAGGTGCGGCCTTTCAAGACGGAGTCCGGGCAGTCCTGATCGGTGCGCTTCACCAGCTCGGGCTTGTAGTCAAAGATGTCCAGATGCGGCGGCGCGCCGGACATGTGCAGGTAGATCACGCGCTTGGCCTTCGCGGGGTGATGCGGCTTGCGTGGGGCGAGTGGATTCTCAGACGCTGATGTCCCCTTCGCTTCCAGTGCCTGCATGGCGATGGCACCGAGGCTGAGTTGTCCCGCGCTGCCAAGAAACTGGCGTCGGGTGCGGTGCTGGAGTTGATCAAGAGCTGAAGAATTCATGAGAGCGATGTCGATACGATGGCCATGCGAGATTCCTTCCACGAGAGCAGAAAGTGCGTGAGTGGATTCCACCGCTCGTTTCTTGTCCTGCAATCAGCCAATGACAAGGGATGCAAGACTTCGGCACGGCTTCTGCTACAGTGTCTCCCATGGCCAGTTTCGACAACTACGACAGAGGCGGTTTTTTTGATGAAGTGTTCGCGAAGGACGGCGTCGTCCGTCCCCACTACGAGAATGTGATGCAATCGTTGAATGGGATGGAGGCCGTGGATTTTGGCCGTCGTCAGCAGACTGCGGATGCTGCGTTCCTGAAGCAGGGCGTGACCTTCACCGTCTATGGAGACGAGCAGGGCACCGAGCGCATCTTCCCCTTCGACTTGATGCCGCGCATCATTCCGCGTGCTGAGTGGGAACATGTGGAGGCGGGGCTGATCCAGCGCATCACGGCTCTCAATCTCTTTCTCAACGACGTCTATCACGGCCAGCAGATCATCAATGACAAGGTGGTGCCTGCGGAGGTGGTCGAGTCCGCCTCGCACTTCCGTCCGGCCTTCCGTGGCATCAATGTGCCGCATCACATTTACATTCATATCTGTGGCACCGACTTGGTGCGCGATGACGACGGCACCTACTATGTGCTGGAAGACAATGCCCGGTGCCCCTCGGGTGCCTCCTACATGCTGGAGAATCGCCAGGCGATGAAGCGAGCATTTCCGAATCTGCTGCAATCGCTGCCGGTTCGCCCGGTGGATCGCTACGGTGCGATGCTGCGCAATACGCTCGCGCATCTCGCGCCTCCGGGCGTGGCCGATCCGGTGATCGTGGTGCTCACGCCGGGCGTTTACAACAGCGCCTACTTTGAGCACGCCTACCTGGCCCGGCAGATGGGCGTGCCGATCGTGGAAGGCCGCGATCTGATCATGCGCAATGATCGAGTCTTTGTCCGCACCACTCGTGGTCTGGTCCAGGTGCATGTCATTTATCGGCGCATTGATGATGACTTCCTCGATCCGCTGGTCTTCCGCGAGGACTCGCTGCTCGGTGTTCCCGGACTGGTCCACTCGTATCGACTCGGCCACGTTGCGCTCGCCAACTCCATCGGCACCGGCGTTGCCGATGACAAGGCCGTGTATGCCTACGTGCCCAAGATGATTCGCTACTACCTGGATCAAGATCCGATCCTGCCCAATGTGCCGACTTACCTAGCCTCCGAGGACGCTGATCGCTCGCACATCCTGGCGAACCTGGACAAGCTGGTGGTCAAGGCTGTGAACGAATCCGGTGGCTACGGCATGTTGATGGGACCGCATTCGACCAAGGAACAACAAGAGGAGTTCCACCGCCGCATCGTTGCCAATCCGCGCAACTACATTGCCCAGCCAGTGCTCTCGCTCTCGCGGCATCCGGTCTTTGTCGATGATCACTTCGAAGGCCGCCATATTGATCTCCGGCCCTACATCCTCTACGGGGACAAGGTGCAGGTGCTGCCTGGTGGACTCACTCGCGTGGCCCTGCGCAAGGGCTCCCTGGTGGTGAACTCGTCCCAAGGCGGTGGCAGCAAGGACACCTGGGTTCTTTGGAATGATGAAGCGTGAAGGATGAAGTCTGAATCCTGACACTTCCATTCACCCAGCGCCTCATCCCCTTTCATCCTTCATACTTCATCTTTCATACTTATGTTAAGCCGTGTTGCCGATAGCATTTACTGGATGGCCCGTTACATGGAACGGGCCGAAAACCTCGCCCGTCTTCTGCTGGCGAATCAAAGCCTCATGCTCGATGCCGGACGACATCTGGCCGACACGGATGCCTTCTGGGGCCCCATCCTCATGACCACTGGAGATGAGGAGGGCTACCACAAGATCTACTCTGCGCTCGATGGCGATGACATCGCGAACTATCTCACGGATCACACAGCCAATCCGAATTCCATCGTGAACTGCATCCGCACCGCACGCGAGAATGCACGCATGATTCGCGATCAGATCACCGATGAAGTGTGGCGCAGCGTCAATGATCTCTACCACCTCGTCATCAGCGACAAAGGCAGGCAGATGCGTCAGCAGACCTCCACGGATTACTATGAAGCGATCACGCAGGGATCGGGTCTATTCCAGGGCATGGCCCGCGCCACGATGATGCGTGACGAGAGCTGGCACTTTCTTCAAATAGGCACCTACCTGGAGCGCGCGGACAAGACCTCCCGACTTGTGGATACCTGCTCCGGTGTGCCGCTCGTCATACCACCGCACCCTGATGCCCAGCCGCTGCGCTGGACATCCCTGCTCCATTCTTGCTCCGCTTACCACGGCTACCGCGAACACGATAATCAGCTCAATCCGACGAGCGTTCTCGAGTTCCTCTTCCTCTCCGAACGCTTCGCTCGCTCTGTTCGTTTTTGCGTTCGTGAAGTGGACAACGCGATCAACAAACTCACCACTCCTCCCGGCAAGGCGGCTAACCCTGATCCGATTCGCGCCAGCGGACGCCTCTGCGCGGAACTCGACTTCGCGACGATCGACGAGATCCTCGAGCGGGGTCTGCATGAGTTCATTGATGATCTCCAGGCAAAGCTCAATGTGGTGGGCCGCTCCATCTTCGAGACCTACGTGCTCTACGCTGACCTCACTCCCGTCAGCAAGCAAACGCCCACTCGTGCGGCTCCCCTCGGGGCCTGGCACGCCGATCTCGACATGCAAATGCAACAGCAGCAGCAATAATCGCAGTCCCCTCCCCTTTCTGCTCTGCCCATGCATTTGCGCATTCATCATCGCACCCGCTACGTCTATCGGATGCCCGTTGTCGATAGCTACAACGAAGTCCGCCTTCGCCCTGCGACGGACGACCCCAAGCGTCTGCTCGCCTTTCTTCTTTGCGTGCATCCCCCGCGTCGCCTGCGGCACTTTCGTGACGAGCATCATAACTACGTGCAATGGTTTGAAATACCGGAGCCACACACGGAACTGGTCATCGACGCGGTGTCCAAGATTCACACGACATCGCAGTATGCTGCCGGAGGCAAGCCGACAGGAACTCATTTTTCCTCTCTGACCAGTGGGGAGCACATGGACATGCTGCATCCCTTTCTTGTGCGCAGCCGCTACGTGGATGTCGATCACGATGTCTGGCGTCTCGCCATTGATGCCCGCAACGAACGCACGGATGTCTTCGAGACTGCGGAAGCCATCATGACCTTCGTGAATACGAACTGGGTGTATCAGCCCAATTCAACCTCTGCCTCCACACACATGAGCGAGGTGCTCAAGGATCGTCGCGGCGTGTGCCAGGATTTTGCCCACGTCATGATCGGCATGTGCAGGGCGCTGGGCATTCCCGCACGCTACGTCAGCGGCTATCTCTACAATGGTCCCACCAGTCACCTGCGCGGTGCCCAGGCCTCCCACGCCTGGTGTGAGGTGTGGATTCCTGAGCGCGGCTGGTTCGGTCTTGATCCCACCAACAACACCCTCGCCGACGAGCGCTACATCAAGATCGCCACCGGCCGTGATTACGACGACGCAGCACCGATTCGCGGCAGCTTCAGCGGACCAAACGGCGCTACCGCCGCACTGGAAGTGACGGTGGAAGTGGAACTGGCCTAAACGCCCAGGAAGCGATCCCTGCCCGCAGCTAGGGCGGCGATCTTGCGGTCAGCCACCGAGCGCTTCAGCATCCAGAAGCCGCAGTCGGGATGGATATACTTCACCCGCCCCGCGCCTAGCTTTGACTCCGCTGCCTCGATGCGACGTGCGATCTCATCGGCGGACTCAATGTGGTTCACCTTGATGTCCACCACGCCAAGGCCAACGCCGATCTTGGGGTCGAGGTCCTTGAGGGCGTCGAGGTCGCTGGCAGGACGATGGGCGAGTTCCAGAACCAAGTGGTCAGCGTGCAACTCATTCAAGAAGGCGAGCAAAGCCTTCCACTCGCCGCTCTGGATCGTCTGGCCGCCGTAGTTGCCAAAGCAGAAATGCACCGCCTTCTGCACCTTCACGGCATCAAGGATGCGGTTGATGGCACGCGCTGCGAGAGGTCCGTCGGCGGGATTGCCAGGAATGTTCGCTTCATCGACCTGAACACACGCGCAATCGAGGTCCGCCACCTGAGCGGCCAGCGCGTCAGCAATGGCCATCGTGAGCGCATCCATGTCATGATAATGCGTATCCAGCAGCGTGCGGGCTAGCATGTAAGGGCTGGTGAGGGTGAACTTGAAATCACCGCCTGCCACCTTCGCGGCACGCGTGCAGTCATCCGCCAGATTGAGCCAACCTTCGATGATCGGGCCGCGCACCACGGCGGCTGGCTTGCTGCGGAATCCCATCTCTTTCTTGGCCCTGAAAGCCACGCCATCCGCTCGGCTGACGCGCGTGTCGATCCCGCCCAGCTTGCTCACGAAGTATTCGATCATGCCATTGGTGTCCGGGTGATTGACGTCAAAACGATACAACTCACCATCTGTCGGCAGGTCGATACCAGCCTGACGTTGAATGTCGAAGATGACGCGGGTAGCGTCGATTACGGCCTGCTCACTCGGCAAGGCACTGAGCCATTCAGGAACAGGGTAGGAACCAACGGTGGTGGTAAGAATTGAGGAAGGCATGTGACTCCAGCAAACGCCTGAACGTCCGACGAGCAATCACTGG
>CAUJJC010000037.1 GCA_963204975.1 Verrucomicrobiota bacterium | reverse complement strand
ATCGAAAAAGGTGTGCGCTGCATCGAGGTCGCCAGCGGCGGCTGGGACATGCACAACAACATCGACGAAGCCCTCGAAGATCGCGGCGCTGAGATGGACCAGGGCGTCGCCGCCTTGCTGGAGGATCTGAGTTCACGCGGTATGCTGGACAGCACCATCGTGGTGCTGTGCTCGGAGTTTGGCCGTGGACCGAAGATCAATGGCAACGCAGGCCGTGATCATCACCCGAAGGTGTTTTCCACCATGCTGGCTGGCGGCGGCGTGAAGGGCGGGTTCGTCTATGGAGCCAGTGACAAGGGCGGATTCGAGGTCGCGGACAAGGGCGTCACGGTGCAGGATTTCCTCAGCACGGTGGGCTGGTCGCTCGGTCTGCCGATCGACGAAGTGGTGATGTCCCCCAGCAACCGACCCTTCACCGTGGGGGACAAGGGCACGGTCATCCTCGACGTTTTCGCTTAGCAGAAAAAAGTTCGAGAAGATTTGAACGCCTCAAAGCGGGCCGTTGACTCAGTATCCGTGGCGTCGAGCACTCGACGTTTCGGCATGGGAGGCTGAAACGGCGGGTATCCTCAACAAGACAAGACAACAGCGGGCCGGAGGTTACTCCGGCCCGTTTTTGCTTTTCTGGGTTCCCTGTTCCATGATGCCCGCCCTCATGCAGCGCATCCCGGAAGAAACCATTCAGCAAGTCCTTGCCGCCACGAACATCGTGGACGTCATCGGTCGCGTGGTGACACTGAAACGTGCGGGCACCAACTACCAGGGTCTGTGTCCCTTCCACACCGAGAAGTCTCCGAGTTTTTCGGTCAGCCCGTCGAAGGGGATGTATCACTGCTTTGGCTGCAAAGCGGGCGGCACGGCGATCAAATTTCTCCAGGAACACGAGGGCATCACCTTCACCGAGGCTGTAAAGCGGCTGGCCGACGCGGCCGGAATTCGCATTGAAGAACAGGTCTGGGATGCCAATGCCGAGCGCGAGGCCAAGCATCGGGCGGCCCTCAAGCGTGTGCATACCGACATCACGGAGTGGTTCCATTCGCTGCTGCTTCGCCATCCGATGGCCGATGCGGCGCGGCAGTATCTGAAAGGGCGCGGGCTCAACTCTGCCATCGCAAAAAACTGGCAGCTCGGCTACGCGCCCGAACAGGGCATGTGGATGCGACGCTGGGCGATGGAGCACAAATACTCAGAGCAGCTCATGGTCGATGCCGGGCTCTTCAAGCGAGTGGACAGTGGGGAGACGTATCCTTATTTCCGCCACCGCCTGATGTTCCCCATCCGCAATGAGAACGGCGAGGTGATCGCGTTCAGCGGTCGCCAACTCAGTGCCGAAGCGAAGGGCGGGAAGTATGTGAACTCGCCCGAGACGGTGTTGTTCTCGAAGAGCAAGGTGCTGTTCGGCTTTGATAAGAGCCGTCGTGGCATCAGCAAGCTGGGACGTGCCATTGTGTGCGAGGGGCAGTTGGACATGGTCACGGTCTTCGAGGCGGGCATCGAGAACGTCGTCGCCACGCAGGGCACGGCCTTCACCGAGTATCATGCGAAGATGCTCAAGAGGAACTGCGAGGAGGTGGTGCTCTGCTTTGATGCCGATAACGCCGGCTACACCGCCGCTGAGAAGAGCTTCAAAATCTTGTCGCCCGTCGGCATCACCGTGAAGGTGGCTAGGTTGCCAAAAGGTGAAGACCCAGACTCGCTGATCAGAAGCCAAGGCGCGGACGCCTTCCGCAAGGTGATCGATGGGGCCGTGGACTTCCTCGATTTCCAGATCACGCACAAGAAATCGACAACCGCTGGCGGCGATCTTCGCGGGCAGGTTCAACTTATCGAGCAAACGGCCGTGACGATCGCCATGAGTCCCAGTGTGGCTGCTCGCGACCTGATGATTCGCAGTCACGCAGCGCAACTAGGGGTGAGCGAGGATGCCTTGCGCAAAGAGGTGAATGCCTTCGTCCGCCGCCAAATAAAGAATGCCGAGCAGAAAGCCGCGAAGCCCGGATCAGCCCAGGATGAGGCGCGCAAACTGCTCTCTCTCCAGCATCCGACTGCGCTGATGCTCTGCGGTCTCGCCTTGTCCAGCCAGGAGGTGATGGACTGGGTGCGCAGCATTGACCTGGAACCCATCTTGCAAACGCTGCCTGGAACTGAACTGCTCAGCCGCGTCTGGCACAGCCATTTCCCTGCTGGCGACGGTCCCGCGCAGGCGGCCTTTTTCACCACGCTACCTGAGGATGAACAGGCAGCCTTTGTTCAACTGCATTCCCAGGCCATGCCTGGAGGCAAACTGGAAGATGCGCAGCAAGCCTGGAACAGCCTGGATCTGGCGCGAATCCATCACTTGGTGCAGCAAACGCAGGCCAGAATGATGGACCCTGCGCTCGATCCCGCCAGGGTCTCCGAACTGCACCAGCAGGTCATGGCTTGGCGCAAAGAATACCTTGACCGCACCAAGCCCTCCCAGGATACTCCGTAGCCCCCGTGAAAACCCCAGCGGATGGCTGTTTGCTGCAATTATGGCTGCTTCGCCGAACTCATCTGCCCACGCATCCCCGTCCTCTGGCCCCGCCCATCCGACCGCATCTGCGGCCCATGGAGCGTCTGGAAAACGCAAACGTGGTCGTCCTCGCAAGAACCCCGCCCCCTCACCTGCTGAGGTCCCGGAGGTCCCTTCGCTCGGCACTGGGCGCAAACGTGGTCGTCCACCCAAGAATCAAAAACAGCCCGCTGCACCCGTGGTGGTTTTTGACGACATCAACGCCCCCGAGATCCAGTCGAAATTGCGTGAGTTGATTCGTTTGGCGAAGGAGCAGGACTATCTCACTTTCGATGATCTGAATGCTGCCCTGCCGAACGGGCACGTCAGCGTGGACCTTCTTGATGAGATCATCACCCGTCTGCGGTCGATGGAGATCCGCATCGTGGAAGACAGCGAGGTGGATGCGATCAAAGTGGTGGCTGCCGATGCGAATGATGACGAAGAGGAGTCCGAGGCCGAACCCGTCGTCGATGATCGTGATGTGCCCAAGCTGGATGTGCTGGACGATCCCGTGCGCATGTATCTGAAGCAGATGGGCCAGGTGCCACTGCTGACGCGCGAGCAGGAGATCAATATCTCCAAGCGCATCGAAAAGGCGGAAAACAATCTCCAGAATTGCCTGCAAACCGTAGGCTTCATCGCAGAAAACTACGTGCTTCTCGCTGACAACCTGATCACTGGTCTCGAACGTTTTGACCGGTTGGTCATTGATCAGAAGAACGATGACCGCGAGGGCTACTTCAAGAAGCTGACCCAAACGCTCGCCCTGGCCCGCACGGCTCTCGACAAGTGCCACGAAGGCTATGCCGCCATGTCCAAGGCTGCTGCGAAGAAAAAAGATGCCTCCATCGCGAGCTTTGCCGAGGCGCGCGCGAGCTTCTTCAGGCTGGCCAACAAGTTCTACTTCAAACAGAAGGTGAACGAAGATTTCGTCACTCTGATGAAGGAGCAGCTCAAGGAGTTGGAGCGGATTCAGCGCGACATCACCAGCGATGCCGACAACGAAGTGGCAGCCGAGGCGCTGAAACAATTCGAGATGCGTGCGTGGCTCAGTGCAGCTGAGTTTCGGACGCTCGTCACGGAAGCTGGACGCTGGGTGACGGATAGCACCAAGGCGAAAACTGAGATGATCGAGGCCAATCTGCGTCTGGTCATTTCCATCGCCAAAAAATACACCAACCGCGGGCTCTCCTTCCTCGACCTGATTCAGGAAGGGAACATGGGCCTCATGCGCGCGGTCGAGAAATTCGAGTATCGCCGCGGCTACAAGTTCAGCACCTACGCCACTTGGTGGATTCGTCAGGCTATAACGCGAAGCATCGCCGACCAGGCCCGCACCATCCGCATCCCGGTTCACATGATCGAGACGATCAACAAGCTGATGCGCGTGCAGAAGCAGTTGATCCAGGAACTGGGGCGCGATCCTACACCCGAAGAAATCGCCGAAGAGGTGCATCTGCCGGTGGAACGCGTGCGCGCGGTCCTGCGCATGAGCCAGCAGCCTGTTTCCTTGCAGACCAAGGTCGGCGAATCCGATGGCGACACCGAGTTCGGTGACTTTATCGAGGACAAGGAAGCCTCCAACCCGATGGAGCTTACGGCGATGAACCTCCTGCGCGACAAGCTGCGCGATGTGCTGGAGACGCTCAGCGAACGTGAGCGCGAGGTGCTGGAACAGCGCTTTGGCCTTGCCGACGGCGCAGGCCGCACCCTCGAAGAAGTGGGCAAGCAATTCCAGGTCACCCGCGAACGCATTCGCCAGATCGAAGCGAAGGCTTTGCGCAAACTGCGCCATCCGACTCGCATTCGGAAGCTCGGCGGCTTCTTTGGCACCGGCTAGCGCTGCATTTTGAAGCCCTGCCCCAGGGCACTTCACGATCACCAAGGGGCTTGGGCACATCGTTTGCTGTGACTTGCGCAACTTTTCTGGGCACGCGAGGTTTGACTCACTCAGAACGTAAACTGCCCTATGGAACCGCTTTCCCCCAATGATCCCCTTTGGAAGCTGCTTGGAAAAGCACGTCCGGTGGAGCCGCGTTCAAACTTCCTGCCCAACGTGCTTCGCGAAGTCCGCAACACGCCTCAGCAAACGAGCTGGTGGTCCCGTGTGAGTGAAAATTTTTCTGCTTGGTTAGCTGGACTTCAGCGCCCCGCACTTATGGCTATGGCTGCTTTCGTGATCGTGGCCCTGCTGGTCACCTTGCTTGATCGCCCGGTGCCTGAGACATCACCTGATGTCTCTGTGGCCAACATGACTGCCCTTCAGCCGCTGGCAGATGAAGAGATGGCTTTGATCGCTGATGATCTCAGCCTGCCCACGGCTGGTCTTGACCATATGGAAGCTCTCGTGGCGATGGAGGACACCTCCTCGCTCACGGACAACGAGATCGCTTTCCTTCTCTACTGAGCGGTGGCCAGCTTCCGACCCACTTCCTTCTCCAGGAAATCAATCACGTCGCGGAACCGGCTGGAATTGGCGGCATTGGCCTCGCACAAGGCTTGGTGGGCTTCGAGCACATGGGCCGCCTGCTCTGCTTTGCAGATCGTGCCAGGTGATGAACAGCGCTCAAGCTCACACGCCGCCTGACGACGTTCATCCGGCCACGCGCTGCCATCCACATCGACATCGAGGATGTGATCAAGCCCCAGGCTGCTGAGCAGTTGCTGGTTGCGTGCATTCACGTTGAGCACTGTAACGGTGCCGCCGCCGCAATCACGCAAATCGCGGGCTACTCCGGTCAGAGTGCCCAGGAAGGTGGAGTCCATCATCGGACAACGATCCAGATCGAATACGAAGTCACGGACTCCTGATTCAATGCGATCCTGGACTGCCGATTTGACGCTGACGCTGTTTTGAAAACATCCTTTGCCGTCAACACGGAGCCAGAAGACGTCTCTGATTTGACCAACGAGTATAGTGGAAGGGGAATTCACTGGGGGTGATTGAGGGGACGATGAAAGTCACCATCCCCTGCCCGATTGAATACGAAGGAGACATTCTCTGAGATCACCAGGAACACTGGAGCCCGAGAAATGTCACCCTGGCAGGGCGAGGCAGGCACGATGGGAACGGTTTAGTTCCAGAGGAACGAATCAGCTACGACCAACTGTTCCTTCCCGCGCACCAGACTGGCACGCCAAGCTGTCACTGGGCCATTGCTGCGAAACTCTTCACCAGTCACCTGGAAACGGGTCACATTGGAACGATTCACATCGCTCACCTGCTCTTCCTTCACTTTCACCGTCAGTCCGGTGTCGCGCTGGCGGTATTCGAAGCGCACCGTCAGTGGTTGAGCGCGATCCTTGGCCTTCCACATCACCGTGTAATATTGGCCCGAGCGCTCCATCTGCTCAGCCAAGGTGTAAGCACCGTGGAGGTGATACGAACGCTCGAAGTGGATGGAAGGGTCACCGGCCTTGAGGCGCTGAGTCGGGTCAACGGTGTAGATTTTCACCTTCGAGATCGCACCTCCCGGTCCCTTGCAGGTGGAGGAGCAGGAAGCCAGGGTGCCCAGGGTCAAAGCCATGCACACCACACGAAGGAGAGATCGAGCCGTTGCCGTCATAGTGGGCTGCTATTATCGAAACACTTCGCACACTGTCAACGCTGCCTTCCGATTCGTTTTGGGTGCCCGTTGCGGCCCTCAAGTGCAGCACGCACGCACTCGCCGTGGACAGTTGCGCGGGTTGCAGCCTATCTTTTCTCATGCGCCACCTTCTCTTTCTCGTCTTGATCGCCCTTGCCTGCCAGGCCCAGGAGCCCGCCGTTACGACGCTCGATGTGAACCAGATCATCCTCGACTTCGACAATACCATCCGGGCTCACAGCCAGAAACTCATCGCAGCGAAGAGCGATGCTGAGCGTGCGACCTTGAGCGCACAGTTCCCTTCGCCCGACAAGCTGGCTCCCACGATGCTGCGCATCATGCAGGAGCATCCCGATGAAATGGCTTCGATGACAGCGATGTCGTGGCTGGTCACCCGCGCCACTCAGCTTCCACAGGGACAGGTCGCCTTGCAGGATCTCAAGGAAAAGCACGCGGCCAAGAAGGGTCTGCTGGAGACCATCGACTTTCTCTCCCATGCCCAGCCCTCGGTGGCAGAACCCGTGCTCCGCATCATTCGCGAAAAAAATCCAAACATCGAAGAGAAAGCCGCAGCCACCCACGGGCTGGGTCTTTGCCTCTTCGGACAGAGCGAGGGCAATCCCGCCGATCCCAAGTCCAAGGCGGCTCTTGCCGAAGCCGTCGGCTTCTTCACCGAAATGATCACGGCTTACAAAGATGTCGTGTGTCGCGGCTTCAAGCTGTCGGACCAAGCGGCTGCGATGCTCTTTGAGATCGAGAATCTCAACCCCGGAAAAGCCTGCCCTGAAATCGAAGGCAAGGACTCCATGGGTGCCGTCTTCAAGCTCAGCGAATACCGTGGCAAGGTGGTGGTGCTAGTCTTTTGGGGCTCATGGTGCCATGCCTGCCATGCCACGCTCGACGGCGTGCGCGCCAGCGTCCAGGCACAGGCGGACAAGGTGGTGATGCTCGGCGTGAACACGGATCCTCTCGAGACCTACAAGCAGCTCGCCACCACGCAGAACATCTCGTGGCGCAACTGGTGCGACGAATACAACCGTGGTCCCATCAGCGCCGTCTGGAACATTCGCCACTGGCCGACGATCTACGTCATCGACGCCAAAGGAATTATTCGTGGCAAAGACGTGTCCGCAGGCCAGCTCGACGCGGTGCTGAACGAAACGCTGGCCTCTCCCTGATCAATCGCCCGGATAGCGCAGCCACTTCATGAGCTGCTCAATGTTGCCCGTGATCGAAGTCAGTGATCGCTGAATGCCCATCATCCAGCGCAGGTCGGTGCCGGGTGCAGTTTGATCCGTGAGCTTGTCGCACGCCGTCAGCGCCGCATGGAAAAGTGGCAGCGACTGCTCCAGATCCGTGAGCAAGAACTGCCACTGGGAGCTTTTCAACGAGGTGAAATTCTTCAGCGCGTGAGACAGATGCGCGGCCAGATCACCTGCGGTGGTCAGCAGGCGCAGCACAGCCGGTCGGGATTGGAGTTCACCCGGACTGGCCAGGAGCATCTCGAACCGACGCAGCTCCAGCGATAGCTCGCCCGTCGCCTGGTTGATCAAGGCAAAGGCATTGCTCGGGATCGCTGACGCATCGATCTGCGGCTGGCCGGGGTCATTGCCCATCAGGCTCGCCATGCCACCGAAGGGCTTGGCACTCGACTCGCCCGGAGCACCCAGCTCAGGCGCGAGTCCGCCGTCGTTCATATCGCCGAGAAGGAATTGCTTCCGGCGCGCACGATTCTGCCGGATCTGAGCACGCTCCGCTTGCGTAGAAAGCTGCCAGCATGGGGCGGACACGGTCAGGTGGAAATGCCAGCTCTGGATCAAAACGCGCTGCTTCTCCACATTGAACCATTCCAGAAACAGCAAGTTCTTGAGGCCCTGAGGCTCCGTGAATGGACCTGCCTGCTTCCGGCTGCGCGGCACCTTCAGCACACGATACGAAGCCGTCATCTGGCCCACACATCCGAACTGATGATCAGCTAGCTTCGCCACCTGACGCATGTTCACTTCGGGAATGGGATTCTGCATCTCAATGCGACACCCTGCAATGTCGCGAAGAAAGTTTCCCGTAAGCTCAATCCTCAGCGGTCTATCCTGACCCGCCAGATGGAACATTCCCGTCACCAGCCCCGGCACTTCATTGGAGAGATAACCGCTGATGAGAGATGAATCGAGGCAGATGAGCATGGGAGTTGTGAAAAATGTAAGGGCCTGCTTCACAGCGCGCAAGCGTCCTCAACATTTCCTTTGAGAGTTTCTCACCACGCTCTCATCTCAAGCCACGGCAGGCTCGTCTTCGTCCACAGGATCGGCGTTCAATCCCATGCCCGCAGGAGGAATCGCGGGCTGCACCACATACGAGGGCACTGATGGCACCATCGACGTAGAAGTCGTGACCGCCGGAGCCGACGGAGCAGCCTCAGGCTTGCCTCCCGCCAGCCGCATCTTCAGCAAACCGCCGAGCAGTGAGAACCAGAAGTTCGCTCCCATCGCAGCAGCAAGTCCTGAGAGCAGCCAGCCACAGACCGCGCCCAGCGGATTGCTCATCACGTAGAGCTTCTCATTCTTGCCCCAGCGAATCGGCAGGCCCAGCGCATCCAGATTGGACACCGCCGTGTTGTAGGCCTGCATTTGCACTTCCAGCCGAGCATTGAGGTCCGCCGCCGAAGGCGGACTGCCATCAGGCAACGCAGCCGAGGGAACAATCGCCATCGACGCCCCTTTCGCGATCTGTGTGCTCGCGAAGTCAGCCGCCTTCGTGGCAATCGTCTTGCGCAGGTCTCCATTCACCGAAAGCGATCCAGCGATGCGCAGGGCATCCACATTGAACCAGATCGCCATAATGAACCCCACCAGGAACAGCACCATGTGAGCCAGCCTCTTATACCAGCCGCTCGCGCGCTGCATCGTGTCATCGAACCACTGCTGAATTCGCAGACGGAAAGGAATGCCCGTGTCCAAAGCGCTGTCGTGGAGGGCTTGCAGCGTCGTGCGCAGATCGGGCTGCTGCACATCCTCGATCAGGGCAGCCATCGCATCCTCGCGCCCCACCTCGCCTTTCCTCATGCCGCCCGAGCGCAGCAGATGCAGGAGCGTGTCCGCAAACACTCCCGACGGCAGATAGGAAGGAAAGTCCGCACGCTTGCCATCGCGCAGAGCCACGGTGCTGAGCCTCTGCCAGATCTTCGCGATGAATCCACGCGATGACGAATCATGCTCCGCCGCGCCCAGCCCCTGCACCAGGGGATGCTGCACCAGCATCCGCATCAGATCATCGCCCGGTAGCAAGCCGCGGATCGCCTGCACCAACGTCCTGGCTCGCTGAGCCCACAATGTCATCACCACCTCGGTCGCCGCAGAGACCAGGAGGCTGAAAAGCCCAAACACAAAACACAGGCCGACGAGGACATCGAGAACAGCGATCATGGCGAGCATTCTAGCGCCCTGCTCTGATTCAGCAAAGACAGACCGCCAGATTCCAAACAGCGTTGATCGACCCCTGGCAATATCACCGCACGGGCTCCGTTTTGCCCGTCGTGATCAAGACTCTCAGCCTGCTCTCTCTCCTCGCGCTCTCATCAGCGCAAGCCACCGACTTCGACGTCGTCATCCGCAATGCCTGGATCGCCGACGGACTCGGCAAGCCCCTGTTCAAAGGCAGCATCGGCATCAAGGACCAGCACGTCATCACTGTGGGAGACGTGAAAGGCACGACCACCACCGAACTGGATGCTGCGGGCAAAGTCGCAGCCCCAGGCTTTATCGACGTCCACACGCACTCCGAAAAAATCGCCGACCTCCCGGCTGCGGAGAACTTCGTCCGCATGGGCGTGACGAGCATCATCACCGGCAATTGCGGCGGTTCGTGGACGGACGTTGCCAAGGCCTTCGATGAACTCCGCTCCAAGGGAATCTCCATCAATGTCGCCACCCTGATTGGTCACAATTCCGTCCGCCAGCAAGTGATGGGCGGCAGTTTCATGCGTGCCCCCACGAGCGAGCAAATTGGCCAGATGAAAGCCCTCGTCGATCAGGCTATGAAAGATGGTGCCGTGGGTCTCAGCACCGGCTTGATCTACACGCCAGGCACCTGGGCCAAGACCGAGGAAATCATCGAACTCGCGAAGGTCGCCTCCGCTCACGGCGGCATCTACGCCAGCCACATGCGCTTCGAAACCACCAAGATCTTCACCGCCATGGACGAGCTGATCCGCATTGCCCGCGAAGCCAACATTCATGCTGAACTCTCGCACATCAAGCTCTCCGGTCCCAATGCTTGGGGCAAGGCAGACCGTGTGCTCAAGTATCTCGATCAAGCGCGTTCCGAAGGCCTCTTCATCACCCACGATCAATACGTTTACACCGCCTCCAGCACCGGCCTCCGTCAGTTGATCCCGGACTCCGCCCTCGAAGGCACCCGCCAGGACTTCATCAAGCGCATCGACGATCCCGCCCAGAAGAGCGCGATCATCACCGAGATGAAGGAGGTGCTCGGCCGCAGCGGTCGCAGCGACTATGGCTACGCCGTGATCGCACAGTTCAAGGCGCAGCCCGAACTCAACGGCAAGTCCATCCCCGAGGCCGCCAAGTTCCTTCGCAAGGCGGACACGCTCGATGATCAAATCGAAACCATCTTTGGCATCGAGCGTCGCGGCGGCGGCAGTGGAGTTTTCCACGGCATGAGTGAACCCGACCTCCAGACCTTCCTGCGTCACCCGCTCACCATGATCGCGAGCGATGGCGGCCCGCGCCTCTTCGGCGACAGCGTGCCGCACCCCCGCAGCTACGGCAACAACGCCCGCGTGCTGGCCCGCTACGTTCGTGACCTCAAGCTGCTCACCCTTCAGGAAGCCATCCGGCGCATGACTTCACTGCCCGCCAAGACCTTCCACCTCGATGGTCGAGGCACCATCAAGCCTGGCTCGTGGGCAGACATTGTCATCTTTGATCCCGAGAAGGTGGCCGATCCTTCCACCTTCGACGATCCTCATCACTACGCCGAGGGCTTCAGCGATGTGTTTGTCAACGGCACCGCCGTGCTGAAGAACGGTGCCATAACTGATGCCCGCCCCGGTGGACCTTTGAAGATGAGTCCTGTCACCCCATGAAGTTCGCCACCATCTTCTCACTCGTCGCGCTCTCCTTCATCCACTCCGCCGAAGAGCAATCTCACGGCGTCGCCTTCGAGCAGTGGGTGCGCGACACCTTCTTCGATGGCTACAAGCCCGAGTCCTACACCCAAAAATGGGACATCCCAGCCGAGGCAAACAAGAAGCACGGCGGCATTCCCGCCAATCCGAAGGCCACGAAATTCGGCATGCCCATCGACATGGGCGATGCGCTCCGCCAGTTCGACGTGATGGAGTCCGGGCAGCGCTTCCTCATCATCTCAGGCTTCTGGGACCAAGAGAGTGACAAAAAGAAATGGGTGCATGGAGTCGCCGTCGAAGTCACCCCAGAAGCTTATCAGAAACTCTGGGAACCCATCACCCGCGCAGACCTCGAGAAGCTCGATGCAGTGGTCAAAGACAAGTCACTGCCGCTCGACGACGCGCGTGCTCAAGCTCAGAAGATCAAGAGCCGAGCGCCCTTCGCGAAGGCCATCATTCAGGTCAATCCCAAGCTCGACAACAAGCAGCGCCGCCTGCAATGCAGCATCCGCTTCGGCGATTTCTTCCACTTCCTAGCACCCACAGTCGAAGCTCTCCGACAGGACAAGCCCACCATCTGGGGCGTTGCCATGCCCGAGGCCTTCCAGTCACCACCTCGGCGACGAAAGAAGCCTACGACATCGAATTGATCTCACTCAACCAAAGACCTGCTTCACTACTCGCGGACTCTCAACACCCGTGAGCCGCTGGTCGAGACCTTGAAACTTGAACGTGAGCTTCTCGTGATCGAGGCCCGCCGCCGCCAGGATCGTCGCGTGCAGGTCATGCACGCTCACACGATCAATCACCGACTTGAAGCCGACCTCATCCGTCTCGCCGTGATGATAACCACCGCGCACACCGCCACCAGCCATCCACACGGTGAAGGCGTGGGGGTTGTGATCGCGACCAGGTTTCGCTGCCTTCTGTGAGATCGGCAGGCGACCGAACTCACCGCCCCAGATGACCAGTGTTTGATCGAGCAAGCCGCGTTGTTCCAGATCGGTCAGCAGCGCCGCGACAGGCTGATCGCTCTCCGCTGCGAAGCCAGTGTGATTGCCAATGATGTCGTTATGCCCATCCCAACTCTGCTGATTCTCCATGCCGCCCGAGTAGAGCTGGATGAACCGCACGCCACGCTCGACCATGCGCCGCGCCATCAAGCACTGCGCCGAGAAGTGCGCGCAGTGAGGTTTGTCCAAGCCGTAGAGTTTCTTGATGTGCTCCGGCTCGTTCGCGACATCGAAGGCCTCAGGCGCGGCGGTCTGCATGCGATACGCGAGTTCAAAACTCTCAATGCGCGCGTTCAGCTCACTCTCGATGGGCGACGCCGCGAGCGCGCTTCGATTGAGTTTGGCCAGCAAATCCAACTGCGCGCGCTGGCGCTGTGGCGTGAGCGACGATGGCGCGTCGAGATTATCAATCGGCTTGCCGCTCGGCTTCAGCCATGTGCCTTGATACACGCTCGGCAGGAAGCCCGCGCCCCAGTTCGAAGCGCTGCCTTTCGGAAGCCCGCGATTCTTTGGATCGCTCATCACCACGAAGGACGGCAGCGAATCGCTCTCGCTGCCAAGCCCATACGTCACCCACGATCCCACGCACGGATAGCCCATGCGTGTCGCGCCGGTGTTCATCATGAAAAGCGCGGGTGAGTGATTGTTCGAGCCCGTCCAGCACGAGTGGATGAAGCACATCTTGTCCACATGCCGCGAGGTCTGCGGAAACAACTCGCTCGCCCATGTGCCGCTCTGACCATGCTGCGCGAACTTGAACGGCGACGCCATCAACGGCCCCACCGATCCAGGGAAGAATCCCGTCTTCGGATCGAAGCCATCGAGCGGCTTGCCATCGCGCTTCTGCAACTCCGGCTTGTAGTCCCAGGTGTCCACTTGCGACGGACCGCCATTGGTGAAGATCCAGATGACCGACTTCGCCTTGCCACCGATCTGCATCGGCACCTTCGGCGCAAAGGGATTGAGCGAGGAAGCCGCGTGACCTTTGCCTTCCAGCAAAGCCGACAAAGCCAGCGCGCCAAAGCCGCCGCCAGCGCGTTGAAGGAGATCACGACGAGAGAAAGGATGGGTGTTCATGGCGTGCGATCAGTTGACATAGACAAACTCATTCAAGCCCAGCAGCACCTGGCAGTAGTCGGCCATCGCGAGGGCTTCGGCGTTGGATTTCTTCTCGGCTTCGTAGCTGCTGCGTTGCGATTCGATGAAGGCTTTGCCAGAGGTGATCTCGTCGGCGCGTGGGGCTCGGCTAAAACAGATGAGATAGACGTCCTTGATGCGTTGGCCGACATCGCTCACATCACTCACTCGTTTCGCCAGTGACTCAGCCCATACGCGAGCTTGGGGGCTGTTCATCAAGATGAGCGCTTGCGGCGCGACGGTGGTGGTCGGACGTGCGCCTTGGCTGACGAGCGGTTCGGGCGCATCGAAGGCGACCATGCTGCCGATAAGCTGGCTACGTTTGATGTTGAAGTAGATGCTGCGGCGCTTGCTGTTCTCGTCGCGCGTGCCGGGACCAAACATCGTCTCATCGAGCACGCCGCTGACGGCGAGCATGGAGTCGCGGATGGCTTCGCCTTCGAGGCGTTGGGGCTTGCGATACATGAAGAGTTCGTTGGCCGGATCAGCAGCTTCTTTGGCGGCATCGCGTTGCGTGCTCTGCTGATAGGCTTTCGAGAGCAGGATCATCTGATGAATCGGCTTCATCTTCCAACCGTTCGCGATGAGCTGCGAGGCGAGCCAGTCGAGCAGCGCGGGTTGCGTGGGTGCGTTACCGGTTTTGCCGAAGTCGTTTGGCGTGCTGACGATGCCGGTGCCGAAGTGATGCTGCCAGAGACGGTTGACGATCACGCGTGCAAGCAAGGCACCCGCGCCGCGATCGACATCGGTGATCCAGTTCGACAACGTGCGACGACGACCCGAATACTTCGCGCCCTCGGGCGGCGACCATTGCCAGCGCTTCTCATCGCCGGGCCGCGCGAAAATTTGCAGGAAGCCCTGCTTCGCTTCGCCGTCCTTGAGGTCAGGGTTGCCGCGCTTGAGGAAGAAGGTCTGGTCGAAGAACGGCCCGCCCTGTGTGTGCATCACGATGGGATCGTAGCCTTCGCCGCAGATCATCATGCGCGTCGCGTCCTTCTGCGGCGGCGTGTCTTTGTCCTTCGCCTTCTTCGTGGTGATCGCCGAGGTCACTTTGTCCGGCCACACGTCCACGTTCATCCGCGTTGTCGTCGTGAAGGTGCTCAGCATCTGGTAGTAGTCGCGCGCAGGGATGGGGTCATACTTGTTGTCGTGACAGCGCGCGCAGCCGACGCTTAGCCCGAGCAACCCCGCGCCCGTGGTGCTGAGCATGTCGTCCATCGCATCGTAGCGCGTGCGCTCGACTTCGTTCGCGGTGATCTGCGACGGGAACACGCCAGCACCGAGGAAGCCTGTGGCCGCGAGCGCGAGCGGATTCGTGGGCTCGTATTCATCGCCCGCGAGTTGCCACTTCACGAACTGATCATACGGCATGTCCGAGTTCAGCGCCTTGATGACGAAGTCGCGATAGTGGAACGCAAAGGGCCGATCATAGTCTTGCTCGAAGCCGGTGCTCTCGGCAAAGCGCGCGACATCCAACCAATGACGTGCCCAGCGTTCGCCGAAGCGCGCGGAGTCGAGGAGCTTCTGGATGTTCGATGCTGGATTCTTGATGGTGGATTGGAGTTCCTCCGGCGTCGGCGGAATACCCGTGAGATCCAGATACATGCGCCGCACCAGCGTCGCGGGCTCTGCGGGCGGATTGAACGTGAGGCCCTTCGCCTTTGCTTTCGCGAGCAGCATCTCATCAATCTTCGCCGCGCCTTGTGTCGCACTCAGCGGCTTGGCCATCTTCAACGGCAGGAAAGACCACCATTGCCGGTCCTCGTCCGTCACCTTCGATGGATCACGCTTCGGCTTGCGGCCTGCGATCAGTGGCTCTGCATACGGCGCGCCGTCGTTGATCCAGCTCGTCAGCTTCGAAATTGCATCCGCCGGGAGCTTGGGTTTGTCCTTCGGCATGTTCGGTTCCTTGGCGTGATTCACGACCTCGATCAGCACGCTCTTTGCAGCATCGAACGCCACCACGACAGGGCCGTTGTGACTGCCGCGCAGCAGATCGACGCGGGTCGCTATGTCAAAATCACCCTTCGTCGCGTCAGCACCGTGGCACTTAAGACAGTGCGCCTTCAACAGCGGCGCGATGTCCTTTTGAAACGTCTCGATGCCACGCGTCATGCGCTGCGCGTGATCGGCGGGCAGCGTTTCAGCAGCAGGGAGCACAGCACCTGCGGTGAGGCAGATGGACAGGGCAAACAGATGGTCGCGCATGTCCGACCAAACGCCTCGAACCTATACCTTATGCTAGCGAATTTGTGTCTTATCGAATGATCAGCGCAGCTCTGATCCTGCTCAAAGCCTCTATTTCAGCACAAAATACGCATAGTCGAGCGCATCGACTTCGTATCTGATCCAAGTCGAACCATGACAAGCCGTCGCAAATACCTGAACTACACCACGCCCTGGGGAGTCGATCTCACTCGTGCTGCGAAGGCGGGCTGGTCATCATTCTTGATCCACGAAAGCGGCTACCAGCCATCACTAGACGACTGGAACCACCAAGAGGTGGATAGTCCGTTCTGGCGCTTCTACCACAACCCGAAGCCGGGCTGCCATCTGCTCTTTCGCGGACAAAAGATTCCGCTAGAGCCAAAGACCTGCGTGCTGATCCCGGCGGACACAGTCTTCGACTGCGTGGGCCCTGTGCGAGCCTGCCATCTGTGGATTCACTTCACGGTGTCGCGACCCGGCACTGCGATCACGCCTGAGCCCATGGTGATCGCGATGAATGAGGCGCTGCGCATGCTGTGCACGACATTGATCGAATCACACTGTCAGCCCGCGAATCCAGCACACGAGCACCGCCTTCTGCATCAGAGCGCCGCGCTGCTGCACACCGCCTTTGCGCATCTGGAGGACTCGCGTTCGAGCGCTGTGCCCGAGCCATTGATCGAAGTGCTCGCGCTCATTCACCGAGCGCCGCACAGCGATCTATCGAACGCCGTGCTGGCCACTCGCGCGGACTTGAGCGTGGAGAAGTTCATCCGCGCTTTCCGCGAACACACAGGCCAGACTCCTGCTGCGTATGTGATCGCCACGCGAGTGAAGGCGGCCGAAGAAGCACTCGCTCTCACGGACAAAACGATCGACCAGATCGCCATCGAATGTGGCTTCCCGAATCGGCATTACTTCAGCCGCATGTTTGCGCGCAGCGTAGGTTGCGGGCCGGCGGAGTTCCGCGCGCGGCAGTGGAAGCGAAAAGGCATGTAACGAAAAAGGGCGAGCCGAAGCTCGCCCTTTCGTGAGGGATGTGATCGAGGCTCAATCTTCGCCGCTCGCTGCCGACAGAGCAGCGATGACGTTGATGTCTTCGAGCGTGGTGGTGTCGCCCTTGAGCGTCTCGCCAGAGGCGATCTGCTTCAGCAGGCGGCGCATGATCTTGCCGGAGCGCGTCTTGGGCAGTGCAGCAGCGAAGCGAATTTCATCCGGCGTTGCCACGGGGCCGATGACCTTGCGGACATGGGCCTTGAGTTCGTCGGCGAGTGAGCGGTCGGCTTTGATGCCTTCCTTCACGGTGACGAAGCAGACGACGCCCTGGCCCTTGAGTTCATCTGGGCGACCCACGACTGCCGATTCAGCGACGGCAGGGTGCGAGACGAGCGCGCTTTCCACTTCGGCAGTGCCGAGACGATGACCAGCCACGTTGAGCACGTCGTCGATGCGGCCAATGATCCAGATGTAGCCGTCCTTGTCGCGGCGCGCTCCGTCGCCAGCGAAATACCAGCCTTTGAAGTCACTCCAGTAGGTCTCCTGGTAGCGCTTCTTATCGCCCCAGATGCCGCGCAGCATGGATGGCCACGGCTTCTTGATGACCAGCTTGCCTTGCTCATTGGCGGGGACTTCGTGGCCGAGATCATCGACGATGCCGACATCGACGCCGAAGAACGGCAGCGTCGCCGTGCCTGGTTTCGTGGGTGTCGCGCCGGGGATCGGCGTGATCATGTGGCCGCCGGTTTCGGTCTGCCACCAGGTATCCACGATGGGGCACTTGCCGCCGCCGACGAGGTTGTGATACCACATCCAGGCCTCTGGATTGATCGGCTCACCGACGGTGCCAAGGAGGCGCAGCGAAGAGAGATCGTGCTTCTTCAACCAATGATCGCCCCACTTCATGAAGGCGCGGATGGCGGTCGGCGCGGTGTAGAACACGCTCACCTTGTAGTCATCGATGATGCGCCAGAAGCGATCGTTCTCCGGCCAGTTGGGAGCGCCTTCATACATGAGCGAGGTCGCACCCATTGCGAGCGGGCCATAGACCATGTAGCTGTGGCCTGTGACCCAGCCGACATCGGCAGTGCACCAATAGACGTCATCATCGCGGAGATCGAAGACGTATTTGCAGGTCATGTAGCTGTGCAGCAAGTAGCCGCCCGTGGTGTGCAGGATGCCCTTGGGCTTACCGGTCGATCCGCTGGTGTAGAGGATGAAAAGAGGTGTCTCAGAATCGAGCTGAGCAGCGGGGCACTTCGCATCGACATACTCCAGCTCACGGTGCCACCACACGTCGCGGCCTTCCTCGATGTGGATGTCCTGACCTGTGCGCTTGAAGACAATCACCTTCTTCACCGAGGTGTCTTTGCCCTTGAGTGCGTCATCGACGTTCTTCTTCAAGCCGACGATGGCACCGCGACGATAGCCACCATCAGCGGTGATGATGATCTCGGCCTGACAGTCGTTCACGCGGTCCTTGATCGATTCCGCGCTGAAGCCGCCGAAGATCACGCTGTGAATGGCTCCAATGCGTGTGCAGGCGAGCATGGCCACGGCTGCCTCAGGAATCATCGGCATGTAGATAATGACGCGGTCACCTTTCTTGGTGCCGTTGCGCTTGAGCACATTGGCAAAGCGGCAGACTTCGCGATGAAGCTGCTGATAGGTCAGCACGCGCTTCTCGCCGGGTTCACCTTCCCAAATGATCGCCGCCTTGGTCTTGCGCGCGCCATGGATGTGGCGGTCGAGGCAGTTCTCGCTGACGTTGAGCTTGCCACCGACGAACCACTTGGAGTTCGGGCACTTCCACTCATGCACCTTGCCGAAGGGCTTTTGCCAGAGCAGTTCCTTCGCTTCACGGCCAAAGAACTTGTCGGGATGCTTCACGCTCTCCTCCCACATCGTCTTGTATTGCGCCATCGACTTGATGCGCGCCTGCTTCACGAACTCGGGATTGGGTTTGAAGACACGATTCTCGACGAGGAGCGATTTGTTCTTCGAAGCGACGGCGGGTTTTTTCTTCGCTGCGGGCTTTTTGGCGGCGGCTTTCTTGCTCATGGAGTTCAGATATTTAGGAGGGGGGAAGGGCGGCGAGATTAGGCAATCACGACGCGCGTGGCAATCCGAAACGACGACCAGCCGCACCTTCCATCATCGCTCTCGAATGATCGCTCAGCCGTTGCAAACAGGACCTTCCACCGCAGGTTCAGCGCTCATGAATTTCTTGATCCCTCACGGCTGGCGCACGCGGCTGCACATTCTGTCGCGCAGCCATCGCCATCTCGGCATCCTGTGCGGGGCGATTCTGATCGCTGGTTACGCAGCGGCCACGATCATCGCCAGCACTCGCGATGACGGGCTGTCTTCGCACGATGAGACGGCAGCCTTGCGGCACTACTTTGCCAAAGGCCTGCGCGAGGTGGAGGCAAGCCCCAAGCCCCATGACCGTGAACTCGCCAACTGGCTTCACGATTTGTGTGACGAGATGCCGAAGACTGCCGCCGAGTGGGAACTGCCGATACCGACCATCGCGGACTTCATCAAGACAGGGCAAATCTTTGACGTGAAGGTGAAGGAGGCGATTGAGCACCACGCGGGGCCTCAGGATCAGCGAGCGATGTTCAACGATTACGTCATCGCCAGTCTGGAACCCAAAAGCACCCTCGGCAAAGAGGCCAGGGAGCGCATCGAAGGTGCCGCCCGGAGGATTCCGCCTGCGCCATTGGCCAATGAGTTTCTCGGTCACTTGCTCGACCATGTGGACCTGCGGATGGAGGCTCTCCATGCGTTTCGTCGCGAAGGTGCCCTGCCCGAGGCCGAGTATGCACGAGACGAAGCCCTCGCCCTCGCCATTGCCCTGGGTGAACTCCAGACGCTGCGAGAACTGTTGGATCAGCCGACGTATCGCGCAGCGGCTTCCGGTTATCAGTTGATCAGTGCGGGTGCCTTGCTGGGTGACTGGCGAATGCAGCTCAAGGGCACGCTGAAAGGCCTCTGGGAGCGCGCTCGCTGGGATGTGGTGATGATCGGCCTGCTCGCCGCCTCGCTTTGGTATTCGGTCTTTGTTCGGTTCGGTGATCGCAAGCCCTGGCGCTGGATCACTCCCCTGCCAGCGCTGCTCGCTGGGGTGCTCAGCGTGGGGCCGACGATCATGCTGGTGCACTATCAAGACACGATCATGGGGCTCACCGAGCACGGAGGATTTCCGCGTGATCTGATCTATTACGTGGCAGGCGTGGGACTGCGCGAGGAGCTGTGCAAGCTCGCACTCTTCGCCCCATTCCTGCCCTGGCTGCTGCGCCGTCGTGATTCGCTTCAAGCCCTGCTCACGGGAGCCTTCGTTGGCCTGGGCTTCGCTCTCGAAGAGAACTTCGGCTACTACATGAGGTCCGGCTTCGACGTGGCCACAGGCCGCCTGCTGACCGCAAACTTTTTCCATGCTGCGATGACGGGACTCATCGCGCTCGCATTCTATGAAATGGTGCGCACGCGTTTCGCAAAGGCGGAGCCATTCATCGGCACATTCGTCGCGGTGGTGCTCGCCCATGGCATCTACGACTGGGCCTTCACCGGCGGTGATTCGCTGCCCTTCGTGGGTGATCTCAGTCTGATCTCGATGCTCATCCTCGCACTGCTGGCCCATCAATTTTTCCATCAGGTGGAGTTAATGGCCCGCCCCTCGGGGTCTGTGATTTCACTGCTCTCGATTTTCGTCGTCGGCTCGGCCTTCATTGTGGCCATCAGCTTGATCATGGTGGCGATGGAGACGCCCAGCATCCTGGCAGTGAATGTGATGGCAGCCAATGTGGTGGGCTACGTGCCGATCGTTATTTTTTACCTGCGTCGGATCGGTCAGCTATGAACGGCGCAGCATCAGCCGCCAACCAATGCCAAACACCAACAGGCTTAGCACTGCGATGGTCAGCAGAGGAAAGCCGGTGACGCCTGCTGGCGCTGGCTCCTCGACAGCGGTGGCAGGCCGCTCAGGAATGGGCACGAGCACGGGCTTGCGATTGAGGATCTCCTCGGCGGATGGCAGCACATCATCGGCGAGCACATCCACCTTGAGCAGAGTCTTCCAATCCGCGCTCATCAGCAGGTCCACGCCGGGGTTTTGCTCTTTGATCTGGCAGGAGCAGGAACCCAGGAGGAAGCTCGCCGCATGTGTAACGTTTTCCATCGTGATGCCCCGGCCCACCAAGGAATAGAGCACGCGACCCCGGCCAAAGATGGGGAATACCATCGGTGCTTTGAGGTCCTTTAAATCGGGCTCCGTGGCGAGCAGGCAACGAACGAGGAATGCCTCGGAAGGATCATCGCGACGAAGTCGGAGCATGGGAAATGTTAGTCGCAGTCCCTCGTCTGGCACGGAAACGAGGCCGTTCTTGATGTCCTGGTCGTCCAGCTTGGGCAGTTCCATCGTCTCGGCAGCGCGGGTCAGATAGCCTTCGAGGGCCTTGGCGGCGGCGTCATCCGCTGCCTTGTCTCCCGATTCCAGCAGCAGCCAGACGGCGCTGTCACCTTCGGCGAGACGCTGGGCAATGTCTTTTCGCAGGGGCGATTCCTGAATCATCGCCACGGACTCAGCGGTGAGCGAGGGCGCGGTCCAGACGGGCTGCTTGGTTGGGCTTGCCACAGGCGGCATCACGAGCAGGCCTGGCTGACCAGCCTTGCTCCAGAGTTCTTTTTGTTCGGCGGTGGCCGTGTTGAGGTCCACGATCTGGGTGCTCGCATTCGTGTGCGATCCGGGGCTGAGCTTGCCCAGCAGCGCATGCTCGGCATCGGTCAGCGGTCCCGCTTTGAACACCGTGACCTGATAGGCATCCGGTGCCCAGTGCTCCAAGCCGTAACGAAACACGGGCACGGAGCAGGCCAGGGCGTGAGTCGTTAGCAGGGCGAGGACGAGGAATGATTTCATCAGGAAAGCGGGGAAACCAAACGCCCGCTCTTCGGCCTGTCTTCGCACGGAAGTCGTCGCGGATTCGCAGTTAGGCACTTATTGGATCGACAGTTTCATCCGAACAGGCATCATCTGCGCGTTTCTTACTTCCATCGAACATGAGCACAGTTGATCCCAAACAAAAAACAAAGGTGTCCATTCTTGGTGGCGGTTGCGGTGCCATGTCGGCTGCGGGTTTTCTCTCCAGCACCCCCGAGCTGCGCGCCAAGTATGAAGTCACCGTCTATCAGATGGGCTGGAGGATCGGCGGCAAAGGTGCCACCGGACGCGATGCACGCGCGGGGTATGGCGACCGCATTTATGAGCATGGTCTGCACATGTGGCTGGGCTGGTATCAGAATGCTTTTCGCATGATTCAAACTATCTACGCTGAGCGCCCGACCAAGCCGACGGACCTGTTTCAGAAGTGGACGGACGCCTTCGCTCCGCAGCGCTTTTTCACCATTCAGCAGGACATCGCCGACGGTAGCGGCACGCGCTGGGTGACACGAAACATCCACATGCCCCAGACGCCTGGCACGCCTGGTGAAAGCTCCGTGGAACTCATTTTGGAAGAGCTGTTCCGCCTGCTCGCCGACTGGCTGCACCACCACTTCAAGTTGTCGGATCTCTTCCAGCACAAGGATCTCGCGCCAAGCACGACACCACTGCCCACCCATCAGCAGTCCTTGCTCGAACTGCTGAAGCGAACGCACTCGACCCTTCAAGACGACTCACACAGCCTGCTCCATGCCATGCGCGTCGCGGCCCACGATTTGTTCCACTCATCGCAGGGACAAAGCGAGCATCCGCCGCAATCGCTGCACGAAATCGCCTCCCACTTCCTGATCGAGTTCCAGCAGTGGCTGCGCAGTCCAGAAATCATGTCGCTGAGTTCCACCAGCGATGATCTCAAGTGGGACTGGCAGTTGTTTGACTTCGCCTCCACCCTCGCGAAAGGGATGATCACCGATGTGCTGCCGAAAGGGCCCGCCGGAATCGAGGCCATCAATGAGGAAGACTTTGTCGCCTGGATCACCCGCCACGGCGCATCGAAAGGCACGCAATGGAGCGCCTTCACCCGTGCGATTTACAACCTGGCTTTTTCGTTCGATGGCGGCATCGCTGATCGCGAACATGCCCGCTTCGAGGCAGGCACCGCGCTGCTGGTGTATCTCCGCATGGCGCTAGGTTACAAAGATGCCCCGATGTGGCGCATGATCGGCGGCATGGGCGATACGATCTTCGCCCCGATCTACCAAGTGCTCTCGCAGCGCGGCGTGAAATTCCAGTTCTTCCATCGTGCGACCAACCTCCGGCTCTCGCCCGACAAGAAACAAATCGCAGCCATCGAGATGGATGTGCAGGCCGAGATCAAAGGGAGCGCTGAGTATTCGCCGCTCTACGAAATCACCTTCCCCAATGGCAAAACGCTCCAGGCATGGCCCGATGAACCCGCCTGGGATCAGATCGAGAATGCCGCCGAGCTTCAGGCCCAGCTCGCCAAGGTAGGGCTGACCTTCAACTCCGCCTGGTGCGATGTGAAAGCCGGAACCACCCTGCTGAAGCAAGGTGTGGACTTCGATCACGTCGTCCTGGGCATCTCCCTCGCTGGTCTGCCCACTCTCACACCAGAACTATGTGCCGCCAGCCCCGCCTGGAACACGATGGTCAACTCATTGCGCACCGTCGAGACGCTGGCGCTGCAACTGTGGATGCAGCCCGCGCTCAGCGATCTCGGCTGGCAGGATCAGGACACCATCATGACCACGTATGCCGAGCCATTTGATACCTGGGGTGAGATGTCTGATGTGCTGCCTCAGGAAAACTGGAGCGGCACACCCTCACCACCGCAGAGCCTGCACTACTTCTGCGGCCCCATGCCCGGCCCCGCACAGCCTCCCTTGAACGATCCCACCTATCCGGCCACGGCCGATGCCATGGTGAAACAGACCGCGATCAACTGGCTCAACCAAAACATCGAGCACCTCTGGCCCAAGGCGGTGCCTGCCAATGGCTCAGGCGGATTCGATTTCAATCTCCTGCACGACCCAGAGAATTCCGCAGGCAGCGCGCGACTGGACTCCCAATACGTCCGTGCCAACATCGACCCAAGCGAGCGCTACGTCGCTTCCTTCCCCGGCACGTCCAAGCTCCGGCTAAGGTCCGATCAAAGCGGCTTCGCAAACCTCTTCCTCGCAGGCGACTGGGCTGTCTCCAGCATCAATGGTGGATGCGTCGAGGCCGCCGTCGAAGCCGGCATGGCCGCCTCGCGCGGCATCTGCGGCGTGCCAGCGTATATCCCCGCTTACCCGCCGCCGCCGTGAAGCTGGCCACGGATTAATCCGTGTTCCGGCGTTGTTCGTCCTCCCGAGCGTAGTCCTCCAGGGTCTTCTCAGACTCCGGCTTGGACTCCTCGGATTTTTCAGAGGTTGAGTCGTCGGAGGAAGGCTTGCTCTCGCCTTCGTCCTTCTTCTTCAAGCCTTCGTCATCGTCATCATCAGCGGTGCTCCACGGATTGTAGTCCTCGTTGTCCCACGAGTCCTCAGCCTTCACCGCTGCTTCATCCTTTTCGAGGTCCTTATAGTATTCAGGATACAGCTCACGGTCCTTCTTATCCATGTAGCGGGCAATCCAGATACAGGCCTCGTAAAGGCAATACAAGGGACCCACCATCAATCCCATCGTCAGCGCATCCTGGGTGGGTGTGATGATCGCTGAGAAAATCGCAATCCCGATCACCGCATGGGCGCGGGTGCCCTTCATGATTTGATAGTTCAAGATGTCCAGCTTCACGAGCGCAATCACCAGGATCGGCAGTTCGAAGGACACGCCAAAGACAAGGATGAACCGGGTGGCGAAGGTCACATACTCATTCACACGCCAGTCATTACCCAGGCCCATCTCGTCATTGAAGCCGAAGAAAAAGGCCAGCGCCTTGGGCAGCACGACGTAGTAGGCAAACAATACGCCGCCGAGAAAGAGACCGGCACCTGTAGCGATAGCGGGAAAGAGCAGCTTCTTCTCATTGTCCTTCAACCCTGGCAGGACGAACTGAAGAATGAACAGCAGCAGAAACGGGAACGAAACGATCACCGCCGCGATCAGCGCGATGTTCATCATCATCATGAAGCCTTCCT
Organism: Verrucomicrobiota bacterium; assembly: GCA_963204975.1. Lineage (GTDB taxonomy): Bacteria > Verrucomicrobiota > Verrucomicrobiia > Verrucomicrobiales > Verrucomicrobiaceae > JAEUHN01. Next base: position 28,296 of record CAUJJC010000037.1, on the reverse strand, counting down.
GCGGCGAGAGAATCTGAAGCATGGCCTTCAGCTCCTCCTCGCTCTTTACCACGCCGGAAAACCAGAGCGGGCCTTTGATGACCTCAAACAGCTCATGGTAAAAGATGAAGGTGCAGACTGTCGCGATCAGCAGCGTCAATGCGATGCGCACAACCGTGGTGCGCAGATCTTCAAGGTGCTCGATGAACGGTTTTTCAACGTCGCCTTTGCCCAGATCGACCGCGAATTTTTCGCGCATCTTGAACATCTTGTGCAGCATGAACTTCCACATGGATCAGTCGGAGGAGGGGGGTTGGAAAGAGTAACGTGAGGCAGAGCCGAGTCTTTGGTGTCAGTCGATCAATCGCAAGGCCATCAGCTTGGCGAAGAGGGCGAGGGTGAGCGAGTTGTTGATCTCATTACGGGCGATCATCTCACGAAGTTCATCGGGTGTGACGTATCGCACATCGCCGAAGCTCTCACCGTGCTGAGGAGTTGCCTGAGCCACCATGCGGACGGGCCGTGCGAGAAAGAGATAGATGTGCTCCTGGGTGAAGCCCGGCGAGGGAAAATACCAGCCCAGTGGCTGCAAGGTCGCGCCCTCGGCCAGCTCGGCACCGAGTTCCTCACGCAGTTCGGCGAGTGCGGTGCGCACGATGAGTTCCTGAGAGACTTCGGCCAGCTGTGCATCGACTTGCCCGGCAGGGAATTCCCACGTCAGGCTCTGCACAGGGATGCGCTCCTGCGAGAGCAGCACGAGGCGGCCATCGTCCAGCATCGGGGCGATGGCCACGGCGGCCTTGCGATGCACAATGGTCCAGTTCGCCGAGGCTCGCGTGGGCGTGCGGAAGGTCGCTTGCTCAACGCTGACGTGCGGACCCGCATCGACGAAGTGGCTGGAGGTTTTCTCCCAGCCAGCTTGGTCGATGTTGCACAGGTCGAAGTCAGCGCTCATATCGCATCACGCACTGAGGAGTTTGCGCCAGCGCTTGAGCTGCGCTGCCACATTGGCTGGGCTGGGAGCGCCGGAGTTCTTGCGAGCGGCAAGGGCGGTGTCCAGCGTGAGCACCTTATAGACGCTTTTGTTGAAGCCCTTCCAGAACTGCTTGTATTCGCTCACCTTGAGATCGGCGAACCCGCGCTTCTGCTCGATGGAATAGGCCACGAGTTTGCCGATGACTTCATGCGCATGGCGGAAGGGCAGGCCTTGCTTCACTAACCAATCAGCGAGGTCCGTGGCCAGGAGCATGGGGTCGCTCGCGGCGGCCTTGGTCTTCTCCGTGCGAACGTCCATGCCAGAGACCATCTCGGCGAAGACACCGAGCGCCGCCTTGATCGTGTCGATGCTGTCGAAGAGCGGCTCCTTGTCCTCCTGCATGTCGCGATTGTAGGTCATGGGCAGGCCTTTGAGGATCGTCAGGATCGCCATCAGATTGCCGATGAGGCGGCCGGTCTTGCCACGGGTGAGTTCGGCCACGTCGGGATTTTTTTTCTGCGGCATCAGGGATGAGCCCGTCGTGTGCGCATCGCTCAGCGCGATGAAGCCAAACTCGGCACTGGCCCACAGGATGATGTCTTCGCTCAGGCGCGAGAGATGCACGCCGCAGAGGGCGATGGCGAAAAGGATTTCCGCCACGTAGTCGCGATCACTCACCGCATCCATGCTGTTCTGCGTGATCGCGGGGAATCCGAGTTCCTTCGCGATCAATTCGCGATCCAGGAGAATGGTGGACCCTGCCAGCGCGCCGGAGCCGAGGGGCATCACGTTGAGCCGTTCGCTCGCATCCATCAGGCGATTCGTGTCTCGCTCCAGCATCTCCACGTAGGCCAGCAAGTGATGGGCGAAGAGCACCGGCTGCCCGCGTTGCAGATGCGTGTAGCCCGGCATGATGGCCTTCTGATTGCGCTCAGCGCATTGCACGAGGGCGCGTTGCAATTCCGAGATGTGGGCGACGATGGCATCCACCTCGTCGCGGCAGTAGAGCCGCACGTCGAGCGCCACCTGGTCATTGCGGCTGCGCGCGGTGTGCAGCTTGGCACCGGCAGGACCAATGCGTTGGGTCAGCTCTGACTCGATGTTCATGTGGACATCTTCGAGCGACTCCTGCCACTCGAAGTTTCCGCTCGTGATCTCTTCTTTGATCGCCAGCAACCCTCGCTCAATGTCCGTCTGCTCCTGCTTCGTGATGATGCCCGCCTTCAGCAGAGCCTTCGATTGCGCGATGGAGCCCCGGATGTCATGCGCGTAGAGCCGCCAGTCAAAAGAGACCGACTCGCCGTAGCGCTGCACCCGTTCGCTGGTGGGCTGTGAGAATCTTCCTTTCCACATAAAACGAGGGCGCGCATCCTAGCCCCCGCAGCCCTGGGTGCAACCCCGTGTTCTGCTCCTGCTTCATGACTCCTGGTTCACCAGTTTACGAGTCGGCTCGTTCGCTCTACGGTCTCCACGTTCATGGACAAGCCCTCTCGTCTCACCATCCCTCAATACGCCATGGCCCTCGCGCATGTGGCCAGCCTGCGCTCCGAAGATCCCTTCCGCAAAGTGGGAGCCGTGGCGCTGGACTATGACAACCGGGTGATCGGCACCGCCTACAATGGGCTGGCTCCGGGCTTCAATGCCGATGCCGCCTTTTGGGAAGATCGCGACCGCCGCCGCAAATACATGATCCACGCCGAGGTCAATCTCTGCAGCCTCTTCACGCGTGGCAATGTGAAGCTCGTCGCCTGCACCACCAAGCCCTGCACCAGCTGCATGCAGATGCTCTGCGCCTACGGTGTGAAGGAAATTTACTACCGCGACGACTACGAAGCCTCCGAGGCCGATGCGATTTCCGATCTGTATCAAGTGAAGCTGGTGGCGATGACAGACTATCCTCTCATCGTCTCCGGCATCGAGCCGCCTGTCTAGAGCCTCTCCGGCAAACGCCTCGAACCACCTGGATGCAAACCAGGAGCGAAGGGACGAATGGGTGAAGACAACAGGTGGCGAGCCTTCAAGCCAGGGGCTCAAAACGTCTGCTCAAGTCTTGCTGTCATTCGGCAGATTTGCCGGTCAGGCTCCTGCTATCAATGCATTCAACCGCACGTTTCGCCCGCCTCTGGTGCATTTGTGATGCGAATCACAGAACGTGTCTGCGGCTGCCTTTCCGCTTGCTGAAACCGGTGCGATGCCGGTAGTTCGCGCCCCTTTTCGCCAACCCCAAATCCACACGTCCCATGTCCGACACCAAGCCTGATCCCATCGCGCAAATGGAGAAGATCGTCTCCCTCTGCAAGCGCCGCGGCTTTATCTATCCTAGCAGCGAGATCTACGGCGGTTGCGGCGGCGTGTGGGATTACGGCCCGCTGGGCGCGGAGCTGAAGCGCAACCTGCGCGAAGCCTGGTGGCGTGCGATGACACGCGACCGCGAGGACATCCTCGGCCTCGACGCGTGCATCCTCATGAATCCCGCGATCTGGAAGGCCTCCGGTCATGTGGACACCTTCGCCGACATGATGCGCGAGTGCTCGCTGACGAACAAGCGCGTGCGTGCGGATCACGTCGAACCTCAAAGCGGCACTGTTTACATAGCTGACGGAGCTTTTTCCGAGGAAGGAGCGAAACGCTCTGCTGAAATGCAAGTAGCGAGTCCTGAATTGCTGGCCGCCAACATCCTCCAACTCACCAATCCAGCTCTCGCGAACAAGCTACGTGAGCGCATCGGAGCAGCTTCTTTTGAGGTGATTGCGCAGAAAGGAATTTCACTCGCTCGATTTGAAATGCTGTTGCCGCAAGGAAAGCCTCGTGAAAGCGCCCAGAAGTTAGCTATCGAGTTTTACAAGAGTCGTGGAATTCCCGACCCAGTAATTTTCAGCGAAGAGACCAAACAAGTTACGGATTCACGTGACTACCATCCGGAGTCCGGTGGCTTGCTTGGCGAGTCGCGTCCGTTCAACCTCATGCTGCGCACCTACCTCGGACCGACCGCGACGGAAGCCGATGTGACCTACCTGCGCCCGGAAACCGCGCAGGCGATCTTCGCGCAGTTCAAGAACGTGTTCGACTCGTCGCGCGTGAAGGTGCCCTTCGGCATCTGCCAGATCGGCAAGGCCTTCCGCAACGAAGTCACGCCGAAGAATTTCACCTTCCGCAGCCGCGAGTTCGAGCAGATGGAACTCGAGTTCTTCATCAAGCCCGACGAAGCCGTGGAGATCATCTCCGGCGAAGTCGCGACGTGGAGTGAAGGCGCTGACTTGTCCGAGCCGCAGGCGAACTGGGGCTGGGACATGTGGCACCGTTACTGGGTCGATCAGCGCACGAAGTTTTACCAGAGCATCGGCCTCGGCGACGTGCTGGAATACTACTGGCAGACGCCCGCCGACCTCGCCCACTACGCTCGCGCTTGCGTGGACATCCTGTGCGAATTCCCCTTCGGGACCGAAGAACTGGAAGGCATCGCCGCACGCGGAGCCTTCGATTTGACCGCGCATCAAAACGCCAGCACCAAGTCGCAGGAAGTCTTCGACGAAGACCTCAAAAATGCCGCCGCCAAGCTCACGCCTGAGCAGAAGGAAGCGCTCATCCAGAAGCGCCTCGCCGCCGAGCAAGCCAAGGTCAAAGGCGAGCCCATGCCTGAGGCCGACGTGCGCGCCTGGTTCGAGCGCCTATTCAAAGGCAGTTACGTCCCGCACGTCATCGAGCCCTCCGCCGGTCTCGACCGCATGGCGCTGGCCGTGATTGCCAAGGCCTTCGATGAGACCGTCAAGACCGACGACAAAGGCAAGAGCGAGACCATCACCGTCCTGCGCTTCCATCCGCGCGTCGCGCCGATCAAGTGCGGTGTCTTCCCTCTGCTCAAGAACAAGCCCGAACTCGTCGCCAAAGCCCGCGAAGTCTATGCGCTGCTGAAGACGCACATGAACTGCTTCTACGACGAGACCGCCAGCATCGGTCGTCGCTACGCCCGACAAGACGAAGCCGGCACACCCTTCGGCGTGACCATCGACTTCGACACCCTCGGCGAAAAGCCCGAGCTGCTCAACACCGTCACCGTCCGCGAACGCGACAGCAACGCCCAGCACCGCATCCAGATCAGCGACTTGCTGGGCTGGTTGCAGGCGCGGCTGTGAGCGCTGAGCAGGGGCCAAGGCTCATGCTTCGAGTGGTGACCGGCTTCTTGTTTGAGAATCCTCCAACAAAAACACCCCGAAGGCTTTCGCCTCCGGGGTGTTTGGTTCGTGTGTTGTGTGGGGTTTTTGATTTCGCTCAGCGCCGGTGGTTGGGCCGGCGCTGAGGAAAGCTTGGAAGTCGCGTCAGCGGGAGACAGGGAACTGGGATTCGATGAAGGAGAGCATGGGGCAGGATAGAAGCCAGCATGTCACAGGTGGCGGGATTCACCAAGAAGTCTCCATCATAGGATGCGGGCACTCGAAGCTTTCAGCATCACAAAAGTTGCTAAGAATAAAAAAATGGAATGGACAACAAAGGTAATTTCTGGCGGACTCTTAGTTGCTAACCATCAGCCCCACCTCATCTCCCTATGGCCAAAAAGTCAGCAACAAAGACGGGATCACGCAAAGCGTTGGTCAAACAGAATCGGGCCAAAGCACGGCCTGCACAACTCACGAAGAAACCCCGTGGCGAATCCGCAACAACGCGGACTCCAGCCAGACGAACGGCAAGAGCGCGAGCCACTGTAATGGCTGCGGATTCGGCCAAGACGATTGACCGTGCCGAAACCACCAGCCGGACCAAACGAATGATCGCCGAGGATACCGGACTGGCCGTGAGCGAGATTTTCGTGGATGACCGTTTGAAGAAAGATCTTAACTACACGGATTCGAACATCAAAGCCCTGGAGATACCGATTGAGGATGATTTTTTCAACGATGTCGATGCCGACGCAGACCCTGGGGATCTCGTGAAAGCCGTCACAGTGGGCGACTTGTCGGAGATCATTTTCACCAAGGCTATTCCAGCCGCCAACCGAGACGAATAAACACCATGAAGACGAGCTATTTGATGTCCGTGCTGACCATTGCTTCAGCATTCGCGTTGCGTGCAGCCGATGAAGTGCTGCCTGAGCCGTTCGCAGGGACGGATGGAGTGCTGAGCAAAGAGGAAGTGATCGAGTATCTGCTCTGCCGGGGAAACATCACGTATGCCCGGCTGATGAAGCTGGGTGGAGTGACCCCCCACGCAAAAGAGCAGGCGGTGGCTGGAGCGCTACGTGATCTTGAAGAACACATCGGTCACTCTCCTCCGTTCACTCCTGCCGAAGTGAGACAAGGGCAGCAACTGCCAGAGTTCAAAGAGACAAACGAGGATGAGCCGCCAAAGCCGCTGGACGGCATCTTCAAGAACAGCCGTAAAGTTGGAGATCACGGGTCCATCGGCCCGATCAGAGTTCGCGCTGCTGTGGAGGACTGGAGCAAGGATCTGAATGAGGTGACGGGAGCGACATTCACCTTTCAGAACAACAGGTTGTCGAGCACTGACACCTGGAATGCCCAGGGAGCGCTCATCTATCCGATCATCTTCAAAGACGGCAAAGTGAAGGATGAAGACTCCATCTTCAGGAGCTACGTCGCAGCACTCACTCCGGCGGTAAGCTGGAACATCGTGGATGTGGCGGGAACCGATACGGGCGACGCTGAAGAACTCAAATTCAGCCTTCCGTTTTCCCTTCAAGGCAACCATCGCGGAGCGCGCCTTCGCTCTGAAATGATGCTTACGCCCTACTACCAGACAGACCTTGGATTTGATGCAGGCATTGCGGGGGCAAGCTTCACCTATGAGCCCTTGTTCCAAATCGGCGATCACTTTGACGTGGGACAATTTCACAGTCTGACCGGGAAGAAGTCAGGCCCGGCCTACCTGATTCGCCTGTTGCCAAGGCTCGACTACAGCAATGTCCTTGAGACGAGCCGGTTCGTTTCCCGAACAGAAGGAGACGACTGGTTTCGTGCTGGAGGCAAGGTCGAATTGGCTTTCCGTCCCTTCGGGGAAAATGCCCGCTGGGAACTGCGCGGCAGCTACAGTGCCATGTGGAATCTTTTGGATGGAGCAAACGAATTCAGCGACTTGATCGAAGCAAAAGCTCTGTTCTGGCTGAGCGAGAATGCCGGCCTGTCTCTCTCATATCAGAAAGGGCAGACACCCGTGGCTGACAAAGACATCGATCTGCTGACGCTAGGTTTCGAATTGAAGCTGTAGAAGATGGTTGCCCTCGAATGCACGGAAGAAGTGGAGAGCAGGGCCTCAATGATCGGCCTCCACTTCTTCTCGCAGAAGGGTGAACAACCCTCTGCGGCGCACATCATCGTTGTAACACGATGGGATTCTCAGTGAAGGCGAAGCGCACGGCTTTGCGCCAGCCCTTGTTGCTTGAGAAAGCAAAAAAGCCCCTGATCGCTCTTGCTGGCAAGACGATGCAGCCCAAGGCGGAGTAGCTGCTTCATGCCATCGGTAAGATAGTTTTCTTGGAAGAATCGCGACGCATTCACCTTGTCGTCGAGAAGGTCTGTCAGGTCGAGGACAGTGTCACGACGGGCTGTGTCAAAGACGCTCGAGCGCGGTGCGCAGAGTTGAGAGAGGGATTTGATGCTGAAGTAAAGCGCTTATGCCTTGCTTCCTGAAGGAACGCAATTTGAGATTCATTTGGCATTGAAAGGTGATCTCGCATGCAAAAACACCCCGAAGGCGTTCTCCTCCGGGGTATTTGGTTCGTGTGTTCTGTGGTTTTTTTGATTTCGCTCAGCGCTGGTGGTTGGGCCGATGCTGAGGGAAGCTTGGAAGTCGCGCCAGCGGGTGACGCGACGACGGATTACATCATGCCTTCGCCGTGGCTGTGGCTGTGCGGATCAGCGGCTTCTTCCTTGGGGATGTCTGCGATGAGGCATTCCGTGGTGAGGAGGAGACCGGAGATGGAGGCGGCGTTCTGGAGAGCGTTGCGAGTCACCTTGGCAGGATCGACGACGCCTGCCTTGGAGGTTTGCATACCTGGTGGTGGCGACGTTGCAGCCGTGGTTACCTTTGCCTTTCCTCACTTCGGCAACGATCAGAGTGCCCTTGAGTTTCAGTCCCTCGCCAGCTTCGATAATTCGCCGTATAATCCCGGCGCGGGCCACCTAGCTGCGGGCGCGAATGGGCCACTTCTGGGGGGTAATCCCGAGCGCCTGCAATTCAAAGCCCCGAACAAGGAAGGCGAGTTCGAATTCGTCTGCACCTTCCTCGGCCACTTCATGACCATGGGCGGCAAAGTGATCGTCACCAAAGACGTGGACGGCTACCTCAAGTCCCACCCCGCGACGAGTGGTGTGCCGACACCGGTGGTGAAGTGATTTTGCGCTACAGTTGAATCAAGCAACGGCTGCTTCTCGCAAGGGGGGCAGCCGTTTTGACTCGGTGAAACCTCGTTGTCGAAGGTGGCGAGGAGTGAGTTGTTGACTTATGTCCATGCGTCCTGCATTTGCATAATGCCATGAGCGTCAGTTCATCATCACTCTTTCGATTCTTAGCCAAATATGATTACCTCGCTGAGACTTTGAGGGATGGATTTGGCTTTCGCCCTGGTGACGAAGAGATGGCTCTCGCGCCTTATGAAAGTGATCCTTTTGGTGGAAGCGACATCGTTGATGATCGAATCCATTCTTCAGCAGTCTTTTTTTGCGATCTACCAGTGAGTGAATCACGAGACCATCGTGAACAATATGGCAACTATGCTATCGCAATGAAGAAGGAATGGGCGATGCGAAAGGGCATCACACCAGTCCGGTATTATCACGCGAACAGTCCGTTCCAGGCAGACACCAAGGCAAGGGAAATTCTGGACATGCTTCTCTTTGCAAACCACTACGAGAGTGGTGTCATTGAAACAGTGCGACGTCTTTCTCGGGGTGCGCGTCAATTTGCCGTCGGCAGAAGAAATGAAGAGTTTGCCTGATTCAGTCAAAACACTTCATGCGATTCTTGATCACCATGTTCGATCATGGCTGGAGCACTTTGCGGGCGCGTTTCACTTGACTCGCATATATGAAGGCAAGTGGACGGACCGTGTTACCAAAAAGGAAACTTGGAGGGTATTCTATGACGAGCGAGAGTGGAGAGCGATCTCCTTTGAGCCCTATAAACATCTGGAGTTTCGATGGGATGATGTGGACGCACTGATTGTGACGAACGACGATGAACTCAAGAAGATGGGGCAGCTAGTTCTTGAGAATGCAGAGAGACTAGGAGTGAAAGACGAACGCTTGGTCTGGAGCAAGATCCACATTTCTGAACGCTATTATCCCAACGCCTGAATTAATGCTTTGGCGTTAAGACACCAGCCTTCTCTGGGTAGAACTCTGTTGAGTTGAGTGAAATCAAGCAGCACATTGAAGCAATGAATCTCCTCGAACGCATCACCATCGAGCCCGGCAAGTGTGGCGGTCGCCCCTGCATTCGCGGCTATCGCATCCGTGTGAGCGACATTCTTGATCTGATTGCTGCGGGTGCCACTCGAGAGGAGATCCTTGCCGACTATGAATTTTTGGAGTCGGATGACATCACGGCAGCGCTCACTTATGCAGCCCGCCAGACCGATCACACTGTGCTCGCTGTGGCTGCGTGAAGTTCCTCGTGGACAACCAACTGCCGGTCGCCCTTGCGCGCTGGCTGAGCCAGAAAGGCTATGATTCGGTTCATGTTCTGGATCGGGGACAGGGGCAAACTGATGACCGGCAGATTTGGCAGGAGGCAATCGCCGAAGGTCGAATTGTGGTAAGCAAGGACGAGGACTTCTTCTTGCTAGCGATGCGCCCTGCCGATTCTGGCGAGTTGCTCTGGCTGCGAGTCGGCAACTGTAGAACTCAGATGCTGCTTCAGACTCTCGAGCAAGCATGGCCCGCCATCGAGCAGGCGTTCCAGTCTGGACAGCGAGTGGTGGAGCTGCGCTAGAGCTTGCCGTCAGCTCTTCACTTCAACATCCGCTTGAAGAACTCGTCAGCGATATCGACAGTTTCGGCGCACCAGGGGTCGCTCATCCAGAAGGGGTGGGGGGCGTCTTTGAGGGTGTGGAGGGAGGTTTCGATGCCGAGGGCTTTGAGCTTCTCCATCATCTCGGCGCGGCCGATTTTGACGGTGTCCTTCTCGCCTTCGATGAAGATGGTGGGCGGCACGCCGGGGCGCACATGGGTGATCGCGGAGGCTTGGGCATACAGGTTGGGATTCTCCTGGGCGGAGACGCCGAAGAAGAGCAGCGAGCCTTCACCGGTCTTGTCCTTGTTCATCGTGAGAACGTCGGCTGGGCCGGCGAGGACGATGGCGGAGCGGATGTCGGTGGTCTGGTCTTTGAATGGGCCGTCGCCATCGAACTCCTTCTTGCCCGTGGTCATCGAGACGAGGCCGGTGAGATGCCCGCCGGCGGAGCCGCCCATCACGCCGATGCGGTTGGGGTCGAGCTTGAGTTCCTTGGCGTGGGCTTTGAGGCACCGGATCGCCGCTTTGCAGTCATAGAGTGCGGCGGGGTATTTGGCTTCGGTGCTGAGGCGATAGCTCACCAGCGCGGTGACGAAGCCGCGCTGCGCGAGCCGTTCCATCATGGGCTTGTCGGCTTCGACCTGACGTGCCTTCCAGCCGCCACCGTGAATGTCCAGGATGCAAGGCCACACGCCATCTTTGTCCGGCACATACACATGCAGTTCGACATTGTGCTCAGGATGCGCCTCCACCAGCAGCGTCTTCAAGGTGAAGCCAGCAGGCGTAGAAGGCTTGAGCGATTTCCACTTCGGGCCGTTGGGCGAGGCTTCTTTCTTGGGCGCGGATGTTTGCGCGGCAGCAGTCGCTGCGATGGCGGTGAGGAGAAGGGCGGAGAGGAGCTTGTGCATGGTCGGGCAAGGCAACGATGATGGCCTGTGTGATCCATCAGTGGGTGGGGCTGTCGTTCATGACAGCTGAACAAAAAACACCCCGGAGACTTGCGCCTCCGAGGTGTTCGGTTCGTGTGTTCTGTGCGGGGGTTTGTTTCCGTCCGTGCCGGTGGTTGGGCCGGCACGGACGAAAATCGAATTACATCATGCCTTCACCGTGGCTGTGGCCGTGGGGATCAGCGGCTTCTTCCTTCGGGATGTCTGCGATGAGGCATTCCGTGGTGAGGAGGAGACCGGAGATGGAAGCGGCGTTCTGCAACGCGCTGCGGGTCACCTTGGCGGGGTCAACGACGCCGGCCTTGATGAGGTCTTCATAGGTGCCGGTGGCGACGTTGTAGCCGTGGTTGCCGGTGCCTTTCTTGACTTCGGCAACGATGAGAGCGCCTTCGACGCCAGCGTTGGCGGCGAGCTGACGAAGCGGAGCTTCGATGGCGCGCTTCACGATGTCAGCGCCAGTGGCTTCGTCACCCTTCAGGCCGAGGTCACCCACGGCTGCGGTGGCACGGATGAGAGCAACACCGCCGCCAGGGACGATGCCTTCTTCAACGGCTGCACGGGTGGCGTGCAGGGCGTCTTCCACGCGGGCTTTCTTTTCCTTCATCTCGGTTTCGGTGGCAGCACCGACGTTGATGACGGCGACGCCGCCGGCCAGCTTGGCAAGGCGCTCCTGGAGCTTCTCGCGATCATAATCGGAGGTGGTGCCTTCGATCTGATTCTTGATCTGCTGCACGCGGCCCTGGATGGCGTCGGAGGAACCTTCACCTTCGACGATGACGGTGTTTTCCTTGCCGATGGTGATGCGCTTGGCACGACCGAGGTCAGCAAGCTCAACGTTCTCGAGCTTGATGCCGAGGTCTTCGGTGATGCACTTGCCGCCGGTGAGGATGGCGATGTCTTCGAGCATGGCCTTGCGGCGGTCGCCGAAGCCAGGAGCCTTGACGGCCACGATGTTGAGGGTGCCGCGGAGCTTGTTCACCACGAGGGTGGCAAGGGCTTCACCTTCGACGTCTTCAGCGATGATGAGGAGGGGCTTGCCGGAGCGGGCGACCTTCTCAAGCAGGGGCAGCATGTCCTTGAGGTTGCTGACCTTCTTTTCGTTGATGAGGATGTAGGCGCTTTCGAGGCTGCACTCCATCGTTTCGGCGTTGGTCACGAAGTAGGGGCTGAGGTAGCCCTTGTCGAACTGCATGCCTTCCACGACTTCGAGGGTCGTTTCGATGCTCTTGGCTTCTTCGACGGTGATCGTGCCTTCCTTGCCGACCTTGTCCATGGCGTCGGCGATGATGTTGCCGATTTCGGCATCCCAGTTGGCGGACACGGTAGCGACCTGGGCCACTTCCTTGCTGTCCTTGACGGGGGTGGCGATCTTCTTCAGTTCGGCAACGATGGCCTCAGTGGCCTTCATGATGCCGCGCTGGAGCGAGGTAGGATTGGCACCTGCGGTGACGTTGCGGAGACCTTCGGAATAGATGGACTCGGCGAGCACGGTGGCGGTGGTGGTGCCGTCGCCAGCGACATCGGAGGTGCGTGAGGACACTTCCTTGATGAGCTGGGCGCCCATGTTTTCATACGGGTCGGAAAGTTCGATTTCCTTGGCCACGGTGACACCATCCTTGGTGATCGTGGGGGAACCGAATTTCTTTTCCAGGATGACGTTGCGTCCCGAGGGTCCAAGGGTGGCCTTGACCGCGCGGGCGAGTTTCTTCACGCCGACCAGGAGGGCCTGACGAGCGTTTTCGTCGAAGGAGAGTTGCTTTGCCATGATGTGATTTGAGATCTTAGATTTGGGAATTAAATTCCAAAAGGTTGATTAGCCGATGATGCCGAGGATGTCGGTCTCGTTGATGATGAGGAGGTCCTCTCCATCGACTTTCACTTCGGTGCCGCCGTATTTGGAGATGAGCACTTTGTCGCCCTTCTTCACGGTGAAGAGGTCGGCGACGTTCTTGCCTTCGTCGTCCTTGCCAGTGCCGAGTGCGATGACTTCAGCTTCCTGTGGCTTTTCCTTCGCGGTGTCGGGAAGGAAAATGCCGCCAGCTGTTTTTTCTTCGCTGCTCGAGCGCTTTACAAGCACGCGGCGGCCCAGGGGTGTGATCGAGGTTGCCATAGTGGTATTGTTTCTGCTGTGTGGGTTTGTGGTTTCGGTTTCGGTTTGTCTTGAGAACCCGCCCGGCTTGCGGCCGCGTCTTCCTATTGGAGAGGAAGGCCGTGGCAGTCAGCCGGGCGGGAAAATGGGTTAGGCGGCGGTCTTCTTCTGAGCGCGCCATTCGCGGGCGACGGCGGCAATGCCTTTCTTGTGGGCTTCGCAGGCGAGATCCCAGGCCTTTTGCTTGCCATACTTGCCGGTGGAGAAGGATTTCGTGCAGCGGTTGCCTTCGAAATCTGTCCACGCAGCGCGGGCGAAGAGATACTCATACTTCTTCTTGCCGCGCACGATCACCTTGGGTGCCCAGGTGACGCCAGTGACGCCGGAGGCGCTGCCTGCATACCTGCGGGAACGACGCTCCACCGGGGTCTCGACGAGCTTGGCCAGCTTCTCCTGCTGCTCATCACGGAGAAGTCGGGCGGCGGCGAGGGACTTGCGCTGGCCACCGTGCTTGTGATCACCGAAGAACCATTGGAAATTCTTGCCACGACGGGTGAAGCGAACCATCCAGCCAGCAGCGGACTGATTGCCATCGCCATCGTAGGTGACGGCGCGAGTGATATTGCGATTGGGTTTGTTTTTGGACATCGGATGAGGTCGTTGAAGGGTTTGGATGGAGTTTAGGCCTTCTTTTCGTCCACGACTTCGGCATCGACGACGTTGCCTTTCGGGCCACTGTCGGCAGTGCTTTCTGTGCTGGTGGCGTCAGGACTGCCAGTTTGAGCGGTGGCTCCAGCCGCTGCGGCGGCCTGGTAGGCGGCGGCGAACATCTTTTCGAGTTCCTCCACGCCCGATTTCATCGCTTCGTGGTCGTTGGTTTCGACGGCTTTCTTCAAGCTGTCCACCTTGGCCTGGAGTGGCGCGATCTGATCGGCAGGTAGCTTGTCGCCCATTTCCTTGAGCTGCTTCTCAATGTCGTGCGACATGGACTCGGCCTTGTTCTTCACTTCGGCCAATTCGCGGCGCTGCTTGTCTTCTTCGGCGTGGGCTTCGGCGTCGCGCTTGGCCTTCTCGATCTCGTCTTGAGTGAGACCCGAGCTGCCTGCGATGCTGATCTTCTGCTCCTTGCCGCTGACTTTTTCTTTGGCGGAGACGTTGAGGATGCCGTTCGCATCGAGGTCAAAGGTGACTTCGATCTGCGGCACGCCGCGAGGTGCGGGTGGGATGCCGTCGAGCTTGAAGGTGCCGAGGATCTTGTTGTCCTTGGACATGGGGCGCTCGCCCTGGAGCACCACGATTTCCACGCCAGGCTGGTTGTCGGCGTAGGTGGAGAAGACCTGGCTGTGCTTCTTCGGGATCGTTGTGTTACGTGGGATCATCGGGGTGGCGATGCCACCGGCCGTTTCGATCGCGAGCGTCAGCGGAGTCACGTCGAGCAGGAGCACGTCCTTCACGTCACCCTTGAGCACGCCGCCTTGAATCGAGGCACCGATGGCCACGACTTCATCCGGGTTCACGCCTTGATGCGGGTCCTTGCCAGCGAGCTTCTTCGCGGTCTCGACCACCTTGGGCATACGGGTCATGCCGCCCACGAGCACGAGTTCATCCACTTGCGCGGCGGTGAGCTTGGCTTCGCCAAAGCAGTCGCGCACCGGCTTGATCGTGCGCTCGAAGAGATCGTCGCAGAGCTGCTCCAGCTTGGCGCGGGAGAGGGTCTTCATGATGTGCTTCGGACCGCTGGCATCTGCCGTGATGAAGGGCAGGCTGATGTCGTAGCTCTGGCTGGAGCTGAGGGCGATCTTGGCCTTCTCGGCTTCTTCCTTGATGCGCTGGAGCGCGTCGGGTTGCTTGCCGAGGTCGATGCCGTTCTCGGCTTTGAACTCGGTGATGATCCAGTCGATGAGCTTGCGGTCCCAATCGTCGCCGCCCAGGTGCGTGTCGCCATCGGTGGCGAGCACTTCGAAGACGCCATCGCCGATCTCGAGCACTGAGATGTCGAAGGTGCCGCCGCCGAGGTCATACACGGCGACCTTTTCGTCGGACTTGCTGTCCAAGCCGTAGGCGAGCGCTGCGGCGGTGGGTTCGTTGATAATGCGGCGCACGTTCAGGCCGGCGATCTCACCAGCGGCCTTCGTGGCGTTGCGCTGGCTGTCGTTGAAGTAAGCCGGGACCGTGATGACGGCTTCGGTGATTTTTTCGCCCAGGCGTGCTTCGGCGTCGGCCTTGAGCTTGGCGAGGATCATCGCGCTGACTTCCTGCGGGCTGTAGGTCTTGGTTTCGCCGCCGACTTCGACTTCGACGTGTGCATCGCCATTGGAGGCCTCCACGATTTTGTAAGGCACGTTTTTGTCCGTGGCGGACAGCTCGGCGTATTTGCGGCCCATCAGGCGCTTCACGGAGAAGACGGTGTTGCGGGGATTGGTGACGGCTTGACGCTTGGCAGCCTGTCCGACGACGCGCTCGCCGCTCTTCGTGAATGCGACGACGGAAGGCGTGGTGCGTGCGCCTTCGGAGTTTTCCAGCACCATGGGCTTGCCTGCTTCAAGAACAGCCATGCAAGAGTTGGTGGTGCCGAGGTCGATGCCGAGGATTTTGCTCATAGAAGTGTGGGGAAGTTGGTCCTGCACACTTGGCAGGGTTCGTGCCAGCAGGGCTCGAAGACGCTGGACGCCTAGTGCTACAAGGGTTGGATCACTTTTGCCCGCATTCGCGGGTGTGGCTCAAATGCCACTTTGTCGCGCCAAAGTGGCGCTGGTGTGTCCCTCGCGGTGCCGATGTGGCGCATCGGTGCCGGCTTCAATCCACCCTTCGCCGAATCCACATGATCAGGCTGCTGAAAACGGCGAGCACCACCATGCTGGCCGTGAGCTGCCAGCCCGCCATCACGAGGTCGCCTTTGCCAGGACTGCTGCCAGCCAGCGCCACCGGGATATTGCTGGGCAAGTAGCCCAGGAAGGTGCCGATGAGGAAAGTCGAATGCCGTGTGGGCAGCACGCCGAGGAGCACATTCGGCACCAGACCGGGCACGGGCAACTGGCGGGCAACGAAGATGCTGCCGATGCTGGGCCGCTCGAGCACAGCACGGAGGCGTTCGCGGTTCGCCAGCTTGCTCTGCACCCAGGCCCGCGGTGCCCATGTGCGCGTGATGAGAAAGGCTCCATACGACCCGAGCACTCCGGCAAACTGCGAGGCCAGCAGGCCCTCCCAAAAGCCAAACAAAAAACCGCCGAGGCCGCACAGGACTAGCCTCGGCACCCCGAGGGCGATGCCTGCGATACTGCCGAGGATGAAGCTGGCATGGGCCTTCCAGCCGTAGTCGTCGATGCGGGACTTGAGAACTTTCACCTCGGCGAGCCACTCCTTGAGCGGCGTGAGATAGATCAGAGCGACTAGCACACCGACCAGGCACGCACCGATGATGAGGCGGCGCGTTTCCGTCTTGATGTCGGGCGTGGTGTCAGGCTGCATGTCCGGGCCGATTAATCACAGATGCGGAGGGCTGAACACCGATAAAATTGTCACACGCCCCTGACTCTCAGCCCAGGAACTTGCCGGGATTGAGCACGCCATGCGGATCGAGCGCCACCTTCAGGCGACGATGCAAGGTGACCGCGCCCTCGCCCACCGCATCGGCAAACCAGCGCTGCTTGGCAATGCCGATCCCGTGCTCCCCAGTGATCGCGCCATTCCAGGCGATGATCTGATGGAACAGACGATCCAGGGCCACCTCGGCACGTTCCTTGATCTCGGGATCGGTCATGTTGGGGACCATGATGTTGACGTGGATATTGCCATCGCCCGCATGGCCGAAGCTCGCGATCGGGAACCCGCACTCCGCCTGCAACTGCTCCGTGAAATCAACGAGATCCACGAGCCGGCTGCGAGGCACGACGATGTCTTCGTTGAGCTTGATGAGCCCCGTATTGCGCAGCGAGTAGCTGAACTCGCGACGCAGCTTCCAGAAGCGTTCGCACGCTTCCTCGCCCAGCGCGGCTTCGAGGGAAATGGACCCGCAATCGCGCACCAGGGCTTCGAGTTTCTTCAGCTCCAGCGCGACCGATTCCTCGTGCCCGTCGATCTCCACCAGCAGGTGCGCATCGCCCGTGGGCGTCACTGATTCGCCTAGATATTCGCGTGCGGCGCGCAGGGTGAACTTGTCCGCGATCTCCAGTCCGCTGGGCAGGAAGCCGCTGCCAAACACCCGCTGCACCGCCGCCGCCGCCTCGGCAAAAGTTTTGAACCCAGCGCTGACCATCGCTCGCGTGGGTGGATGGGGCAGAAGCCGGAGTGTCGCCTCCGTGACCACACCTAACATGCCCTCGCTACCAACAAACAGCCCGACGAGATCGAAGCCCTGCTTGTTCTTGTGGCATCGCCCGCCGGCCTTCACGATGGTTCCATCTGCAAGCACCGCCTCCAGACCGAGCACGTAGTGCCGGGTGACGCCATACTTCACGCAGCGCGGACCGCCCGCATTGGCCGCGATATTGCCGCCGAGGCTGCATTCCTTGAGGCTCGCAGGGTCGGGCGGATAAAACCAGCCCAGCTTGCGCACCTCGCTTTGCAGCACGCCCGTGATCACGCCGGGCTCCACCACGGCCACGCCATCGGCGGTGTTGATTTCCTTGAT
This sequence comes from Verrucomicrobiota bacterium, assembly GCA_963204975.1. Taxonomy (GTDB): domain Bacteria; phylum Verrucomicrobiota; class Verrucomicrobiia; order Verrucomicrobiales; family Verrucomicrobiaceae; genus JAEUHN01. The sequence goes on along the minus strand of CAUJJC010000037.1, from coordinate 10,711 downwards.
CCGATTCATCCGCATCAGCGACATCGCGATACCGCCGCGCAGGGGCACGCAGCCGCCCACGTAGCCCACCCCAGCGCCGCGCGCGGTGATGGGGATCTTGTTCTCATGAGCGAACTTCAGCAGCTTCGAGACCTGCTCCGTGCTGCCAGGAAAGGCGACGACCTCGGGTGAGGCGCTGGCGAACCACTTGTCCGTGCTGTGGACAGCGAGGTCATCCGTGGTGGTGGAAACGGCATCCGCACCGAGCAGGGCGATGAGTTGGGAGGCGAGGTCAGACATGCGGCGATGTCATGCCTCAGGACCGCGCCTTTTGCCACAGCGTTCCTGCGACATAAACGACCAAACCTGCGCCGAGTGTGACGAGGCCCCACTTGAGTTCATCCAGGTGCTGCCGTGCCATGAAGGTGATCATGTAAATCGTCATCGCCGCGAACAGCAGCGGCGTGATCGGGTAGAGCGGCACACGGAAAGGACGCGGTGCCTCGGGGCGACGAATGCGCAGTCCGATCACGCTCAGCACGGCCAGGCATGAGGACAGCAGCAGCAGGCACTCCACATATCGCAGCACTTCCTCGAAGGTCTTGGTGAAGAGCATCGCGAGCGACATCGCCGTGACGAGCAGCACGGCCACGACGGGCGTCCCTGCCTTGTTTTGATAGGCCAGTAGCTTCAGGAATGGCACGTCCTCGCCCATGCGCTCGTTCACTCGTGAGCCCGCGCAGATCATGCTCGCGACGGTGGAGATGAGGCCAAAGGCAATGAGGAAGCCCATGAACTTCCCGCCGGTCTCACCGAAGATCGACTGCGCCGCAATCAGTGCGGCTTCGGGCTTGCCCTCCATCGCGGCCCACGGCGCACGCCAGAGGAACACGGCATGAACGGCGACGTAAAGCAGCGTGACGATCACGGTGCCGATCACCAGAGCGCGCGGCATGTTCTTGCGCGTATCGTCCACCTCGCCAGCCACGTAAGCCGCGCCATTCCAGCCTTCATAGGCATACATCACATAGACGAGCGAGATCGCGAAGGCGGGCGAAATGAACATGGCTCCATCGCCAGCCTTGGGCGCGATCGAGTTGTGAACGCCTCCGGGCAGAAACACCGCGCCAGCGATGAAGGCGAGGATCAGGAGCACCTTCATCACCGTGAACCCGCTGAGGAACTTCCCGAGGATGCGGTCATCGGTGAGGTTGACGGCCGCCACCGCGATGACCAGTGCGGCCGCGAGCAGATGGGATTCCGTATTGACGCCGAAGGCCTGGGCATACCTGGCAAACGCTGAGGCGGCGAGCGCGATCGGTGCGGCAAAGCCCGCCACGAGCGAGATCCACCCGGCCATGAAGCCGACGATGGGATGATACGCCTCGCGCAGCAGATGATACTCGCCCCCGCTGCGCGGCATCATCGCCACCAGCTCTGCATAACAAAGCGCTCCACACAACGACAGCAATCCGCCCAGCGCCCACAAGGCCAGGATCGGTCCCGCGGATGGCAGTCCAGGAAGCTGGAAACCGACGCTGGTGAACACGCCCACGCCGATCATGTTTGCCACCACCATGCAGGTGGCAGCGAAAGGTGAGAGCAGCTTGGCGGGCTTGATCATGGGATGCCCAGGCTACAGGTGAATCCCACGGGGTCGAGCCGGAATCTGTCAGCCCTGTTTCACCAGTCGGCGGAACTCCTCATACTCGCGGATGTAGTCGGCTGGATCGTAGCGATGGGAGGCGAAAACCATCAGCGCGCTGTCGCTGGAGTGATTGTATTCCGTGGCCCAGACCATGGGCGGCACATAGATGCCGATGGTGGGAGCGGTGAGATGAAACTCCTGCTGGTGAATGCCATCGTCCACGAGCACCGAACAACTGCCGCGCGTGCAAATCAGGAACTGCTCGCACTCCTTGTGCGCGTGCTCGCCGCGCGTTGCAGAGTTGGGAATCTCGTAGGTGATGAAGTAGCGCAGCGGCACGAAGGGCAACTCCTCACCAAATTCTGCCACGGTGAGAGAGCCGCGAGCTTCATCCCTGACGCGGCGGGTGGCGAACACGCGCACACCGCGCACCTTCGATTCGGTGATGACGAGCGGGTGCATCATGGCTCCTCCGGCTGGTGGGTGATTACTCGTCGCACAAGACACTGCGGCTTGCCCGACACGGTCATGTAGGCGCGGCCCAGATATTCGCCGAGCAGACCGAGGATGAGGAGTTGAGCGCCGGAGAAAATCGAGACGGCGGACATGAGGGAACTCCAGCCTGCGGGCGGGTGACCGAGCATGAAATACTCCACCAGCACGCTGACGAGCAGCACCAGGCCGAACATGCACAGCACTGCGCCGAGCACGCTGGCCACCCGCAGCGGCATGATGCTGAAGTTGAACAGGAGGTTCAACCACAGGCGCACCAGCTTGCGCATCGTGTAGCCGCTCTGGCCATTGGCCCGGTCAGCGTGCTGGACGAGCTTTCGATCAATGCGGTTGGTGGCTCCGAGGATGAGGCCGTCCACGTAAGGGTAGGGGCCGCGATACGTGGTGATGCGATCCACCAGTTCGCGCCTCATGCCCCGAAAGCTGGAGAGGTAGAGGTCGCGCGGCTTGTCGAGCAAGAAGGTGGCACAGGCATTGGCCAGCCAACTGCAGAAGTTGCGGAACCAGTGATGCTTCTTTTTCTCGAAGCAGGAATAGACCACATCGCAGTCATGGGACTGGAGGTGATCGAGGAGTTTCAGGGCCTCAGAGATCGGGTTCTGCAAGTCATCGTCCAGGTTGATCACGAACTGTCCGCGTGTGTGGCGAAAGCCCTCCAGCACGGCGGCGTGCTCGCCAAAATTCCGCGCCATGTCCACGATCGTAACGGCACAGGGCAAGGCCTTCACGAGGTCCACCACGCGCGAACCGGTGCCATCCGTGCTGGCATCGTTCACCAGCACGAGTTCAAATCCCCCTGCGATCTGAAGAGGGCGAAAGGCTTCCACGAGCTTGATTAGCGAGGCACCGGTGTTGTAGAGCGGCACCACGAAACTAACCAAGGGTGATGGATGGGAAGGGCTCATCACTGGACGGGCTGGGTGTCGGCAAACTCGCGAATGGCGCGGCACACCACGGCCACGGCTTCATGGGTGAGGTAGGGATGCAGCGGCAGGGTGAGGATGTGGCGCACCACCTCGTCAGTCCGCCGCAGGTGTGGCGATTGCCTTGCGGCCAGGGCATAGCCGGGCTGTTGATGAATCGCAGCGGGGTAATGCACGGCTGTGGGCACACCGCACTCATTCAGGTGCTTCATGAGGGCATCACGGGCCTCGCATTGGATGACGTAAAGGTGCCAGGCATGTTCGCATCCTGTGCGTGCGGAAGGTGCCTGCACTCCGCAGATGCCCGCAAGCCCCCGGGCATACGCTGAGGCGAGGTCGCGTCGTTGCTGGAGCTGCCAGGGAAGGGTGCGCAGCTTCACCCGCAGCACGGCGGCCTGGAGTTCGTCCAGGCGGCTGTTGATCCCCTCACACTCACTCACATACCTCGTCTGCCAGCCATACTGCCGAAGAGAGCGCACGCGCTTCGCCAGTGCCGCATCGTTCGTCGTGACTGCGCCGCCATCCCCGATGGCTCCCAGGTTTTTCGTTGGGTAGAAACTGAAGGCCGCCGCGAGCCCCAGACCTCCTACCATCCGCCCCTGAAAGCGGGCTCCGTGCGCCTGGGCGCAGTCTTCGAGGAGGACGATGCGATGCTTGTCCGTCACGGCCTTCAGTGCGGTCCAATCCACGGGTTGACCATAAAGATGCACGGCGAGCACGGCCTTCACCGTCTGACCGGCAGGTGAGGCGAGTAAATGGTCGAGCGCCTCTGGGCAGAGCGTGCAGGTCGCGGGATCAACATCGACAAAAAGAGGTTCAGCGCCTGCCCTCGATACTGCTGAGGCACAGGCCACTGCTGTGTGCGAGGGCAGCACCACGCGTGCCCCGCGCCCGATCTCCAGCGCCCGCAGCAGGATCTCGATCGCATCGGTGCCGCTGGCGACACCGATGGCATGTTCAGTGCCAATGAACGTGGCAAACTCCGCCTCGAACGCGGCCACTTCTGGCCCCAAGACGAAGTGCCCGGCGCGCAATACTCGGGCCACGGCGGTGTCGATCTCCGCCGCCTGATGCATGTAGTCTTGGGCCGGAAATGACGTGAACAACGAAAGCTCGCGAGATTCGCTCATGGGATGATGGCCAGGCTTGTGCTGGCAGTGACCCAAACTAGGCCTCCGATGTGACCACCGCAAAGCTGCGGCCTTATACACCCACCGTAGCGCCCGCCATGACCTGCCATGCGCTGACGAGGTCCGACCGAACCACCGCAAAACTACTTTCCCCGTCCCGCACTCGCTGGCACACTCCGCGCCGCTTTGACCTCGACCGACGACGACAAGAACAATGTGCAGCTCGGCATCGCCACCTCCGTGGTGGTGCATGCGGTGCTGCTGTTTCTATTCGCCTGGTTGCTCGGGCTTGATCAGGCGGCACGCGAGTTGTGGAAGAAGGCACGGCTCTCCGCTGAGGAGCCCACCGTTACGCTGCTCTATCCCGATCAGGTGATGCCCACGCCGAAGCTGAAGCCAAAGACGATGCCGCAGTTCATCCGCACCTCGCAAAACGAGCCTTCGGAGACCAAGCCTGTGAAGTCCGACTTCATCAGTGATCGCAACACGAAGGCTGCCGCGATGGAGGCGCCCTACCCCGATGCCACCAAGGCGGTGCCGAGCATGAAAGGCAGCGACTTGCCCACCATGGAACTGGCCAACCGCAAGTATCAGGATGGCAAGATCGCTCCCATCGACGGTGGCAAGCCCGCATCCACGACCCCGAAGATGCACGAGCCCTCGGCCATGCCCGAGCTGCCCAAGCCCACCCAGGTGGCTAAGGCTGAGCCTCCACCGATGGCGAAAATGATGGAGCAGCTCGACAAGGCGGACGCCCGTCTCGATGTGGCCAGCAAGCTGCCTCTGGAAGTGCGCAAGCCCGGTGATCCTCTGCCCAAGCCGCAGATCGAGGCCCCGAAGGAAACGCTGCCGCCGCCCATGCCCGCCGCGCCTTCGCGTGCTGCGGATACCTTTTCACCGTTCACCGAAACCGCGAAGACCAAGGGCACCATCAGCAACAAGGGCGAGAACGCCGTCGATGCCGAGGTGACGCCGATGGGCATGTTCATGAGCCGGGTGACTTCCGCTGTGGAAAAGAAGTGGCACCTCCTGCGCGTGCAGAACGCGGGGGCTGTGAGCTACGGCGTGCTCAAGGTGCGCTTCTTCGTCAATCGCGAAGGCAAGCCGGAAGACATTCGCTTCATCGAGCGCACCAACAACGCGCGCATGGAGGACTTCACCCTCGAAGCCATCCTCAAGGCTGACATTCCCCCCATCCCCAAAGACCTGCTCCCCATGCTGGAGAACGAACGCTTCCCAGTCGAATACGACATCATCATCCATGACTGACCTGCTCATCCTCGCCGACACTGCCAACGGCCTCTCGCTCCTCCTTGAATCGCTCCGCTCCGGCGGCTCGGTCATGATGCTGATCGTGCTCTGCTCCTTCGCCGTCGTCACCGTCTCCACCGTGACATGGCTGCGCTTGCGCGAGCCCGTGCTCATGCCCGCGTCCGTCGTCGAGCAACTCCAAGCGCTCCCGAAATTCGCCACCAAGGGGGACATCGCTCCGTTGCACGACTTCCTGCAACGCAATCCCTCCATGCTCTCGCGTCTTGCCATGATGGCGGTGTCCGGGCAGTTCACCACCAAGCAGGAATGCACCGAGGTGGTGGGCCAGAAAGCCAAGGAACAGCTCCACGCGCTGGAGCGTGACATGCCCTACCTTGAGGCCATGGTCACGGTGGCTCCGCTGCTGGGACTGCTCGGCACTACGGCGGGACTGGTGGGTATGTTCTCCGCCTTCGGTGAAGGCGGTTCCACGGGCCCTGACACCTTCGCCGTTGCCAAGGAGATCGGCGTGGCCCTGCGATGCACGATCGCGGGTCTGCTCGTGGCCGTGCCTGCGGTGCTCGCGCATACGTTTTTTGTCCGCAAGCTGGACGGCATCTCGATGCGTCTGGAGTCCATCCTCATGGACACCATCAACACGTTTTACCAGCACTTCGAAGTGCAGCGCGCGAAGTAACCCATGAACCTCCGCACCCGCCGCCGCCCTGTGCCGCAGATCCCCATCGTGTCGCTCATCGACATCATGGTCGTGCTGCTGATTTTCTTCATGTATAACACGACCTTCCGCACCCAGACCACGCGGATGCAGATCGCCTTGCCCGAGTCCAAGAGCATGGGCAGCAGCACGCAGGCGCAGGACGTGCGCACCGCTCTTGCGATCACCAAAACGAACGACCTTTTCCTCAGTGGCAACCCGGTGAAGCTCGATGCTCTGGCCGGTGCTCTCCAGCAGCTCAAGAGCGCCCAACCGGGCCTCAAGCTGGAACTCGAAGCCGATACCGAAAGCGACCTTGGCGTGCTCGTGCAGGTGTGGGATGCGCTCAAGGCCGCAGGCATTCCGATCACCGATGTGCCTGCGCGCATTCAGCGGAAGTGAAGACGGGACCCGGTTTGCCAATCGCGTGCAAAAGGTCGCGAGGTAGCGAAAGAACTTCTTTGCCAGCGAGGAGCGGCCTGATTTAATCGGGCCTCGAAAGCGAAACTGTTTGCTGTGAGTCACGCTCCCGGCCAATATGTTCGCTCGAACATATTCACCACATCCCTCTGTTATGGCCAAAGCACCCAAATCCGACTCCGACTCCGGCTCTTCCAAGATCGCCGACGCACGCGCACGCAACCTTGACGCTGCCCTTCAGCAGATCTCCAAAGACTACGGCGAGGGCGCGATCATCCGCATGGGTGAGGGCAAGCAAGCCGATGTGGCCGTCATTCCCACAGGCAACCTCTTGATCGACCAAGCCCTCGGCATCGGCGGGTTCCCTCGCGGCCGAATCATCGAAGTCTTCGGCCCGGAATCCTCCGGTAAGACGACCCTCACGCTCACGGTCATCGCCCAGGCGCAGAAAGCTGGAGGCCTTGCCGCCTTCATCGACGTGGAGCATGCGCTCGATCCGAACTACGCGCGTCGCCTTGGTGTGAAGCTGGAAGACTTGCTCGTCTCGCAGCCCAGCAGCGGTGAGGAAGCGCTCCGCATCTGCGAAACGCTCGTGCGTTCCAATGCGATCGATGTGGTCGTGCTCGACTCCGTGGCGGCCCTCGTCACGCGCCAGGAACTGGAAGGCGAAATCGGTGACAGCACCGTCGGCGCGCAGGCCCGCCTCATGAGCGCCGCGATGAGAAAACTCACCTCCATCATCAGCAAGGCCCGCACCACCGCCATCTTCACCAACCAGATCCGCGAGAAGATCGGCGTCATGTTTGGCAACCCCGAAACCACCCCCGGCGGTCGCGCGCTGAAATTCTACTCCTCCATGCGCGTGGACATCCGCCGCATTGGCGCGATCAAAGCCGCCGACGGTGCCGTCACTGGCAACCGCACCAAGATCAAGGTGGTGAAAAACAAGCTCGCGCCGCCCTACACGGAAGCTGAGTTCGACATCATGTATAACGAAGGCATCAGCGCCATCGGCAGCCTGCTCGACCTCGCCCTCGAGTTCGACATCCTGCAGAAGCGCGGAAGCTGGATCAGCTACAACGGCACTCAAGTCGGCCAGGGCCGCGACGCCGTGAAGGAAGTGCTCAAGACCGACGAGAAGCTCTATGCGGACCTCGAAGCCGCCGTGAAGGCCAAGCTCGCCGAGAAGGGTGCCGCGAGCAGCGGGGATTGATGTCTGCGTTTGCCATTTTCATCGATGCCATCCTCATGAAAGCGAACCCAGTCTGCCTGTGTCTTGTTTTCCTGATTGGCGCGTTTGCGCCAGCATGGGCTCAACTCGCTCCCAAGCCTGTCGTCGATCCGCGCGAGATCACGGTGGAGGCCTATGTGGATGGCCCTTCATCCCTTCATTTGTCGATGAAAGGCATTTACTGGACCAACGGTGGCAATGCCAAGCCGGGCAGGCTCGATGCGCACAATTATCCGACCTACATCGACGGCAAGGCGTGGGTTCCCAAGTGGGGCAAGGATGGCGATGACCGTGGCAGCGACAAGAGCGACACCTACCCGCTCACGCTGACGACCACGGCGTATGAACTGGAAGTCGTAGGCATCTCAGACCGGAAGGGCAGTTCCAAGAAAGATCGTCGCACGGCACCATCTCCCGTCCGTGAAAATGGCGAATTCGTGATCAACATCCCCGATCCTGAAGGCGGAGCGAAATGGTATAAGATGCGGCTTCGTCTGCGCAAACCGTGAGCGCAGGGCGAGGGTGCCCGTGCTCACCAGTTTGTAGTGTGACCTATCGGGTCTGCGAACTGCTGCCTTGGCTGCCATCGCATATTCCATCGCCGCCGCCTTGATCCTCAGGACTTCCCGCCCACGGTGGACGCGTCATGCCGAACTCTGTCAAACCTCTCATCACTGATCCTCGCGACCTGAAGCCGTCCACGCCGTGGCACGATACCAAGTGGGCCTACATCGGTGAGGAGGAACTTACAGATCACACGACCAAGGCGCGGCTGTGTGTGGCGGCGCTGCTGCCCTTCGCTGACCAGAAGCCAGACTGGGCGGGTTTTGAGAGGAGCATCGCCTGGATGCTCGAATCGGCGGAGCGCTACGGTGTGGAGATGGACTTCGTGCTCAATGCGGACACGGGCTACATCTTCGATCTATCGAACGAGATGTATGCGGAGGTGCTGCAACGTTTTCGCGCCAGCTTCCCCACGCAGCGCTTCATCGCAGGGGTGACGGCGCGCGGTGCGGAGAATGACACAGAGTTCAAGGCCGAGCGCTATCATCCGCTGATGGACATCGTGCAGCAGCACGAGAACTGCGAGGTGATGATCATGACGTCGCGCCTGCTCAATTCGCCGGACCCGGAAGCGAGGCGCGACTACTACTATCAGATCGCCGACCACCTCATCCGGCCTGGTATCGTTCACGCGCTGGAGCCTGCGTTTGTCCCCTGGGCCACGCCTTATGAGCCATGGCTGCTGCATCAACTGGCCGTTCATCCGAAGTTCATCGGTGGCAAGGTGAGCACGCTGGATGAACCGCATTTCCTCTACTGGGCGGCGATGTGCAGAGATCTGGAACTTGATTTCTCGCCCCACAGTGGTGACGATTACGGCATCGCTTCCGCGATCAAGATGGGCCTTCCTCTCTTGATTGGTGCAGGCGTCACCGCAGCGCCGCTGATCTGCGCAGCCAAGGACATGTGGCTCGTGGATCGCGTGACGGAAAAGAAGTTCCGCACCGGCACGGGCCGCTTCGACACGCGGGTTTACAAGCTGTTTGAGGCATTCCAGTCTTTCGAGGATCTCGTCTTCCGTCTGGACGACCGCATGAGTGCCGCCGCCTACAAGCACAGCACCGCGCATGTGCTTCATCAGCAAGGTCTCATCGCCTCGTCCGAACCGCACCCGCAGTGCAAGGACGTTCGTGGCAGTGATGAAGCACAGCGCATGATCGAGGCGATGCGCCGTCCCTTGCGCATGGCTGAGCGTCTAGGGATTCCAGGTTACCGAAAATAGAACTGCCGCTTTCGTTTGGGCCAATCGTGTGGTCTCATGATCGTATGAACAAAGATGACAACAGCGCGACGATGGCGGTCTATTTTGACCTCGAAAACATCGTCATCGGCACACGCGAGGCCGACTACCCGAAATTCGATATTCAGAAGGTGCTGGAGCGCCTCCTGCTCAAGGGCCACATCGTGGTGAAGAAGGCCTACTGTGACTGGGATCGTTACAAGGAATTCAAGCGCCCGCTGCATGAGGCATCGTTCGAGTTGATCGAGATTCCGCACGTCCGCCAGTCGGGCAAGAATAGTGCCGACATCCGCATGGTCGTGGATGCACTGGACCTGTGCTACACCAAGCAGCACGTCGATACCTTCGTCATCCTCAGCGGTGATTCCGACTTCTCACCATTGGTGAGCAAGCTGCGTGAAAATGCCAAGACGGTGATCGGCATGGGGGTCAAGAATTCATCGTCCGATCTCTTCATCAACAACTGCGACGAGTTCATCTACTACGATGACCTCGTTCGCAAAGAAGCCAGCAAGGCCCGCTCGAAGAAACAGGCCAAACCCGGAAGTGAAGCAACGCCAGAGAAAGCTGCTGCTGAACCCAAGAAGCTGGACCCCAGCGAAGCCCTCGAACGCCTGAAGGAAGTGGTGGAAGCGCTCGCCGAAGAACGCGGTGATGCACCGATCAACAACAGCATGGTCAAGGAAGCTCTGAAGCGGCGCGACCCTGGCTTCAACGAACGTGCGTTTGGCTTCAAGCTGTTCGGAGCGATGCTGCAAGAAGCCGCGAAACGCGGTCTTGTGCGGCTGGAACGAAACGAAAAGGCGGGCGGCTACGTGGTGAAAACGGCCGCCGATGGGGAGAAGTAACGGTGCAGAGAAGTGAGAGGTTGAAAACGACCTCTTCGCTTCTCTACTGGTGCATCGCTCCACCCTCACCCGCCACCTCATGTCTTGGATGCTCCCGTTTCTTCTCTCTGCCCTGGCTGGCTACGTCAGTGGTGCCACGCCGTTTGGCTACTTCGGCGGCAAGCTCAAGGGCATCGACATTCGCGAGCATGGCAGCAAGAACATCGGTGCTACCAATGTGGTGCGCGTGTGCGGGAAGGGCATCGGCAT
>CAUJJC010000036.1 GCA_963204975.1 Verrucomicrobiota bacterium | reverse complement strand
CTATCGTGTCGTCTGCGAGTTTGCCACTCATGGAGACGGAGCCATTGGCGAGCACTTTGAAGGTGAGGTAGCCATCGCCTTGGGGATAGTCCTGCGCGGTGAAGCCAACGCCTTGCGAGGCGCGTGCCTTGAGTCGTGCGGTGTAGCTTTTCACATAAGTCGCGGGCACGATGCTGGTGGTGCCATTGAAGTGATGACGGCTAGCGATCAGGGCGGACTCTGCGGTCTTGTCGCCACGGAAGAATTCGCGAAGCGTGCCTGTGAGCTGCCTCGTGGCACCACTGAGATCTGCGGTAAGTGAGATAACAAGGCTGGGTTTGCCGGGGCGCAGATGGGTGAACGTCGTGGCGCGGGTGGGGCCAAAGCGGGCCACGCCCGTGTTGTCGCAGATGGCGAGGATCGGCAGTGTAAGTCCGTCGATCTTCACGCTGCCAGTCAAGGCTCCGGTGGCGGTGAGTTTGGCAGTGCAAAGGCCCACGGTTGCATTGCTTGCGAAGGTTCCTCCCAGTGGTTGTGTGGGCGATGGCGTGAAGAGTCCGCTGTAGTCACCGATGATGGCGGAAGTGAAGGGGTTGGTGATGAACTTCGCGGTGAGCGTGAGGCCGGGTTGCATGATGAAGCTGAGGGATGGCAACTCCATCTTCAGGGGAGTGATGCCGGTGTTGGTCGTGTTGTTCACTGTCCAGCCATCGAAGACAAACCCGGGCTTCGGCGTGGCGACGATAGTGTAGCTCTTGCCTGCCTGACGATTCGAGGTGGGCACAAAGCCTGCGGTGACGCTGCCTGAGTTCGCGGGTCCGCTGACGCTGACGGTGAGCGTGCGCAGATGGGTGAAGGTGCGAGTGACAGTGGCGGAGACGTTGCCTTTGCAATCCAACGCACGGACGTTGAACGAATTGAGTCCGGGAACTGGACTGACGTTGAGTGTGTAGGTCGTGGCTGTGCTGCCAGGCGAACTGACTGTGGCGTCGGTGTAAGGCGAGTTGTTGAACGATACCTGCACCCGAGCGACGGCGACGTTGTCGGTGACGGTGCCGCTGATCACGACGGGAACGGTGTCCACGATGGTCGCGCTGATGGCTGGAGCCGTGATGGTGGTGACGGGCTTCACCAGATCGGTGGCGGCACCCGGTGGCAGGATCACGACCGTAGCTGAGGATGGGGAACCGAGGGTGGCTCCATTGCTAATGTTGTCGAGTGTGATGGTGAAGGCGCGGGCTGTCGTGGTAGCGGCTCCGGCGGCGACGGGGATCATCACATGCGTTTGGTTGACTCCATTCGTCAGGCTCACGGCGGCGCTGCTCTGCGCGGTGTAATGCGCGGGCGCGGTGGCGGTGCCATCGGTGCTGGAGAGTGTGCAACTAACGGTCCCTGCGGTGCTGCCACTGCGGTTGATCAAGATGTCGGCCATCGTCCCGGAGGCGCCGCTGAGAACGGAATACACGGGGCTGGAGAAGGCGATGGTGCCGCTGCCGGGGACGTTCGCATTCACGGTGTAGGTCTTCGTGGTTGTCTCGTCTTCCGCTGTGAGTGCGATGGTGATGGGCGTGGAGCCGACACTCACCGTGATGCTGCCGCTGGCATTGCCGGAGGTGACGGCATTGCCATTGACTGTGATGCTCGCATGGGCGTCGGCTGAGGTTGGGGTGACGGTGATGGAGGTCGTGCCGAAGGGGAGGTCAGCGTTGTAGGTCGTGGTGCTGGAAGCAAAGGCTGGCGAGAGCGTGCCGGCACTGAGCGCGAGGCCCGAGAGGTTCGCATTGTTGCTGGGCGGTTCGAAGACGAAGATCGCGCCCTGGTCGCGTCCGCTCAGATCGGAATAGGGAGCGGTGGCGAGGATGCGCTGGCCGGAGATGCCCACCGCCGTGCCGAACTGATCAATCGCCGCTGGGCTCGTCTGGCTCAGTGACGCCAGGGGCGTGGTGGGCGTGGCGCTGGCCAGATCATAGACAAAGGTCTTGCCGGTATCGGTGGCACCGTCGTTCACGAGGTTTGCACCCACCACGATATGTCCGCCGCCGATGGTCACCGAGCGTCCGAAAAAGTCGTTATCGGCAGGGTTTGGTGCATAAAGCGTGTAAGCAGGGGTGGTCGGCGTGGCGCTGGCGAGGTTGTAAACATAAGCCGCTCCCACGTTCAATGACTGGGCTGCGTTCAGGGCTGCATGGGCACCCACCACGGCCTGTGTGCCATCAATGGCCACGCTCCATCCGAAATTCTCGCCGCCGGAGGGCGTGGGGTTGTTGAGCGTGGCGACGGGCACCGTCGGCGTGCCGCTGGCGAGATCATAGACGAAGGCGCGTCCAGTGTTTGCAGCGCCCGTGTCGTCATTGTAGGCACCAACGATAAGGCGGGTGCCGGATATGGCCACGGAGAAACCGAAGTCGGAGTTGGCGGCGGTGTGGTTCAGTGTGAGCACCGGCACAGTGGGCGTGCCGCTGCTGAGGTCAAAAATATAAACACTGCCCGCATCCGAGGCACCAGTGTCATCTCCCGGTGTGCCCACGGCGACAAGGTTCCCTGAGACCGCGACGGAGGTGCCGAACTTGTCATTGCTGTTCGGCCCCGGATTGCTCAATGTAAGGACCGGCGTGCCCGGTGTGGCACCCGCGAGATCGTAGATGAAAACGCGGCCCTCGCCCAGCACGGCGAAGTTCGCATAGAACTGCGGCGCTCCTACTGCCAGGCGGTTTCCTTCCAGGGCAAGTCCTCCAGCGAACTGACACTGAAGGGTCGTCGGATTGGCGATCGTCAGCACCGGCACAGAAGGAGTGGCATTGTTGAGATCGAAGACCTGCACGCTCGCTGAGTCCTGGAAATTCAGGTCATCGTTGCGCGCACCCACGGCCACCAGCGAGCCAGAGATCGCCGCCGTGCCGCCGAACTCATTGCCCGCCGCATTCCCCGTATGGCTGAAGCTCCGCATGGGCAGCCCTGGTGTGAAGCCAGCCAGATCGTAGAGGTAGCTGGTGCCTGAGTCGAGTGCATCGGCGTCATCATAGGGTGTGCTGATCAGCACCAGATTCCCCTGCTGGCACACGGCGAAGCCGAACCGATCCTGAACCGCAGGCAGGTTATTGTTGAACGTGCGCACCAGCGTTGGGCTGGCGCTGACATCATACACAAAGGCGGCCCCTGCCACACTCGCACCTGTGCTCTCCCCGTAGGCCCCCACGATCAGTCGCGTGCCCACCAGCGACAAAGCAGAGCCAAAGCTTTCATTTGTAGCGGGTGTCGTGGGATTGCTGATGGTGACCGGCGTGGTCGGTGTGGCAGACTCCAGGTTGTAAAGGTAAACGCTCCCGGCACCTGGGGCGACCGTGCTGTCATTGTAAGCGCCAACGACCAACTTCGCTCCCGACAAGGCGACCCGATATCCAAAAACATCGCCGTCTGCTGGAGTGGGATTGTCCAGCGAGTGCACGGGCACCGTCGGCGAGCCGGAGCTGAGGTCATACACATAGGCTCGGCCTGTATTGGTAGCACCAATATCGTCGAACCAGGCACCGACGATGACAATACTCCCATCTATTGCCACCGAGTAGCCGAACTGATCCGAGGCGTCTGCTGACGGATTGGCAAGTGTATGCACGGGCACTGTCGGCGTGCCGGAGCCAAGATCATACACATAGGCGCGGCCAGCGTCCGTGGCATCGGCGTCATCCATCCGCGCACCCACGACGAGCTGGTTGCCCGAGAGCGCAACCGAGAAACCAAAGGCATCATAGTTCGCGGGGGCCGGGTTATTGAGGGTCAGCACGGGTGTCGCGGGTGTGGCTCCAGCCAGATCATAGACATACACGCTGCCTGCGCCCGAGGCGCCCGTGGAATCGTTGGGCGCGCCAACGACCAGCCGGTTGCCAGACAAGGCGACCGCCGAGCCGAACTGTTCGTTAAACGACGGGCCCGGATTGGGCACGATCAATTCCAGCGCGCCAGTGGTGGTGTTGAAGATCTTCACCATACCGCCGTCCTCCGCACCCGTGTCATCGTCGGGAGCACCGAGAGCTACGCGGTTGCCATCCATTGCGGAACTGTAGCCAAGCTTCGCGCCGCTCTGAGCATCCACTGGCATGGGAATGGAATGACGCCGGACGAGCGGTGGCGCAGCTGCCGTGGCGAGGGTGGCGAGCATCAGGCTGATGCAGGTGACAAGGAAGAGGAGCTTGGTTTTCATGAACGTTCGTGTTCTGTGGTTGTGTTGACGCCCCATCATGCAGCACCTCCTAGCCGCGCGGTATTGACCCTAGGTTCTACGACTTTCGGGCAAGTCGGTGCGGTTGAGTGCTTGAAGTAACGAGGTCGAGCTTGGCGCTATTGGACTTTCGTCCGATGGCCAACGTGCCGCGTTTCGAGGAATATATATGCACTTGGAATGCCGCTAGTGTCCGGTCATGATGAACGGGCACGGCACGTTTCCATGTCGTTTCCCGATCTCAATGACACACCAGTATTCCCGTCACGCCACCTGCGGAAAGCACGACCGCACGCCCACTCACTCATGGTGTCGTCACATGATGATCATGATGTGTGCATGTGCCCAAGTGCTGTCGGCCCAGAATGTGGAGGAAAATCTCACCAAGGTGAAAGACGTCCTCGCCTTGCCACAAGCTGAAGCAGCCTCAGGAGCCCAAAAGGCGCGGCTGCAAGGCGTGGTAGTGGAGGTGGCGGCCAAGGGGGAAGAGTTTTACCTGCATGATGGAGACCGGTGCATCTCGGTGATCGTCGCTGGCGATGCTTTGGCTCCAGAGTTGGGGGCAAAGGTGGAGATCGAGGGCAGCATCGTCTCAGAGCCGTTCTTTGAGACTAGGCGCACACGCATCAAGGCTGGCAAGGTCAGCCTGCTTGGCACCGCTGCACTGCCTGAAGCACAGCCTGTCAGCATCAGTGATGCGGCTGCGTTCAAGCAGTTGGACCAATGGGTGACGGTGGAGGGCACGGTGCTGCAAGTTCGTTCGTCGATGTCGCTGTTCACCATTCAGATGGCCAGTGGTGCGGCGTCTTGCAATGTGCTGGTCCGCCAGTGGCCGCGAACGGAAATCCCGCGTGATTGGATCGGCGGACGAGTCAAGGTGACGGGCGTGAACCGGGCTTACCTGCCTGGAAGCAATTTCCTCTCCGTGGTCGCCACCTCACAGGCACAGGTCTCAGTGATCAAGACGGGTGTTGCCGATCCGCTGGATGCGCCGCTCACCTCGGTGAGTGCATTGAAGGAAGATATGCCTAACAAGGATGTGCGGGTGAAGCTCTCGGGCACCCTGCTGGCTGCGACGACGGGCAATGTGTATTACATGCGCAGCAATGAAGGCGGTGCCTTCTCCTTCTACATGCTCCATCCCATTGATGAGGATAAGAGCGGGCGATTCTCCACCCCGATCATCATGCCAGCCGTCAATCCTGGCGATGTGCTGGAGGTGGTGGGCATTCCCAGCCGGGTGAAGCGAGGGGTGCATCTGGACTTCGGTGTTGTCCGCGTGGTGAGATCTGAGGCGGTGCCTCCCGCCGCCGCCACTGACATTCCCACCATCGCCGGAGGCAATCACATTCATGACTTGGTGGAACTCCAAGGCCGTCTGCTCTCGCAGGATGATGTGCTCATCGCTCCAGGGCGCTGGCGCACGACAATGAGGCTGGCCGACGGTGATCAATTCGTGGTCGTCTTCCTGGATGCATCATCGCGCGGCACAGTGCCGCACTTTGGTCTCGATAGTCGTCTGAATGTTCGTGGTGTGGTCACTGCTGCCTACTACCCTGAGATTCGCGTCTGGCTGCCTTCACCGCATGACGTGCGATCACTGGGAATTGCTACAGAGGTGGTGACGCGTCGCCTGTGGATTGGTCTCGCCATTGCGGCGGGCGTGGTCGTTCTCCTCGGGGGCTGGGCCTTCCTGTTGCACCGGTCACGCGTAGCCGTTCGCGAACTCAATGCCAGCCTGGAGACTCGTGTGAGCGAGCGCACGGCTGAACTGGCGGCTGCCAAGGATGAGCTGGCGCGAGCGCTGTCCCAGGAGCGGGAACTCGGTGAACTCAAGTCCCGCTTCGTATCGCTGGTGTCACACGAGTTTCGCACTCCGCTGGGCATCACCATGAGCGCGGTGGAAGTGCTGCGCCATTTCAGCGGACGCATCACTGCGGAGAAACATGCAGAACTCTACGAGGACATTCATGCGGCCACCTTGCAGATGTCTGGACTGATGGAGCAGGTGCTGCTCCTCGGAAAAGCCGAGGCAGGGAAAGTCACCTGCCATCCATCGCGAGTCGATCTGCCACAGCTATGCGAGAGGCTGGTGGATGAAGTGCGCCAGGCCACGAATCACCGTTGTCCTGTCAAGTTGTCCGCAGATGGCTCCTTCGATGGTGCCATGATGGGCGAGTCCCTGGTGCGGCATATCGTTGGGAATCTGCTATCTAATGCGGTGAAGTATTCACCCGAGGGCTCACCTGTGGAGATCCATCTGCTCCGCCAGGGTGATGAGGCTGTGCTGAAAGTGATGGATAGGGGCATCGGTATTCCGCTAGCGGATCAATCCAAGCTCTTCGAAGCGTTTCATCGAGCTTCCAACGTGGGTGAGACGCCGGGAACTGGTCTGGGCCTGCTGCTGGTGAAACACTGTGTGGAGATGCATCATGGCAGCATCGAAATGCAATCGGAAGAAGGCGTCGGCACCACGTTCACCGTGCGGCTGCCAGTCACCGATGCCGGGTAATTTTCAGGCCCCGCATTCGATGCTCAGCACCTGCACAAGCACGCCCTTCTGCATCTGCCAGACCGTCATGCCGCCGCCCTCGTAATAGCTGGTGCGGATCAGCACCTCCAGTGTGCCATCGCCATTCAAGTCGAGCAGGCCCGCGATCTCATAGGTGTTCGGTGCCGCATTGAGATCGCCCTTCGGATACACCTCGCCGCTGACGAGTTGCGTCTCCACCTTGGTGCCGATCACGGTGCGCAGAGTGACCACGGAGTAGTCTCCTGCGCGGGGAGTGCTGGGCACAATGCTGGCGAGATAGCGGGTTGCAGTCGTGAGCACTTCATCAGTGCCATCACCATCGAGATCGACACGGAGCAATTGCGTCAGCGTGACTTCGGGCCGCTCGATTCCTTGATCGTTGAGCAGTGCTTTCATGGCTTGCACATACACTTCCTGCGTGAGGCTGGATGCCCGCGATTTCCGAGGCATGGGGTCCCAGGGCGCATGGACTCCGATGGCATGTTGGCGCACACCTGAGGTGGTGTGACTGGTCAACGATTGCATCCAGACATCTGGGCAAACATCAGCGTTGGGCGCAGCATTGGCCCCTGCTACGGTGCCTGCCTCACCCGCCAGCGTGAAGACGCGATAGGTTATCGCCGTCTCAGAGAGTCGCTTGCCCGTCGCTTCGCTGGTGAGCCACTTTCCCTCGCTGTGACCGCCGATCACGTAGCTCCACGGCAGCTCGATGAAACTGGCGAACGTGACTTTGTCTGCGGCATTGACGAGTTGAGTGCAAGCCAACCACAGGAAGAATTTGAGCAAGGGTAAGCGCATAGTCGTTATCAAAGGTGAGTCATGGAGCAGACGCAAGCAGTCAACCTTGTAGAGGTGACTTTGAAGGGAAAAAGCCGAAATGGGAGGCGTCTTGATCGTTCTGCGGATGGCAGAGTTTTTGCATTCACGCCGAGGGCTGGCGTCGCAACAGATGCAGGACGCCCAGTCCGCAAACGAGGCTGAACGCGATGCCCACACCCAGGGGCAACCACAGTTGCTTGGCACTGTAAATCTTTGCCGTTTCGGGTTTGGCAGGCAGGTAGATCATCGGATGAGAGTCGCCTACTTTGGCTTCGGTGTTGAAAGTGGCGAGCGTCTCCACTTCCATGGCTTTCCCGTCCTTGGTGGCAAAGGTGATCGTCATGAAGGTGGACTCACCGCCGCGACTCACTGCGTATCGACGCCCATTGCGATACTCCCACTTTGAGTTCGTGCTGGTGGTGATCTTCTCGACGTTCTTCACGATGCCGGTGGAATGTTCACCGAAGAGCGCGAGCGGCAGTTCTTTCTTCATCACTGATGTGGTGCCAAGGATGGCGAGCGCGATCAGAACGAGGCCGATGGCGCGGCGGAGATGGATGGGCTTCATGGTGTGATGGCGTGAGTTTGATGAATGATCTGACGGCACTATCATGCCCTTGCTCATCGCGGCACGGTATGGGACGGAAGTGCTAAGACTTTAGTCTGATCCATGCGTGTGAGTGCCTTGCCATAGCGTAGCTTCGGTTTGCGCTATTGAACTTTAGTCCAATACCGGAGGACCTGGATTTCCGACTATGATCACAAGTTCATGAACCGGATTGTGCGCACCTTTGCCATGCTGATATGCATCAGCGGGAACGTCGTGCTCGCGCAGAAGACGGAGCCTGCACCGCAGATTCATGAAGTTTTTGATGCCCCGCTCGTCAGCATCGCGGATCTCAATCGTCGCAAGGTAAAGTCCGCTCGGCCAGTGCGGGTGAAAGGCGTCCTGATCACGGTCATGGAATCGAGCAAACTCATCGTTCAGGATGACAGCGACACTACGGCGATCCTTGTTGCTGATCCTGTCCCAGGTGAAGCCGTCCCTATGCCGCAATTGAATCCTGGAGACATCATCGAAGCCGTGGGTTCAGTGGTGAATCAGCCCACTTATGCCATGAAGATCTACGGCATGATATCGAGCTATGTTCGTGTTGTGGGGAAGGGCAAGGTGCCCGAGCCTGAGAAGGTCACGTTCGATACCTTGCTGGCCTATCGCAACGAGGGCCACTGGGTAACCTTGGAAGCGGTGGTGCATGGATGGATGCTGCAACCCAATGGCCTCACGTATGCTGTGGGTGACGACCGGACATGGACTACCGTCAGCGTTCGCAGTCCCAAGCTCGATTCCTTCCCCACGAATCTGTTTGGAGCGCGGCTACGATTGACAGGCCTGGCGACAGGGCTCGCACTGAATTTTAGGGGCGCGGAAATGCTGGTTCCAAGCCCGTCTTTTGTTGAGTTGCTGAGCCCTGGCAAGGCGAGCCCGTTTGATGTTGCCGAACACCGAATCTCAGACATTGCCACCGGGCAGGTGCCCAAGGGACAACCCGTGAAAACCAAGGGTGTGATCGTGGGCCAGGAGCGCACGGTGCTTTACATTCGAGGCGAAGGGGCCGCAATCTGCGTCACTCTCCAGCAGCCTTGGGCACGTCCTGGAAATCCTCCCGCGATTGGGTTCGCTGATGGTGGACCGATTCCGTCGTTGAAGATCGGAGATGAAGTTGAGGTCTCGGGCCATCAGTTTGTCACCGAGCGATATTCGGCATTCGATCTGGCCAGTGCCAGTGTGCGCGTAACCAGCCATCAAGAAAACGTGGGACCGGTGGAGACCACGTTCTCCCGCATCGCATCAGGTGAGCACACGGCGGAGTGGGTCAAGGTGCGCGGACGATTGCATACGATGCAAGTAGCCCCAATCGAAGGTGGCAAGTGGCGGACCACGATGCTGCTGTCATCAGAGGGGCAGCGTATGACCGCCGTTCATCAGAGCGCTGTGCTGCATCCTTTTGATACGCTGAAGGTGAATGACGAAGTGATCCTGCAAGCCGTGGTGGATCGCGCCACGCCTGAGAGTCCACGTCAGTTGTGGCTGTTCTCTCCGTCGGATGTGAAGTCACTCGGCCTGTCGCCCGAGATAGTGGCCCGTCGTCTTTGGATATGGGGTGGTGCCGCCTTGCTATGCGTTGGCGTTCTGAGCTGCTGGGTGCTGCTGCTCCGGCGATCCCAGCGACGACAGGCTCGCATCGCTGCCGAACTAAAGGCAGCCATCGATGCCGCCCGGGCAAGCGAACAGCGCTGGAAACTGCTCTTTGAGCAGAGCCCGCTGAGCGTGCAGATATTCGCTCCTGATGGGCAGACCAAGCGCTTCAATGAAGCCTGGCAGAAGCTCTTCCGTCTCACTGAAACGCAGGGCTATGCCTTCAATGTGCTCAAAGATCGCGACCTGAATGCCTCCGGTGCGGTTCATGCCATTCGAAAGGCCTTCGAGGGTGAAGTGGTTCATGTGCCGCCCGTGCCCTATCCTGTGCCTGGTGATCCGCCTGAGACGCGCTGGATCGGAGGCGTGCTCTACCCGGTGAAGAACGAAGCGGGCGAGATGATCGAGGTGGTGACGATTCATAACGACATCACCCAGATGAAGCAGGCCGAGGATGCAATGCAGGCACTTAACCAAACCCTCGAACAGCGGGTGCAGGAGCGCACTGCCGAGCT
This sequence comes from Verrucomicrobiota bacterium, assembly GCA_963204975.1. Taxonomy (GTDB): domain Bacteria; phylum Verrucomicrobiota; class Verrucomicrobiia; order Verrucomicrobiales; family Verrucomicrobiaceae; genus JAEUHN01. Next base: position 10,588 of record CAUJJC010000036.1, on the reverse strand, counting down.
GGAGATCGCGCGTGCGAACCTCAGCCATGCGCTCGAGCAGGAGCGCGAACTGAACGATCTGAAATCACGCTTCGTCAGCATGGTCAGCCATGAGTTCCGCACGCCGCTAGGGGTGACGATGTCTGCCGTGGAAATCATGCGGCACTTCGATGACCGGCTGCCTGCCGATAAACGCCGCGAGCTGTGCGATGAGATTCACACGGCCACCTGCAATATGGCAGCGCTGATGGAACAGGTGCTGCTGCTCGGGCGGGTGGAGGCTGGCAAGCTGGGCTTCCGGCCCGCGCCGCTCAAGATCGAGAACCTCATTAGCAGGCTCGTCGATGAATCCCTGTCCGCGACGAACAGGAGATGCCCCATTAGTTTGCAATGCGTGGGTATCCTCGATCAAGCCACTGGAGATGAAGCGCTGGTGCGCCACATCATGAGTAATCTGATCAACAATGCAGTGAAGTATTCCCCCGAGACAGGCGAGGTCGTCGTGCGGGTGCATCGGGATGGCAGCGATCTGGTGTGTGAAGTCGAAGATCGCGGTATTGGCATTCCCGAGAGCGACTGCGGGCGTCTCTATGAGGCCTTCCACCGCTGCACGAATGTGGGTGACATTCCCGGCACGGGACTGGGGCTGGTGATTGTGAAACGCTGTGTTGATCTCCACGGTGGAAGCATTGATCTAGTGAGCGAAATCGGGAAAGGCACGACGTTCACCGTCCGCTTACCCATGTTTGATCTCTCCCCTTCAACCTCTCACTCCCAATGAAGAAGATCCTCATCATCGAAGACCAAGCCTCCATGCGGAAGAACATCGCGTTCATCCTCGAAATGGAGGGATTCAAAACCTGCTCAGCCGCCAATGGGCGCGAGGGCGTCACCGTCGCCAAGGCCGAGAAGCCCGACCTCATTCTGTGCGATGTGATGATGCCTGAGATGGACGGATACGCCGTCGTGCAGACACTGCGTGCTGATCCCTCGTTCGCGATGACGCCCTTCATCTTCCTCACGGCCAAAAGTGATCGCAATGACATCCGCACCGGCATGAACAGCGGTGCCGATGACTACCTGACCAAGCCGGTGGTGCATAACGAGCTGATGGCAGCGGTGCGGTCGCGTCTGGAACGTGCGAACGTGGTGCAGAGTGCGATTCAAGAGGCCGGTGTCTTCAACCCCAACTTTGACAACTACGTGCCGCTTCAGACCACCTTTGGTCTCACACCTCGTGAAGCCGAAGTGATGGCCTGGGTCGCCCAAGGCAAGAGCAATGGCGACATCGCCACACTGCTGGACATGAGCGAGCGCACGGTGAAGCACCACGTCAGCCAATGCTTCCAGAAGATGGGCGTCGAGAACCGCAGCGCAGCCACACTCATGGCCGTCGAAGTGTTGTCGCGTTCGTGACGATTGCGAATCGCTTCCCGCTCATCCGGCAGAAAGTGGTTCGCCACTACCACATTAGCTTGGCACGAGTGCTCGACTCGCAGCTTTCCGTCGATGAGGTTCTAAGGCAGCCCCGCCGACACCAACCCAGCAACTACAACGAGCATCTCTACAACTTACATGGTCGGCGATACCCATAAAGATCCATGCATACAGGCACTTCGAGTTGGGAGACTTTTAATGTTCGTTTTACCATGCTGATTTTGGTTTCACTGCCCCAGTTGAATTTGCGATGTTAAAAGCATGATCTTCTGAAGAACTGGTATTGCAGAGCATCGCCAGCATGTGCGCGCACACATGCTGGCGACTGGTAGCAGGGGCTTCAGACGAACGAGTCCGCGAAGATGTTGTCCGCCCATTGGAACATCTGCTGCATACCATCGGAGGTCGGCTTGGCGGCTTCGGCGAAGGAGGCTTCCACTCGTTTCATCGTTTTCGTCACGGGGTCGTATTGGAATGAAGCCGTGAGCCATGCCGCTGTGGTGGCGGTGATCGGGCTGAAGCAGGCGGAGCTGGTGACCGGATTCTGATCGGGCTCCTCGCCGTTGAAGGCGCGGATGATGGCGTCGGCGCAGACCTTGGCCTGCGAGTTCGCCATGTGGCCGGACTTGGGCTGGCTGGTGGCCTGCGAGTCGCCGAGGATGTGGATGTCGGGATGCGCAGTGGAGGCGTAGTTCAACGGGTTCACCACGGACCAGCGGGCAGTGGGATCATTGGCGAGACCGGCGGTGGTCACGATTTGTCCGGCGCGTTGATTCGGAATCACGTTGAGCACCGCTCCTTTGAAGGTGCCTGCTGCGGTGATGATGGTCTTCGTTGCCGAGTTCACTTCGTTCACCGTCGCATTCGGCACGTAGGTGAGGATGCCTTTGTAGGTGCTCTTGAAGGCGTTGCCAAAGTTCACCGGCTCGGCCTGGATGGAGGCATTCGCATCAAGCACGATGATCTTCGCGCCCTTCTTCTTGCGCTTCAAGACGTCGGCCACAGCGCACGCGCGCTCATACGGACCAGGCGGGCAGCGATACGGAGACTTCGGGATCGTCATCACGAAAGTCTGCTTGCTGGTCATCGCGGCGAGCTGGTTCTTCAGCAGAAGGGTTTGCGGACCTGCCTTCCATGCGTGCGGTGTGAGCTGGTCGTTGTAGTTGCCTGCCGGATTGATGAACTCGATGCCCGGAGCGAGCACGAGTTTGTCATACGCATAGGCATACGTGGTGCCGCCGACATTGACGACGACCTCCTTAGCGCTCGGATCAACCGAGAGCGCTTCGCCTTGGACGACGTTGACGCCACGCTTGGTCTTGAGGCTGTTGAAGCTGAGGTTGATGCGATCCATCGGCAGCGCGCCGGTGACGACGAGGTTGGACAGGATGCAGGCGTAGTGACTGGCGGCGCGATCAATGAGGGTGACGTCGATATTGCCGCCCCAGAGCTTCAGATACTTGGCGACGGTGGCTCCGCCGAAGCCGCCACCGATGACGACGACACGCGGTGCGGTGGTCGCTCCATGGATGGCTTTGGGGAAGGACCAGCCTGCGGCTGCGAGGCTGGCGAACTTGAGGAAATCTCTGCGATTGGAGTTCATGAGGTCAAAGGAAGTGAAGGGTTAGTCGTCCGAGTTCGCGGCCTTCGGCAGGGTGGCGAGGTAGTTGGCGATCAGCAGGATCTGGCCCGGCGTGTAGGCGCGTGCCTGGAGATCCATGATGCCCTCAGGCTTCTTGCGTTTGCTCATCTCGAGCAACTCGTTGTAGATCTCACGCGCGCTTTTGCCGGAGATGCTTTCGAATCCACCCACGGCTTGTCCATTGGTGCCGTGGCACTGGAAGCACATGGAGGCGAGGAGTTGACCAGGAGGCGGTGCTGCCTGGACGGAGGATGCGATGACCGCTGTCACAGCGACCAGGGCTGACCGAATGTATGTCTTGGCTTTCATTGGCTGTTGTTGGGTTGTCTTGGTTGCAAGGGGTGTGGTGAAAGGTGGGTCACGGATGCGCGAGGCGGTAGAAGCAGCAGCCGCCTGAGCCATTAACGGTCACGGTGCTGGTGTTGCCGACGGTGTTGATTGCTTGGGCGGAAGGCGTCCAGGTCTTCAGGTCGGCGCTCTCTTCCAGCACCCAGCCAGTGGTGTCGCTGGTCCACTGGAGTTGCAGCGTGCCGGGTGTGGGAATGGTTTGCGTGATCTTCGGAATCGCATTCGCGGTGGGCGTGGCGAGAGCGAAGGGCGAGAGGCTATCGGTGGTAACGGTGATGGTGTCGCTAACCGTATCCACGCGTCCGACCATCTGTTCCCACGCGCCGTTGGTGAAGTGGCGGATGGTGAGTTTCGATTCGTCGTAGCCGGGCGGCAGCAGGCTGGCGTCGTAGTGGAAGACGAGCTTGATGCGGCCATTGTGCGTGCCGCTGTAAGTGAGATTCCACAACTGCGTGATGGTGCCATTGGGCGTGTCGAAGGTAGGCAGGGTAAACTCGCCATCGTCTTCGCGTTCGAGCATCTCGATCTCATCGGCCTCCGTGAACTCGCCGAAGAAGGTGCCTTCGTTCTCGATGTCTTCGAACTCGAAGTCGAGACCGCCCACATGCTGGCTGCCGCCATTGCAACTGCCACCGCCAGTGTTGTTGCCATTGCCTCCGCCAGTGATGGTGACGGTGGTGCCGGTGAGCAGGCTGAGCATGATGTCGAAGTTCACACTCTGGCCGCTGGCGATGGTGCCGAGGTCCCATCGTTGACCACCCGCGACCCAGCGATTGGCCGGGGCGAAGTAGTCGCGGTTCTTGCGAGCGAGGAAGGGCGCGCCCTGCCAGTTGTCTTCAATGGAAAGGTGAACGCCGTCGCTGGGCTTGCCGACGGAGTGATCGTCAATGCCGTTGCCCTCGGTGCCATAGGCTCCGATTTCAAACGCGGTGGGTGCCACCTTGGAATGGAAGGCGATGTAGTCTTCCAGTCCCGTGGTGCTCGCACCATCGGCACCGACACTGCTCTGATCCACGCCAGCGAGGGTAGCATCGTATTGATACGGGCTGAGCTTGCCTGCGTAGCTGCGGCTGTCATACACGCCGCGCTGCGAGGTGAAGCCGTGGAGCAGTTGGAAGAGCTGCACATTGCTCACGGAGCCGCCGCTGATGTTCTTCACCGTGAAGGTCTGGTTCATCACGTAGCGATTGCTGTTCACCGACTTCGGCGCGGTCGCGCTGCTGGCAGCGTTGACGCCCATCGGTGTGCCGGTGACGGTGTCCACCATCTCGAAGCGCAGAGTGACTTCGAGGTCATTGTTGGCAATGATCGAGCGAGCGATGGGCAGGCCATCAAGGTTGGTGCCGACGAGGTGAATGCCTTCCACGACATGGAAGTCGGAGTTCGTCTTCCAATCGGGGAACATGAAGTTCGGCTCCATCCACTTGGGCGAGACGGTATTGCCATTGCTGCGTGTGTAGGCCACCGCGCTGCCCCACTCGCCGCTGAGGTATTCGCGACCGACAAATCCAGGCGTGTTATCGAGCAGGAAGTCCGAGTAACCGAAGTCGGTGAGCGTGATGTTCCAGTTCGGATTCGAGAGCGTGAGCGAGCCACCGAAGTTGCCACCGGGGCTGACGACGATGTCATCAATCAGGAACTTCTGCGCACCAGCGGGCAGGCTAGGCAGCTCGATGCGGATGGTATCAAAAGGACCGTTCGCGGAGTTGAAGGTGAGTGTGCCGCTTGGCAGCGAATCGCCAGCTGTCACGGTGCCATGCGCGATGGCCGTGCCGACGAGCACAGGCACGCCGCTGCTGTTGTCATAGGCGGTGACTTGCACATCGGAAGGCACGGCAACGTTCAGGGCTTCGACGGTGGCGAAGGAGTTCCACGCCCGTGAGCTGCATGTCGAAGGCGACTTCGACGATGGTGCCGGTGTCATTGGATGGCGCGAGATACTTGCCGCTGAACTTCGAGAGCGTGTAGCTTGTGCTGCCTGTATTCTCGATGGACGGAGGGTTCGCATTGGGCGTGCTGAAGGTGGCCGTGATGCCGCCGGAGGTCTGTGCAAACGGCGTTGGCTGATGAAGCAGGAGTGCGGGCGTGCCAGTGTCGAAATCAAAGTGAACGCCCACGATGGGCGCTTCGAAGTTCGCGGTGAGGGTATCGCTCGCGGCGGGCGTGAACGTGAAGCTGGCGTTGGTGCTGACGATGTTGCCGAGGCTATCGGTCCAGTTCAGGAAGGTGTAGCCTGCATTCGCTGTAGTGTTGAGCGTCGTGCTGGTGCCGGAGGGGATCGAGCCGCCACCGCTCGTGGTGCCCGCGCCTGCAGGCGAGACATCGGTCAGGACTTCCACACCTTCCGCGAAGTGGGCAACGAGCGTGGCATTGGCTGTTGCCGGGAAGGAGTAGCTCGCATTGCTGCTCACCACGGTCGCGCCGTTGGTCCAGTGGGTGAAGATGTAGCCCGCGTTCGGCGAGGCCGTCAGCGTGACATTGGAACCGCTGTTGTAGATGCCGGCACCCAGCACCGAACCACCGAGCGCAGGAGCCGCATTGGCAGCGATGTTGTATTGCACCACCTGCACGAAGTTCGCGATGAGTGAGCGACTCACCGACGCTGTGAAGGTGTAGTCAGCACTGTTGCTGACTACGGTCACGCCTTGCGTCCAGTTCGTGAAGGCATAGCCGGGATTCGCGATGGCACTGACCGTGACGCTGTCTCCAATCAAATAACTGCCTGCACCGATGGTGTCGCCGCCGACGACGGGAGCCGATGCGGTGTTGATTGTCACGCCACCGATAAGTTGGAAATTGGCCACGATGTTGCGGTCGGCGGTGATGTTCAAATCCACCGGGTTGTCTGTGCTGAAGATGATTCCATTCTCGCTCCAGCCGACGAACTCGTGGCCCGCGTTGGGGAAGGCATCGACACGCGCATTCTCATTGAGCTTGTAGCTCAGGCTGTCTGTCTCAGTGGTGCCACCTTCGACAGGGAAGCTGTCTGCGGTGATGTAGTAAACTCGAACAAAGCTCGCGGTCAGTGTGACGTTGGCGCTCACGGTGAAGGTGTAGGTGGGCTCATTGCTGACTTGGGTGCCTCCGATCTTCCACTTCGAGAACTCGTAGCCTGGTGCGGGCACAGCTTCGACCGTGACACTCGAGCCATCGGCATACACTCCGGCACCCGACAAGGTGCCACCAGCAACGGGGCTGCTACTGGTGCTGATCGTGCGGAGTGTAGCACCGATGACCGAGAAGTTGGCGACGAGCGTCTTGTTCGCTGTCACTGGAAAAGTGTAGCTGGCATTCGTGCTGACTTGGTTGCCATTGAGCGTCCATTTCACGAAGAAGTAGCCAGCGTTTGGAGTGGCCGTGAGGGTGGCATTGGTTCCAGAGACAAATGAGCCATCACCCGTGGTCGTGCCGCCAGCGACGGGCACGGCGCTGGTGCTGATGGTGTAAGTCGGCAGTGCGGTGAAGTTCGCGACGAGATCGCGGTCAATGCTGGCCGGGAAGGTGAAGCTGGCGCTGCTGCTCACGACGGTGGCACCTTCGGTCCAGTTGGTGAAGCTGTAGCCAGCGTTCGGTGTGGCGACGACGGTGACATTGGACGCATCATCGTAGAGTCCATCGCCAGTCGTTGTGCCGCCTGCGACGGGTGCTGCTGAGGTGGTCACATTCCACTGCGGCACATCGAGCGTGAAGTTTGCTACGAGGGAGTGATTCACATCCATCGCCAGCGTGTAGCTGAGGTTGGTGCTGACGATCTCGCCATTGTCCGTCCAGTTCACAAAGCGGAAGCCCGCTTCTGGCGTGGCCGTGACGGTCGCATTGCTGCCGGGAGCAAACGAGCCATCGCCCGTGGTGGTGCCGGAGCCGACAGGGGCTGCCGTCGTATCGAGCAGGTATTGCGCAGGCAATGCCGCGCCCACCGCAGCCACGTTCATCGTGTAGTTCTTCTGCACGTCGGGATTGATGCCATCGCTGGCGGTGACGCTGAACTGATAGCTGCCCGAGGCCGAAGGCGTGCCGCTCAGAACGCCGGTCACATCATTGAAAACCATGCCGGGAGGCACGGCACCCTCATGCGAGCAGGTGAACGGCAGCGCGCCTTCCACCACCACCGCGCGTGGTGCGAACGCGGCGTTGACCTTGCCTTCGCCAACGTGATCGATCAGGCCCACTGGCTCATTCACATCCACGGCGGCCATTTGCGAACCCGTGAACTCGCCGACCACTTCGACCGTGCTCATGTCCGTCGTCACCGAAACCCATTCTCCGCCAACCATGTGGTGTGCATACGTGGCCGAGCCGCTGCCATGCAGATCATCGGGACCCACGGCATCGCCCATCGCTTCGCCTGTCTCCTCATCAAGCGGGCCGACATACTTGTAGAACTCGTAGCGCCGCGTGACGACTTCATCGCCTTCGGGCAGGTCCTCAGGCGCGCCAGCGAGTTCAGCGTTCGGTCCCTCATCACCCACGACGTTCTTCTTCTGCAAGATGCGCCACTCGACCTCGACCTCATCGGGCTCGTTGTTCTTCCAATTCTTGTCGTTGGCATCGTCGGGATCATCGGACACGAGATCACGCAGCTTCACCTTGTTGTTGTTGTGCGTGGTGGTCTTGATCTCCTTCACCCACACGGCTTTGCCGAACTGCTTCACGGGCGGCACAGGCGGCGGCGGCGGTGCGATGACCGCGATGACCTGCGCAGGTTGCGCTGCCACAGGAGGATAATACGTGAACGTGGGTGTCGAGACCTGCACTGCGCCACCACGCACCAATGCCCCTGAGCCATTGTCGATCAGCCAATGATAAAGCACCGGACCAACGGCCTTCTTGAAGCCCACGCCAAAGTGTTCACCGCCGAAGTTCACGCTCGGGTTCGTGAACATGTGCCCATTCGTTGGCGCGATCGGACCGCTTGGAATCGCCGTGTAGGCAGCCCAGGAGCCATCGGGGTTCTTTTTGCTCTCCCAGCGGATGCGGCACTTCGGATGCCCAGGCACCGAATCATCCTGCTCAAAGCGCGGCGCACCGTAGTGATTGTAGTTGTAGGTGTAGCTGACATCAGTCGAGTGGCAGTCCTCAATCTCGATCTCAAAGCCGTGGCACACATGGCCGGTGTCGTTGACGGTGTCGAAGTTGTTGATGCTGCCGTAGGCGATGCTGGCGTCGGCTTGGAATGGAGTGAAGGCCAGGAGGCTGATTACCAACGAGCAGGCGAGGGAGTGAAGAGAGAGTCGGTTCATGGAGGCGGTAAGGGAGGAAGAGATGGTGGACGACGGCAGGCAGGAACGAAGTCACCCACGAGGTGACCGGATTGAGCCGCAGTGGTGAACTCCTCAGGTCGCGTCATGGCGACGATGGGAATCGGGCTGAAAGAAAGGAGGCGAAAAAGGCCCCAGGTCCTGACGAGCCTAGCGGCTCGGGGACGTCATCAGACGAGCAGCACGAGGGTGCCCAAGCGTGGCTCCCTGCCGTCAGCTTCTGCGGGCAGGTCTGCCCTCAATGACACTCGGATCACTGTGATCAGGGTCTGGGCTTGAAGATGGAATCTCGTGGGGAGAATCCACGCCTGGCTCCATTTGGAGTTGGGGGAATTTACCCGTTCGCTTGCTCGGGCAGACTTGGGTTCCAGGGCAGCAGAGGAGGCAGCCACATGAAATACATGATCTCCTGAAGAGCTGGACGTGCAGAGCATCGCCAGCAGGCGGTCCATCGAATCGTGGTGATCACGGATGCCGGGAGTGATGGCGTGCTCGTGGTGAAGCACGACTTGCAGTGTGCCATTACCATCCATCTCCACTCTGACCTCGTGCTCATGGCAGAGGCTTGCGACGCCCATGAAGGCTAGGGATGTCATCGGTGTTGCGGCCAGGCCATAAAGGCAAAGCAGCAGCGCGGCTAAACATCTGGAGCGGGAGGACGACATGGGAGAGGCTCGAACGGGGCCGAGTGTCTCAGGTCGTCTCGTTTTCTCCAAATGACCGTTTGGTCATCTTTCGGTGAAGGAAGCCTACAAGGCTCGCGGACTACTTCTCGAAGAAGGACTCCTCTTCGCGGTCAGCCACTTTCAGATAACGATAATAGACTTCGAGCTGAAGGGTGCAGAGAGCGGTCTTGTAAACGCCGCCTTCCTGATTGCCGGGGCCACCGCGCTCTTGTTTCCAACTGCCGTCATTGGCCTGGTTGTTGAGCAATTGAGGAAGCAGTTGCTCGTTATAGAAGCGCCAGTCGTCGCCGCCTTTCTGGAAGAAGGCCTGGGTGTAGTAATACCAGGCGTAGAGGTTGGCGTTCTTGTTCCAGTCGAGAGGTTCGGCGGTGATGAAGGTGCGCAGGAATTTGATGCCGCCGTCGATGACCTTGGTCTTGCCTTTGCCCAGGGTTTGCAGACCGAGGACTCCAGTGCCGGTGAGGTTCCATTGGTTGTAGCCCGCATCGCGGTTGTTATTCCCGATGCCACCATCCTTGGTCTGCTTGCCTTCGAGATATTTCATCGTGTTGGTGATGGTCTCGTGCAGCTTGGGGATCTTGAGGCCGGTGTGCTTGGCTGCCTTGAGCGCCTGATATTGCCAGCCGGTGACGGAAAGGTCTTCACCGTTCCCTGCGACGTAGGCGATGTCGTCCTTGCCACCGTAGGTCCAGGAGCCCTTGGTGGTCTGGTTCTTGATGATAAGCGTCACGCCTTTCTCGAAGGCATCCTTCATGCCGGGCAGGCTCTTCGAACCCAGACGGGCCAGCGTATACATCTCGCCCAGCGCATAGGTGGCGATGCCGTGCTCGTAGGTGGCACCGTTGTCTTTGATGTTCTCGGCGATCATGCCGTATGGATTCTTCTTCGATAGCTCGATGAGATACATGATCCCTTTCATCACGTTGTCGCCATAGAAGGGAGACTCGGGCGTCTCACAGCGTCCGAGGTAGCAGAGCAAGGCGAGGCCGGTCATCGCTGACTTGTGGGCGGTGCCCCAGGAGCCGTCTTTGTTTTGCTTGGTCTTCAGCCATTCGAGGGCCTTCGATACCGCTGCCTCACACTCAGCGCTGCCGCCGTTCTGGCGCAGCTTCTCAAGGCGTTCTGCCGTGCTGCATCGGGCGCGCATCGTTGGCGGCAGGCTGACGAAGCCTCCCGCTGCACCCATGCCCATGCCGGTGCCGAATCCGCCACCGCCACCACCTTTGCCAAAACCGCCG
>CAUJJC010000035.1 GCA_963204975.1 Verrucomicrobiota bacterium | reverse complement strand
GTCTTGCTGATGTCGCCTGCCATCTTGTCGTCGATGCGCACGCCGAGCGTGTGCGAGCGTTCGGAGCCCGTGTTGAGGAACAGCATGCCTGGCATCATCAGCGCGCGAGGAGCTGCATTGAATCCGCCGTGCGGGATCGTCCACAGTTCCTTGCCGGTCTCGGGATCATAGCCGAAGGCCGCGCGCGAGCCGACGCTGATGAGCACCGGCTTGCCGTTGATCTCGAACACCGTGGGCGTGTAGTAGGCCTTGCGCATGTCGCCATCGCGCGTGGGCTTGCCGTCCTTGTCCAGGTCGCCGTAGTCGGTGCTACGCGGAGTCTTCCACACGGTTTTGCCCGTCATCTTGTCGAGCGCGATGGTGAACTGCTCATTGATGCCGTCGAAGGTGAGAATTAGCAGATTCTTCCACAGCAGCGGCGACGAGCCCGGACCGCGGAAGTGGTTCACGTTGATGTCGCGGCGCTGCCAGATCACCTCGGCGTTGAGCGGGTTCAGCTTCGCGGTGCCATACGTGCCGAAGTGGACATACAAGCCATCGGCCTCCAGCACGGGCGAGGGTGCGGCGTAGTTGTTGAGCGGGTTGCCGAGCGGCTCGGGATCGGGGTTCTCAAAGAGCAGCTTGTGATGCAGTTGCTTGCCCGTGTGCCGGTCAAAGCAGTTGATCCATTGCTTCTTGCCGTCCGTGGTGGCGGAGGTGAACCAGATCAAATCTCCGCCGATGATCGGTGTGCTGTGACCGTCCTCTTCCTCCGGCAGTTCGGTCTTCCAGACAATGTTCTTGCCGCTCGCTTCGTCCCACTCAGTGGGAATTTTGGCGGCCTCGGCGTCCGGAACGATGCCATCCTGGGTGGGGCCATTCTTGTCCGGCCAGTAGAGCGGTGTCGTGGCGGGTTGAGCAAAGACCGACGTGGCGGCGAGGATGAGAGCGGCGGTGCGAATCATGGGTCGTGATGGAGGCGAGATGAGGGCGGTGTGCAACTGCGGGATGGTGCGTCGAGGGTTGACCAAACGAAACAAGCGCCCCGATTTCTCGAAGCGCTCGCGAAGTTTCTCAGAGGGATGTCAGCGACGCGGACTACTCCTTCGCCACGCCGTTGTTCCAGGCGGCGAACATCTCCTCGGCCGTGGGGATCTCCAGCGGACGGACGATGCGGAAGCCCAGCCACTTGGCGTCGGTGTGATACCAGATGCTCTTCGGGAGCTGTGGGTCCTGGGATTTCCACTCGACCTCGGAACCACGGCGGAAGGCACTGCGGCACATGTCAGGATCGTCGTCATACGAGCCGCCGCGCACCACATGCGGATACGGCGTCTTGCTTGGCACCCACTTGCTGCCGTCGAGCACACCGCTCACCTTGCCATACGAGTCGGCATAGTATTGGTCCAGGCACCATTCCACCACGTTGCCGTAGATGTCGTAGAGGCCCCAGGGGTTCGGCTTCTTCTTGCCGACCTTGGAATACTGGTAGTTCTCCGCGTTATCGAAGATCCACGCATACTCCGCCAGCTGCGCCGGATCATCGCCGAAGAAATAGGCAGTCTTCGACCCTGCGCGCGCGGCGTATTCCCATTCGGCTTCTGTGGGCAGGCGGTAGAAGTGTCCGGTCTGCGCGCTGAGCCACTGGCAATACTTGTTGGCCGCGTGGTGTGTCATGCAAATCGCAGGATAGCCATCAGTGCCCATGCCGAAGGACATCTCGGTGTAGGGCGTGGTCGGCTGGCTGACGAGGTCGGCGATCTTGTCGGCGGGTTTCCAGTTCTTGGGCGAGCCGTCCTTGTTGCGGTCCACCGCCGTGATCATGAACGGCTGATACTCGTCCCAGGAGACTTCCTTTGCGCCCATCCAGAAGGGCTTGATTTTCACCTTCACCTGCGGGCCTTCGTCTTCGCCACGCGTGGCCTCGGAGGCCGGGCTGCCCATGGTGAATTCACCGCTCTTGATCGGCACCATCTGGTAGTTCACTCCGGTCTTGGGGATCTTGCTGTCATACTTCTGCATCTCGCCTTCGCCTTTCTCCTTGGAGGTGGCGATGATGAACTCGCGAATCTTCTTCACCAGATCGAGCGTGTCCGGCGTGTTGACCGGGCCAGACTTCTTTTCCTTGGCCTTCAAGGTGATGCCATCGGGCCAGACGGCCCCCTGCTCCACCCAGCCCTTCAGAATGGCGATCTCTTCCTTGCTGAGAGGCCCGCCCGACTTCGTGGGCGGCATGAGTTCGTCATCGTCTTTCTCGAGGATCGTGCGCCCATGAATCGGGCTCTTGGCCACGTCGAAGGCGACGATGCTGGGCGCGTTCTCGCCTGATCCGAATGCGGTGACGCGGGTGCTGGCGTCCCAGTCGCCCTTGGCTTTATCGGGGTTGTGGCAGGAGAGGCAGTTCTCCTCCAGGATCGGCTGCACATGCTTCACAAAGGTGACGCGCGAGGTCTGCTTGAGGACAACGCCTTCAGGCCACGGTGCGCCTTGCTTGATCCAGTCGCCAATGATCGCAATCTGGGTCTTGTCGAGCACGCCCTCCTTCTTCGGTGGCATGACGTCATCATCGTCTTCAGCGAGCAGACACAGGCTGTAAATCGGGCTTTTCGCGGGGTCCCCAGGGACGAGAGCGGTGCCATCTTCACCGCCTTTGATCATGGCTTCCTTCGTTTCCATGATGAGGTCACCTTTGCTATTCTTCTCGCTGTGGCAGTGAACGCAGGCAGCTTCGAGAATGGGCTTCACCTGAGTGGCGAAGTCGGCTTTACCAGCGTCGGCGGCGGAAGCAGCAGCCGTGGTGAGGGCAAGGGCGAGGATCGTGGGGGTGCGCATGGGGCTAGGATTCTAGGCGGATGAACGCAAAGCGCAAAAACAAAGCGCGACCCTGCGGAGACTCGGTTCTGAGTCACTTCTCGAATTGAGTCATGGCCGTGTTCAAGACAGCGCTGCCTTCACTCAGACGCTGGTGCCAGGGCTCCACGAGTGCTCGTTCCTCCGCATAAAGCAGGGAAGTATCGATCTGGCCCAGCAAGGCACTGGAGCGATCAAAATTCCCAGCGGCAGCCACGATGCTAGCGATGACGGCGGCTTCGCCCTGATGCCAGCGATACTTAGGCAGCGGCACAAGCTGCTGTGCCGCCTGGGCAAACTTGCCCTGCTGATGCAAGGCGAAGGCATCCAGGAAGCGCAAGTAGGTATCGCCCGGTGCCTGCTGGCGGCGCACCTGGATGATCTCCTTCATGGCATCCACCTGCCGCCCCGCGAGGAGGCTGAGGTAGATCAAATGTGACTGCACGCCGTCGTCACGAAGCGCCGCACTGCCCTCGAGTGCGCGGAGAAACGTCGCGACGGGCATCGGGTTCCCACGCGTTGATCGCATGATGGACTCCATCGTTGATCGGCGATCCGTCGAGAAATCCAGCGCCATCGCGAAGGCGGTAGATGCCAGGTTTGGGAGGGAGTGATCCAGTGCGACGCAGCCAGTGGCAAAGCAGTCCACAGCCCGTTTTTCCTCGCGTGCTCCGGCCAGTGCATCAAGCAAAAGCCGTTCCGCCATGAAGCTGCGTCCGGCGGGGTCTTGCAGAACGGCCATGGCACCCAGCACCGCACGCGAATGTGTCGGTCGGGGGGCATCCGCTGCCGCCGCCATGGCACCGGCTTCCCTCCAGTTTCCTAGTTCCAGAAGTGATGAAAGCCGACGCTGGAAAAGCAATGGCTCCGTCAGCGCCTCTGGCCGGGCAATCAATTCGATGACCAGTCCGTGCTCCCGCTGCCGCTGGAAATAGCGGGCCACAGCGTCCTTGGCCTCGGCGGAGAGTTCACCATTCCAGGCAATCTCATCCATGTAGGCCTTCCGAAGGAGGTCTTCGTCAGCCAGGTCAAGGCTGGCTGGGAATCCGAGCCGAACCGCTGCCAGTCGATACTCCGCAGGCTGACCGGGAAGGTTGCGAAGAATCTGCGCCGCCTGGGCACGGCATTGATTGCCGCTGAACGGGAGAGCCATCAGCCTCGAAGCCCGCTCCAAGACCTCGCCACCTCGGCCTTGGTTCATCCATCGGGACAGCCCGTTCAACAAGGTCTGCTGCACCGACTGCATCACCTCGACCGACGCCGTGCTTTCAACCATGGCGCTCGCGAGGTCAAGACTGGCATCCACGTCGTCAGGAGCAACGGTCGCGAGGGCCTCCAGGGCTTTGGCCGCAGCAGGGAAATCTCCGGCTTCCCGCCAGACAGCAAGCCACGCCCGCTGGATGACCGGCAGGGCCGTATCCTCACGCGAAACTCGACCAAGCACCGCCTTTGCCCCATTGAAGTCATTCAATTTCGCCAGCAGCATCGCATGGGATGCCCGGTCTTCCGTGGTGGCAAGGTGAAGCTGTTCGAGCTTGTGAAAGCAACGCCGTGCCTCGGCAGGCGAGACCTCAAAACCCACCGTAGCCAGCGCCCGCAGGAGATCCGGCTTCTCTGGAGCACCCTGGCACGCGACGCGCAATGAAGGCAGCGCTTCCCGCGCACGTCCCGTTTCCACACAACGCCGGGCCTCTGCCAAGGGGCTGGTTTCCCAATCCATGATGGGACGGTGCCCCTGATTCCGAAGCCCCTGCGCCACGATGATCAACGGTGCCACAATCGAAAGGCCCACCACGACGTAGCGCATCCAATGGTAGCGCTCGAAGGGGTCCATATTCCTAAATCGCACTCGCGAGGACGGCACTGGGGTCACTTTGATCGCCGTGGATTCCGCCCACCAGCGTCCCGAATCCGTGACATCGCTCAGCACCGCATGAGTGCGATGACGGCGGGCGGGCCTGGAGGCTGGCTTGCGGAGTGTCATGATTCAGAAGTGGCGTTGACGCGATAGCGACGGGTGAGACCGAGCAACAAACCGGCAGCGAGGAGCAGAGCCCGCCCTGGTTCAGGGATGGCAGAGGCGCGAACGCCATCCAACCAAAGGGAATTGTCCCCGCCATTGGTCGTGCCCATGGTCGAGGTCGTGGTCGCCACCAGTGATTCTGTCGTGCCTCCCATGTTGGCAATCGAGACCCCCGAGGTCGCGGTGGAGCGCAGGATGTTCTCGGCCCCAAAGGCGGCGGCCACATTGTTGGCTATCAGTCCAGGATTGTTGTCATGCCCGATGGCGTGAACGAAGCCGCTGGTATCCGTGTTCCGGCTGGGAGGATTGCTAGTCGAGATCCAAACCACGTCGCCTGCATTGCCGATAGTGATGTTGCCATTGATCAGCGTCCCAACGTGATCCTTCGCTCCCTGTCCGGCTACCAGCTCGATCTTCCAGGCGTCAGCATTGTTATCGAAAGGATTGTAGCCCAACTCCTGAGCGCCCAGGCTGGAGCCCTTGACCACGATGATCGTTCCCGGCAGAAACTCGGAAAGCGAAGCCCCCGAAAGGACGGAGTCCAGCGTGGCCCTATCAAAGGAAAACACCCCCTGGAGCATGGAGGTCGCATCATTCGAATCACCGAAAGTCATCGCCGCAAGAGCTGCGGAAGAGGTTTTCTCGACGATCACGAACTCGATGAACTCGTTCCGAGACATCTTGGTCCCCGGTGCCACGGTTCCGTTCCCATTCCCATACTCATTGATCATGACACTCACCCCCAGCAGCCGCAGCGGCAGCAGGGACAAGCACAAGAAAGTGATGAGGGACCGGGGTTTCAAAATCCCGGCAAATTACGGAAATTATAATAATTCAGCAAATCAAATCCTGCGCTTTCGCACAAGATCAACTCTTCCACCCCTTCGACGGCGTCCCGCCAGAGCTATCAGCCCTGCGGCCATCAGCATCCCCCGCCCCGGTTCAGGCATGACAAACAAGCTGGACACCGCAGGCTGGCCTGCTCCCCAGTTCGAACTTTTGCTGATCGCGGTCAGCCAGTCCGCTTTGTGCCCCCCACTTGACTGCAAGGCCTTCACCTCCGCCGCCGAAAGATCTAGCCCCCAGGCCGAATGATTGCCATCCGCGTCGCCGTGAAATCCAAAGTCCGTGTGGGCGAAGGCTGTGTTATCCAGCGTGGACAATCCTGGGGGCAGGTCCCCGGTCAGTGTGTCTTCCGAGTCTGAAAAACCAGGGTAGTCCACGGAACCAAAATGAACCGCGTGGATGAAGTTCATCGGATTGCTCAGGGGATTCGCCGCTCCAGCCTGGAAGGCATAGATTTGATCAGATTCGAAATCGATCGCCAGATCGCTGAACTCTCCGAAGCCATCCTCCTGGCCGGGAATTAGGCCCGTCTTGGTCCACGCCCATGCGCTCCCGTCCGCCGCTGACGAAAAGATCGTCCCCTTGGTCATGGGGGCTGTGATCGTCAATTTGATGAGCGATTCATTGCCCGCTCCCTGAGTGGGATCTGCACCATTGAACTGCCCCTGGGAACTGCTCCAGCCGTTGTTGGTAAAGTAAATCACCTCATCGGCACCTAATGACTCAAGGGCAACGACCGTGAACGTGTCGAGGTTGTCGTCATAGCCGATGAGCGCCAGCCCCCCGGCGGACACCACAGCGCGTGAAGGACTCGGTCCCAGCCCAAGAAATAGCACCAGCAATGCAGACAACCAAGGGCGGGGCGAACTGGGCAATGATAGAATGCTAAGTTTCATTTGATTATCAGTATTATATGATAATCAGTATTGATTGTCAATATCGCGAAAGTTCTTTTCTTTGAGACACCCACGACCTCGTGAGTTCCCGCACCGATTTTGCACTCCCTCTGCACCCAGGGTTGCAGCCCAATTGTTGTGCGGCAGAATGGCCCCACGATGAAAAATCAGGTCAGGGAAGTGCAGGTGAAGGCTGTGTTGCCACTCGAAGGCAGCGTCGCGCTTTTCCTGGGCAATGAAGAAAAGACGTTCGTCATCTACGTGGATGAACAAGTCGGCAATGCGATCTCCATGTTCATGCGAGGCGTCCCCAAGGAGCGGCCCCTCACCCACGACCTCCTCTCCCACGTCCTCATGGCCTTCGGTGCCAAGGTGGACCGCGTGGTGATCAATGACGTGAACGGCAGTGTCTTTTACGCCCGGCTGATCATCGTTGCCGAAAACCAGCTCCAATCCCGCAAGGTGATCGAACTCGATGCTCGCCCTAGCGATTCCGTCGCTCTGGCCGCCCAGCAAAAGGCCCCCATCTACGTGGCCGACAAGGTGTGGAACACCGTGGAAGACGTGACCGATGCGCTGATTCAAATCCAAAAACGAGACGCAGAGGCAGCCTCCAGCGCAGCCTCGGACGACCCGTCCGACTTCGACGCGGAGGTGGAATTCGACGAAGAGGATGAGGAGGACGATGATGAAGACGATGACTTCACTGAGGACGACCTCTTTGATGAAGACGACGAGGATGAAGACGTCTTCGAGGACGATGATGAAGACGAAGACGAGGAACCTCCTGCTCGCTGACCACTGATGTGGCAAAGAAGGCTAATCGCAGCCAGTTCAACTACAGAACCACACCGCAGTCCTCGCTGCTTTCTGAGGCAGCGTGTGTGCAAAAGAAAACCGGCTTCCTGGTGAGGAAGCCGGTTCGCAAAAAAACTTTCGGAAGATGGCGATCTAGCTAGCAGTGACTGCCGCATTGCCACGGTCGCCCGTGCGAATGCGAACGGCTTCGATCACCTCGCTCACGAAAACCTTGCCATCACCGATCTTGCCGGTGTTTGCCGCTTTGCAGATGGCATCGACCACTTCATCAGCGCGACTGTCTTCGACCACCACCTCGAGCTTGACCTTCGGAAGGAAGTCCACGGTGTATTCGCTGCCGCGATAGATTTCGGTGTGTCCTTTCTGACGTCCAAACCCTTTGACTTCGATGACGGTCATGCCTTCAACGCCAGCGCCTGAGAGGGCTTCTTTGACGTCTTCCAGCTTGAAGGGCTTGATGATGGCTTCAATTTTTTTCATGGTGATGCGGAATGGTTGATGTAGTTCGGCCTGATTGCAACGATTCTCCGCCAGCCCTTCGAAAAGACTTCGGAGCATCACTGCCCTCATGCTCTCATCCTCATCCATAGCCGGATGTGTGCCAACTTTTTCTGTGACTGTGTTTTGTGCTCCTCCTCGACGCCATCGCAGCCCTGCGCTAGGGGCATTCGTTCCCATCTGCCTCCACCTCATGACTCACACTTTCATTCTGTCCGCCATTCTTCTGGCAGCCGCCAGCGTCCATGCCCAGGAGGAAAAATATCTCCTACGCCCGCGCTGGCAGCCTGGAAAACTTTATCGTCAGGAGACCTCGACCGATACGAGCACGCGTAAAAAATCTGAGAACGCGCAGTCACATACAATTCGTGTGGTGCAGACCACTGAGCTGGGAGTGAAGCAAAAGAAGGGCTCCTCGGACAAACTTGTCGATGTGCGTTTCACTCAGGTGAAAGGAGAGTTCGCAGACAATGGCAAAACGCTGACCTTTGACTCCAGCAATCCCAACGAGCAAAACCCGATGCTCCAGGAGGCACTCGGGGGCACGGTGGGGAAGACGTTCACTCTCATTTATGATGGCCGTGACCGCTTTCGCGACATTGCCAATATCACCAGCCTGGCCGCAGAGCCTGGAGCCGTGGTGGGCCTCTCGGCAATAGCGGACTCACGCGATTTCGCCAGCCTGTTTCGCAAGTCCCTCGAGATGGGCTTGCCGCCCGTGCCTGTCGGACTTGGCGACACCTGGAGCGCTGATGAGACAATCATCTTCCCCAAGGTGGGCGAGGTGCGCGTGCAAATGAACGGACGACTTCAAAGCATCGAAACCCGCGAAGGCCGCAAGCACGCCAAGATCGCTTTCGAAGGCAAATTCGGCAACACCGCCGGTCGCGCAGACAAGCCCGCTTCCCTGGTGGAGATCAGCAATGACTCGTCCATGGCTGGCATCCTGCTCTTTGATCTCGAGCGCTACACCGTTTCATTCGGAGCCTACACAACGAGCCTCAAACTACAGACTCCCGGCGAGACAATTCCCTTCGAACAAAAGGTCACCAGCCGCATTGTCAGCATCGAAGATTTGCCACGGAAGTGAAGGTGTCAGCCTTCCTGGCCTGCCGCCTCCAGCTCTTCCAGCACCCGAATAAATTCGGGTGGTGGAGTCAGTCTTAATTGCTGATCATCTCCCATCTCTGAAGCGATCACAAAGAACGACCCATCGCGATAGAAATACAGTTGGTTGGTGATTGAACCAGGACCGTCCGTCTCCGCTTTGTGGGCGATGTTCAACATCACCCCGATGTCCTTCACAATATCGAAGGTATTGACCGGACAGCAGAGCAACAGATGCCGCGTGGGAATGGCTACCACAGCTCCGTAAGGACCCACGCACTGGGGCATCCGATTCAGTAGCAGCGCATGACTTGCGGCAAAGAAATGCTCCGCCGAGAAGAGGAACAGCGGGCCGTTCATGAGGTCCTTCACCACCGGTTCATGGAGCTTGAAGGTGGACTCTAGGTTCGCCAATGCGTGAGCAAACAGTTGCTCATCCGGCATCCCCCATTCAACAGCGCTGGCGCGAGACACGGTTGCCACCGTTTCGGGATAGTCGATGGCCAGCATGGTCGCCACGCCCTGGAGGTCGCGTCTCCAGACGCTGTTACCGCGAAACTGGTCAGGCACCGCTTCATTCGCCATCAATCGAATGGTCAACCCCGCCTTCACCTGATCCCACGGCGGGATCTCATCCGCACTCGCTTGCGCCACCGCAGTTTCCAGCCGGTTGAAGTGCTCGCTGATGATGCCTGGCCACTCAGATTCCTCGGCTTGGGCACATATCTGGGCAATGTTTCCCATGCCCATCTGCGCCCCGTTTTTGGCCGTGGCCATGCCCTTGTCCGCCGACCATTCCACAGCCTGTCCTTTCGCGTTAAAGTATTCGCCCACCGTGCTCTGAAACTTCACAAACTGCTCGGCGCTCATGATCGGAGCCCACCAGTCCGAGTCGTATTTCAGCCCGTCACGTTTGCTTCTTCCTCTGGCCAACATCCAGGCCCCCGCGATTGCGCAGATCACCGCCAGTCCGATCAATACATAAAACATGCTCTACTGGAACAGGTCCGATCAGGCTTAGCAATTCCGTTTCAATGGCAAGGTCAGGCAGAATCTGGCACCGCCCATCTCACTCGCCTCCACCCAAACCCGTCCGCCATGTGCCTGCACGATGTGCTTCACAATCGACAGGCCAAGCCCGGTGCCGCCCTGATCGCGCGACCTCGCTTTGTCCACCCGATAGAACCGCTCAAAGACCCGCTCTCGGGCCTCCTTGGGTATTCCCGCGCCATCATCGTTGACCGAGATGAGCACCTCATCGTCACTCAGAGACGCCGCAATCATGACCCGCCCATGCTCGCGACCATACTTGATCGCATTGTCGATCAGGTTGGTCAGCACCTGCTGCAAGCGCCCTGAATCCGCAGGCACCGCCATGCCTCCAGGCACATCATTGACCAATTCCACATCCTTGAACGATGCCTTCTCTTCAAGCTCATCCACCACGCGCTGAACGACCTTGTGCAATTCCACAGGCAGCACATTCATCCGCATCTGACCGGACTCCAGGCCCGAAATGGTGAGCAGGTCATCCACCAATGCCGTCAGCCGGTCCGCGTGACGTTCCATGATCGACGCAAACTTTTGAGTCATCGCCGCGTCCACTGGCATTGTCGTCAGAGTCTCAGCATAGCCCTTGATGATGGACAATGGGGTGCGCAGCTCATGACTCACATTCGCCACAAACTCACGCCGCGTCTGCTCCAGCAGCTTGAGGCGGGAGATGTCATGAAACACCAGCACTGCGCCGCGCCCGCCACCCGTTGCATCGGGTATGCGAGCGCTGTTCACCTGGAAGCAACGCACAGGACCTCCCAGTTCCGTCATCTCGATCTCAGCCTCCAGCACCCGTCCTTCCTGAAACGTCCGCTGCACAATGTCCTGCACCTGATGAATCCGCATCGCCTCCATCACGGTTCGCCCCTTGGCGGAGTCATCCAGTTTGAACAACGAGCGCATCGCCGCATTCGCATGCATCACCCTGCCATTGGCATCGAGCTGTAAGAGCCCTTCCTCCATGCTCTGGATCACCGCATCACTGCTCGCCAGACCTTGGGCGAGTTCCATCTGATGCTCCGCCTTCAGTCTGCGCACCAGGCTTTCATGCGTCTCCCTCAATGCCGCCAATCGCTTCCCCTGCCGCCAGATGACAAGCAGCGCAGCCGTGAGAAAAATGAGCGAGAGCCAGAGCATGGGATCAGCCAACCGAGAGCCGGTAGCCTACGCCCTGGACCGTTTCAACATAGTGCGCCAGGGGACCAAGTTTTGACCGCAGTCGCTTAATATGGCTATCCACCGTGCGGGTATCGCTGTCAGCGGCATACTGCCACACATCGGTGAGCAACTGCTGCCTGGAAACCGACTGCCCCCCGGCCCGCAGGAGCATCGCCAGCAGCTTCGTCTCCGTGCCCGTCAATCTCACCTGCTCGCCCTCGATCTGCGCAGACTGACTGGCCAGATCGAGCACCAGATCGCCAGCCTTGAGCTGCTGTCCCACGGAGTTCACCGGCTGCCTGCGCTTCAGCAGGCTTTGCACTCTCAGCATCAGTTCACGCATCGAGAAAGGTTTCGTCACATAGTCATCCGCACCGCATTCGAATCCTTTCACTCGATCCGATTCCGCCGCCCGCGCGGTGAGCATGCTGATCGGAAGATCCTGCGTCACCGCATCTCCGCGCAAGGCCCGGCAAATCTCGATCCCGCTCATCGTTGGCAGCATTCGATCCAGAAGGATCAGGTCCGGCCGCGTCGTTTGCGCCACCCGCAAGCCTCGCCCCCCATCGTCCACCAGCGTGACTTCATGACCAGCCGCTCGCAAGTTGAACGCCAACAGCTCCGCAGCATCGGGTTCATCTTCAATGACAAGTATCGAAGCCATGGTGGAGTTATGAATCAACGATTGCAGGCCGAAATCCAGCCTCATTCTTCAACACCCTGAGCCTTGAGATGCCGGATGTCCCTGCCCTCATGGAGATACACCACTTCCTCGGCGATGTTGGTGCCATGGTCAGCGATGCGCTCGATGCGCTTGGCCACCTGCATGAGGTGCAGGCAGCGGGAGATGTTAGGCGGTGCCTCCAGCATGTAACTCACCAACTCACGCTGGAGCTGCTTGTGCATGGCGTTGACCTCTTCATCGCGAGGCAGCACAGCGCGTGCCTTGGCGGCATCGCGAGTGATGAAAGCATCCAGGCTGTCCTTGATCATCGAGAGTGCCAGCTCTGCCATGCGTGGAATATCGACATACGGCTTGAGCTGGGGTTCCTGGTTGAGCTTGATCGCCCGCTTCGCAATAGCCGTAGCCTCGTCACCAACGCGTTCAAGGTTCTGAGAGATCTTCATAGCCACCACAATGAACCGCAAGTCTCGGGCTAGCGGTGCCTTGGAGAGCAGCACGATGGCCATCTCGTCGATTTCGAGTTCCAGACGATCAATCAAATTGTCCGCAACCTTCACCTTTCGCGCCACCTCGTCATCACGTTCCACCAGCGCCTTCACCGCTTGTGTAATCGCCTCCTCCGTAAGACTGGCCATGGTGAGCAGCTTATCTTTGAGTTCGGAGAGTTCCTGATCGTGGTGCGTATTCATGATGTCATTGTTTTCGGTTCACGGTTCACAGTTCTCGGTTGAAGGCTCTCGGGGACACTAAGACCACCAGAGAACCGGGAACGGAGAACTGAGAACCACATCAGCCAAATCGACCTGTGACGTAGTCCTCGGTCTGCTGCTTGGAGGGGTTGGTAAATATCTTCTTCGTCGTATCGAACTCGATCAACTCGCCAAGGTAGAAGAAAGCGGTCTGGTCGCTGATGCGCGCGGCCTGCTGCATGTTGTGCGTCACGATCACAATCGTGAAGTCCTTTTTCAGTTCGACGATGAGTTCCTCAATCTTCGCCGTGGCAATGGGATCGAGCGCACTGGCGGGCTCGTCCATGAGCAGAATCTCCGGCTTGATGGCAATGGCTCGTGCAATACACAGACGTTGCTGCTGTCCGCCAGAAAGGCCGAGCGCACTGGAGTGCAGGCGGTCCTTCACCTCGTCCCAGATCGCCGCGCCACGCAGGCTTTGCTCCACAGTGTCGTCCAGATCGGACTTGCTCTTGATGCCTTGCAGGCGCAGCCCGTAGGCCACGTTTTCGTAGATGCTCTTCGGGAACGGATTCGATTTCTGGAAGACCATGCCCACGCGCTTCCGCAGTTCGATCACGTCGATGTCTTTGCCATAAATGTCCTGCCCGTCGATCTCGATCAGACCTGTGATGCGCACGTTGTCGATCAGATCATTCATGCGGTTGAAGCACCGCAGGAACGTCGATTTGCCACAGCCGCTCGGGCCGATGAAGGCCGTCACCAGCTTTTCGCGCATCGTCATCGAGATACCTTTGAGCGCCTGGCTGGCACCGTAGTAAAGCTTCACGTCGCGGGCCTCAATCGCTGCCGGCATGGCGGCGATACTGTCAGCGCTGATAGTCACATTGGAAACGATGGCCATGAGAAAAAAAGATCAATGTCCGGCGCGCATCGACTTGCGCATCCGCGCACGGGCGAAGATGGCGATGGCGTTGAGTGAAAAGGTAAGGAGCAGGAGCACCAGCACCGTGGCATAGAGAATCGGGCGCGTCTTCTCGATGTCGGGTGACTGCGTGGAGAGCACGTAAATATGGTAGCCGAGATCCATGAACTGATGCGTGAGCGCCTTCGGCAGCTCAGCCATGTAGTAGGCCGCGCCTGTGAAGAGAATCGGTGCTACCTCGCCCGCCGCGCGGCTGACCGCAAGGATGCCGCCCGTGAGAATGCCAGGCAGAGCATTGGGCAGCACGATCTTCCAGATGGTCTCCAGCTTCGTGGCACCAAGCGCCAATGACGCCTCGCGTAGGCCCGGCGTGATCGCTTTGAGCGCCTCCTCCGTGGTCACGATCACCACAGGCAGCGTCATCACCGCGAGCGTCAGCGATGCCCATAGCACTGAGGGCTGCTTCCAGTGCGGGCTTGGTTCATTGAGCATCGCATCGAGATTTCCTCCGATGAAGTTCATGAAAAAGCCGACACCAAACAGGCCGAAAACGATGGACGGCACGCCCGCGAGGTTGTTCACCGCCGCACGGATGATGCGAGTGTAGGGAGATCCTGCCCTCGCATACTCTGTGAGATACACCGCTGTGATCACCCCGACCGGAATAACAAACAAGGTCATCACCAGCACGCGGATGGTGGTGCCGATGATCATCGCCAGCACGCCTGTCGTGTTCGCATCGAAGAAGTTCTCCTTTGGAATCGTGGAGACGAATCGCCAGGTGAGGTTCGGCAGTCCATTGAGCACGATATTGCCCAGGATGCAGACCAGGATGATCAAGATCAGAGCCGTGGCCGATGCGGTGATCATCGTGAACATCGTGCTGCCCCAGTCGATGCCCTGGCGCTGAAGACTGGCAGAAGGCTTCGTGCTCATGCCTTGCCCTCCAGACGGCCTTTCAGCCGATGAATCACAATGTCGCCGATCATGTTGGTCACAAAAGTTACCACAAACAAAATCGAGCCCAGCATGAAGAGCATCCGGTAGTGATGCCCACCCGCCACGGCTTCCGCCATCTCCGCCGCAATGGTGGCAGTGAGACTTCGCGTGCCGTCAAAGATGCTCCACGACATCACACTCGCCGATGTGACCATCAGCACGATCATCGTCTCGCCGATCGCACGCCCAAAGCCCAGCACCACGGAGGCGAACACGCCTGGCAAAGCCGCAGGCAATACGATTTGCCACGCCGCTTGCCACTTCGATGCGCCCAGAGCCAGCGCCGCCTGCACGTAGCTGCGCGGCACACTCGTCAGCGCATCCTCCGCCACCGAGAAGACCAGTGGAATCACCGACAATCCCAGGGCAATGCCAGCGACGAAGGCATTCAGTCTCGTTTGATAGCCAAAGATACTCTGAAGGAACGAGGCCAGCACCAGAAGGGCAAAGGTGCCCACCACCACCGAGGGGATGCCTGAGAGCAGTTCGATAGCCGGCTTCAGCCATTCCTTCGTTCTTGGTGCAGCCAGTTGAGACACATACAGGGCGGCCAGCAAGGCCAGCGGCACGGCGAATACCAAGCCCACGAGCGTGGTCTTCAGACTGCCCACGACCAGCGGCATGATGTTGTATTTGTGAATGGTGCCGATGGGCTGCCAGATATAG
>CAUJJC010000034.1 GCA_963204975.1 Verrucomicrobiota bacterium | reverse complement strand
CGACGTGCTGCTGACTTTCATCGACCATTCGATGCGCTTCATCGAGCGTTCGGCCAACCCGCACTCTGGCACTTGATCAGCATCCATGGCTCGCTTCCTCATCAGCCGATTGTTGCAGGGCATCGTGGTGGTCTTTATCACCATGTTGATCACCTTCGTCCTGCTCAAGAAGGCACCCGGTGGCCCGCTGGATGGCGAGAGAGCGATGAGCGAGCAGGCCAAGGCGCAACTCGTTGAGCTGTATGGTCTGAACAAGCCCATTCACATCCAGTTCTGGCGAGTGCTGAAGCTGGCCGTGATCGGTGAACTACCATGCGACAAGTTTCGCGGCCAGATGGTGTCCGACATCATTCGCCACGGGTTCCCCATCTCGGCAGCGATTGGCCTGCCAGCACTGCTCATCGCCATCGGTCTAGGCGTTCCTGCTGGAGCACTCGCCGCACTGCGACCCGGCTCACTGGAAGATCGCAGCGCCATGCTCATGTCCACGCTCGGCATCTGCGCGCCCAGCCTCGTGCTTGGTCCGCTCATCGCGCTCGTGTTTGGATTAAAGCTCAACTGGTTCAACGTCGCGGGCTGGTATGATGCGGATGATTGGGTGCTGCCCTCGCTCACCCTTGGTCTCATCTATGCCGCCTATGTGGCAAGACTCACGCGTGGGGGCTTGCGCGAGACACTCGCCCAGGAGTTCATCCGCACTGCGCGTGCCAAGGGCGCTGGCGAAGGTGCAGTCGTGTTCCGTCATGCGCTTAAGCTCGCGAGTTTGCCGCTGCTGAACTTCCTCGGTCCTGCGGCCGCTGGTTTGCTCACCGGGTCCTTCGTCACCGAGATGGTCTTTCAGATCCCTGGTCTCGGCCAGCACTTCATCAGCGCGGCCATCAATCGCGACTACGCGCTCGCCAGTGCCACGGCAGCGTTTTATGCCGCGATGATCGTGGGCTTCAATCTCCTGGTGGACATCATCCAGGCCGTCATCAATCCCCGCGTTGGACTCAAGTCATGAGCACGCTGCACGAGTCTCCTGGACAAGCTGCATGGCGTCGATTGACCAGCCATCGCAGCACCGTGATCGCGATGCTCTTCCTCGTTTTCCTCGTGTTGATGTGCGGCTGCGGACCGTGGCTCTCGCCTTACACCGAGGCCTCGCAGGATTTGAAACTCGGAGCCTCAGCACCATCGTGGTCGCACTGGCTCGGCACCGATTCGCTCGGTCGTGATCTCTTCACCCGACTACTCTACGGCGGGCGAATGTCCTTGCTCGTTGGAATGGTCGCCACGCTCGTCGCCATGGTCATCGGCGTCGGCTATGGCCTTCTCTCCGGCCTCAGCCATCCGCGCGTGGACTCCGCCATGATGCGCTTCGTGGATATCCTCTACGCGTTCCCGTTCATGACGTTCGTGATCCTGCTCACCGTTGTGTTTGGCCGCGAATTGTGGCTCCTCTTCGCCGCCATCGGCGCAGTCGAGTGGCTCACCATGGCGCGCGTCGTTCGAGGCCAAGTCCTCGCCCTGAAGAACCAGGAGTTCATCACCGCCGCTCGCGCTTATGGAGCCAGCTTCGCGCAGATTCTCCTCCGTCACTTGCTGCCGAATGTCGCCGGCAGCATCGTCATCTACGCCAGCCTCACGGTTCCTGGCGTCATGCTCCTGGAGGCCACGCTCAGCTTCCTCGGTCTCGGTGTGCAGCCTCCTTTCGCCTCCTGGGGAGTCCTCATCGGTGAAGGTGCCGGTGCCATCCAATCCCATCCGTGGCTGCTGCTCGGTCCCGCGCTCTTCTTTTGCTCCACGCTGCTAGCGCTTAACACCCTCGGCGACGCCCTGCGCGATGCGCTCGATCCGAAGAGCGTGAGCGAGTAGATTCTCACGGCGTGGTGATCCAAGAGCAGTGAATTCAATCCAGCCGCAGAGCGGCGACTGTTGCGTAGCCCGGCCCTTCAAGGCCGGGACCACTCGTCATCACCATCATGTGTCGTAGAGCGACACCCGAAGACTCCGCCTACCCCCAGAGATACTCCGGCCTGTAATCGATCTCGTGCCGCTTCAGAAACTCAACAAACTCCTCCTGGAACGTCTTCACGCGATGATGCTCGGCATGACCACGGATGTATTCGACCACACTTTCGATGCCCGACTTGCTGACGGTGAAGGCTCCGTAGCCGTTCTGCCAATGAAACGTTGAGAACCCAGGGAGCGTCTCTCGCGGCCACTTGGACGATGGTCCTTTGAGAAGTTGCACCGCCTTGCTCAACTCCAACGTGGGCGGCACGCGAACTAGCAGATGCACTTGGTCCCGATAACCGCCGACGCAGATGGCCGTCATGCCTTTATCTCTGGCGATACCTGCCAGGTATTCCCACACGCGGGATTCGATGTCGCCAGTGAGCCAAGGGTAGCGATCCTTGGTGCTCCAGATGAGATGGTAGTTCAGCGAGTGGAACGAAGCAGCCATGGTCAGGGAGGTGGTGGAAGGTTCGGGCGTCGCGCTGCGACTGGTGTCTATTCTATCGTGTCATTCCCGGCCTTGAAAGGCAGGGCTACATATCGGTCGCCGCTCTGCGGCTTGGCTGGGGACGCCTTTATCAATCTACTCGCTGCAGAGGAATGATGAAGCGGGCTCCACGATCATGTCCTTGAGCGCAGGCACACTCGCACTGCGGTAGGTTTCACCGCTTCACGATGGATCTCACTCAACAAAAAAGCGGGCCAATGCTGGCCCGCTTCGCGGTTGGTTGGAGAGGTTCGGATCGGGGAGGGCTTACAGCCTCTTCACCTTGAAGCTACGGAACATCACCGGATCGCTATGACCGGCGAAGCCGATATGGCCACTCTTGCGGTCGAGTCCTTTGGGCGGGTGCTTGATCTGGCTGCGGTCGAAGGTGTCGATGTCCACATCGAGGATCTTGGTGCCGTTGAGCGTGACCTTGATCTTCTGGCCCTGGACTTCGATCTCCTGGAAGTTCCACTCACCGACCGGGCGTAGGTAGCCGTGCTTGGCACCCACGCAGTGGTAGAGCGAGCCGTGATACTGGTAGGGTTCCAGACCATTTTTGCCCGCAGCGGCTTGTTTGGCATTGTAGCCGTCGCTGTCGATGACCTGGAGTTCCAGGCCATCAGAGGCGGAGTGACCGCCGAGGGGAGTGCGCAGGGCGATGCCGTTGTTACCGGCAGGCGGCAGCTTGAACTCGGTGCGGATAATGAAGTTCTCGTATTCCTCCTTGGTGAGGAGGTCGCCGCCTTTGCCGGGCTTGCAGGTGATCGCGCCGTCCTTCATTTCGTAGCTGTCGAGGGCACCCTGCCAGTTGCTGAGATCCTTGCCGTTCACGAATTCAGTGAAGCCGTCAGCATTGCGGGCAGCGAGTTCCTTGTTGGCTTCCTCGCCGCTGATCTCGCGGACATACACATTGCGCCAGCGAATCTCGCTGCCGTGTGTCTGGAGCTGGATCGGCCCTCTCGGGAAGGCGGGGTCAATCATGAAGCCGTTGGGCTTTTTCGGCTCTTCCTTCTTTGGTTCGCCGGGCTTGCCAAAGGCTTTGTAGCCAGCCTTGGCGTTGGCGAAGTAGTTCTCCATCGGTGCGTTGTTCACCACGACTTCACCATTGAAGGTGACGGTCACACGCTCGCCGATCATCTTGATGTGGAAGGTGTTCCACTCGCCGAAAGGCTTGTCCATGCGCTTGGTCGGGAACTTGCCTTCCTCGCCCTTGTTGTTCCAAAGCGAGCCCGAGCCCTTGTCGGCACCGAGCTTGAACTTAGCTTCTTCGGTGTAATCCCAGATCTGCACCTGTGGCAGGCCGCGCAGGTAAATGCCGGAGTCGCCGAGCGGCAGCATCTTGTATTCGACCATGAACTCGAAGTCGCCGTAGTCCTTCTCGGTGGTGAGATAGAGGCCCTTGCCGTCATTGACGAGTTCACCGTTCTGCACGCTCCAGTGCGCGTTGACGTGATCGCCCTTGTCGTTGCCCTTCGCATCTTTCAGACCGCCTTCGATGGACTTCTTTTTATACTCAGCGCGCTCGGCTTCCGACATCTTCGCCAGATCGGTCGGGTCCTGCGTGCCCCAGCCATACCAGCCGGAGAGGTCCTTGCCGTTGAACAGCGCGGTGAAGCCGGGAGGTGGAACATTGTTTTCAGCAAAGGCGGGCACGGCGGCCAGCATGAGCGCGGAGAGGAGATGACGTGGTTTCATAAATGGATGGAAAAAACCAAACGTCCATCCGCGAGGCGGTTCTTTCGGCCTCCTCTGGGAACATGGAGCGGCAACACTCGCGTGGTGGCGTCAGTGCTTTCGCGCATTCATCCACTCGCGGAACTTG
Source organism: Verrucomicrobiota bacterium (assembly GCA_963204975.1). Classification (GTDB taxonomy): domain Bacteria; phylum Verrucomicrobiota; class Verrucomicrobiia; order Verrucomicrobiales; family Verrucomicrobiaceae; genus JAEUHN01. Next base: position 4,140 of record CAUJJC010000034.1, on the reverse strand, counting down.
CCACCACGGAACTCGGGCAACTCACGAGCCCCCAGCCAGCGTTGCAGCGCGGGGACGGGCGTTAGATTGATGGGCAGCACATTGGCTACGTTGCTCAATTTGATGCCAGTGCGCCATGCGGTGGGATGCGTGGCGATCCAGGCGTAGGGGGCCATGGGCGGAGTGCCGCGCTTGGCTTCCGTGGCACCCTCGCGGAAGGCCTTGTCACGGAGTCGCACGAGGAGATCAGGGATCGGAATGTCCACGGGGCAGACTTCATTGCATGCACCGCAGAGCGATGAGGCCTTGGGCAGGTCGGCGAGCTGTGTGAAATCGTTGCTGAGCAAAGGACTGAGCACGGCTCCGACAGGACCTTGATACGTCGCTCGGTAGGCATGACCGCTTGCTTGGCGATACACGGGGCAGACGTTCTGGCAGGCACCGCAACGAATGCAGCGCAAAATCTCTCGATACTCGCTGCCTAACACACGACTGCGGCCACCATCGACAAAGATGACCACCATCTTCTCGGGTCCATCCTTCCCAGGGCTGCGGGGTCCGTTCACAAACTGCGTGTAAACCGTGAGCTGCTGACCGACGGCACTGCGTGCGAGCAAATTCAGCATCACGCCGAGATCGCGGTCGCGGGGCACGAGTTTCTCAATGCCGATCATCGCAATGTGAAGCCGGGGAGCCGTGACGCACCAGCGTGCGTTGCCTTCGTTCGTGACCAGCACCATGCGACCTGACTCTGCGGAGACGAAATTGCCGCCAGTCATGCCGCAGTCAGCGCGGAGGAATCCGGTGCGCAGGTGCTTACGAGCACGTCGCGTGATGGTCTCGGGATCATCGTTGTAATCGCCCAGTCCTTCGCGCTCGAAGCTCTTCGCGATGTCGCGGCGATTCTTGTGAACGATGGGCTTGATGATGTGGCTGGGAATGTCGTCGTCGATCTGGATGATGAACTCGCCGAGGTCAGTCTCGATGCACTCGATGCCGTAGCCTTCGAGGAAGGCATTGAGGTGCAATTCCTCGCTCAGCATCGACTTGGACTTCACCACCGTCTTCGCCAGCTCGCGCTGGAGCACTTGCAGAGCCAGATCACGGGCGCGCTCGGGCGTGGTGGCGAAGAGCACCTCCACGCCATTCGCCTCCATCTTGGCGGTCGCCTGTTCGAGATACTGATCCAGGTGATCGAGGGTGTGCTGCTTGATCTGGGATGCCAGCTTGCGCAGAGCATCGGGATCAGCGTAGTCGCGCCACAGAGCCTGCCGCCGCCATTCGGTGGGCACCTTTGTGCCTTCATAAACCGATGCACGCACGCCCGGATCAACGTTGGCGGCATAGCGGTCGATGGCTTGTGGGGATGTCATGCGAGGAGTCGAGTGCGGCTACTTCTGGAACGTGAGCCGCGGCTTCATTTTCTCCAGCGTCTTGGGTCCGATGCCTTTCACCTCGAGCAAATCTTCGGGTTTGATGAAAGGCTTCTCATTGCGCTTGGCTATGATCGCGCTGGCCATGGTGGGGCCGACCTCCGGAAGCGTGACGAGTTCTTCCGCGCTCGCGGTGTTTGGATTCAGGATCTTCGTGGAGGGATCACCGCGCAAAAGAATGATGGCCATCACGACGACCACCGCGACTACGAGTGCCACCCAAAACCAGCGCTGTGCCCCGTCGCGGGCGTGTTGATCAGCTTCACGTTTGGCGAGAAATTCTTTGAAGGCGTCACTCATGGCGGCGCGATCATAGTGAACACAAGGCGCATGGCAACTAGCGGCGCTAGGCGTTGGTGGTCAAGGTGAGGGGTTGGGTCATGAACTCTCGCGAGAGTCCTTCCGGCATTTGTCGAATACAGTTCCCGTGGAAAGACGTCAATTCAGGCGGCTGGAATGTCCTGAGTTAACAATCCTCGCAGCGGGCGATCCGCATGGAGTGCCCCAGTCTCCGGTTGTTTGCCTATGAATAGATCATCTTCGAATCGCCCCTTCGCGACGCGGCAGTAGTCTGCGGACAATTCGAACCCTAAATAGTGTCGGCCCGTATTCCTCGCCGCCACCAGCGTGGTGCCGCTGCCGCAGAAGGGATCGACCACCATCTGGCCCTCAGCGGTCACCAGTTCGATCAGCGCTTGCATCAGTTTCACCGGTTTCTGCGTGGGATGCAGTCCGCCTTCGCCGGGTGCCAAGCCACAATGGATCACGTTGTCTGGCGACTTTACGTAGCGCAGCAGCGCCTCTTCATTGTAGCCACCCAGACCGTGGTTCAGTGCATTGTCGGCGATGGTGGTGCCGATCTTGTAGGGCTTGGTGAACCACAGGATCGGCTCAAAGGTGGGCCTCAGATTACCCACCCGCCAGCCGTTCCACGCCAGTGCGTTCTTGTCGTCGCCGCGCTTCTCATACACCACGCTCAACCGCTGCGCCCGATGCGGCGCTCGCTCGCGCATCCAGGCCAGCATGTCCTTGTAACTAAAGCCCGCATCTTCCATCGCGCAGATGCAGCGATGTGACAGACGCCTCCCGGCGAAGATGATTGCCGAACCGCCTGGCTTCAGCACACGTAGCCAGTCAGCGGCCCACTGGCTGCACCACTCGTAGTATTCACGCGGAATCGCGCGATCCGCCTCCGACCAGCCGTTGATCGGCTTGCCGCGCTTCTTGAAAATCGCGCCCGCCTTCTCCTGCGCTGGGCTGGAACCAAGCAACGCAGAGTTGGTGTTGTTATGCAGCACATCCCACTCCTCCGCAGCGATGCCATATGGAATGTCGCTCAGAATCAGATGCACTGAGTCCGCCGCCATCTGCTTCATGGCAGCGATGCCGTCCGTGTTCTGAATGCTGTCTGTGGGGAAAGCCATGTGTCAATGGAGGTTGAGTAATCCGTTGTCGGAGACGGAACGAATCACTTTCTCACGACTGTCGAGTTTCTGTAACCTTATCAACTCAGCAATAGCTGCATCCTTGCTCAGTCCCATCAAACGTTCGCGCTCCCGCATGAGGTAGGTGAGCGCCTCCTCACGCGCCGCCACCACGGACTCCGCTGCCGCCAGCTTCTCCTTTTCCCACAAACCACGCAGTGAAGGATGAAACTCAAGGATCAGACGGTTCAACGGCAGCCAGTAGTTCGCGGCACTCTTGCCAGGATGCAGAGCCTCCACCGTCTTGAAAACCTCGTGGAGCAAGGGCACCGCCTTCGTCTTCCCGGTGCCTTGAGCAAACTCAACCATCATTGCCAGATGCGAGTAAGAGAAGATGCACACACTCCGAGTGGCGGCCTGTTCGTAGATCTGGCTGCTGCTGGATGGCAGTTGATAGAGCGGTGCAACCACCATCGCGAAAGGTTTGCCACGCTTCCATCCGTGCATGGCCTGCACCTTGAAATCTTTTTGGTTCTTCGCTGTGCGGCTCAACCTGAAAGCCTTCGCGTCGGCTACAAAGCTAAACCCTTTGGCCACACACTCCACGTCTGCCGCGTCAGCTCGCTCCGACAGCACAAGTGAACTCATCCCCATCGTCTGGAAGGCCAGGGAGAGAATCGAGTCGGTGTATTTGGAATACAGCTTCTCCTCACTGGAGTCGTGCCCGTAGCTCTCGGGTATTGCCCCGCACTGCCGCAGATGATCGACCAAAGCGGAGACTCCATCCTTCGTGATCTCCCCCTTCAGTTCATCCATCAGGCTCGACGAATGCCGACCAAACTCCCCGTTTGGCGTAGCCAGCCGGGTCACCCACTTTTCACGACGTTTCTTCGATAGCATTGGTTTTGCAGGCATCAGTTGGGATTTACTTCTCATACTTCAACTGCGGCTTCACCTTCGCCAGCGTCTTGGGACCTGTGCCTTTCACGTCGAGCAAGTCCGCGAACTTGGTGAAAGGATTCTCCGCATGTATGGCGAGAATTTTTTTGAAGGCGTCACTCATGGCGGCGCGATCATAGTGAACACAAGGCGCATGGCAACTGGCGGCGCTAGGCTTTGGTGGTCAAGGTGATCTCTGTGATCTCCGGCGAGCAAGCGAAGCGTGCTTTCGGACCGATGGTGCCCAGGCCGCGATTCACATACAACGAGATGTGGCCTACTTGGAAGAGGCCGCGGGCATATTTTTTGCCGAGGGTGGGAAGCATCAGTGGTATGCCTCCGGGAAGACACACCTGGCCACCGTG
>CAUJJC010000033.1 GCA_963204975.1 Verrucomicrobiota bacterium | reverse complement strand
AGCCCGTCCAATATCCATTGGCTGCATTCGCCGGAGTGAAGTCAAAGCTAGGATCAGGAATAGCGAGCACCGTGGCACCGCGTCCATTAACATAGGCCGTGCGTGCTGCGCTCGTGGTCCCAGCAGGGATGAGCAGGTTGTTCGAGTCGTTGCCGCCGTTGAGGAAGAAGCAGACGAGCGCCTTGTAGTCCCCTCCTCCCTGTGCGGCAGCGGAGCCAATGAGCTTGAGTTGTGCGAGGCTGTTGACGATGGAAGTCAGCCCAAGAGAGGACGCGCTGCTCTGGAGCAGGAAGTCGCGACGGTTGGGCTTGGAGCGATCTTCGTTGCGTCTGAGGAGAAGGTTCATGGTGGGATAAGGGATGAAGGATAAGACCGAAGGCTGGTGTGGAGGCGAATTTTGTATGCTTTGTTTTGGCGGATCGGACTCGGAGGAGGAAAATCTTCCCTTATTCCTTCCCCCTTATCCCTATATGGCTAGTGCTGCACAAAGCCCGGCATGACGGTGGAGTTCAGGTAGCCAATCCAGCGGCAGCGGTCGCGGATTTCGTTGGCGAAGGTGGTGTTCGGCGGACTCTTCGGGTTAAAGACAATCTCAGGTTCATACCGCGTCGTGCCAAGACTGTTCACACCGCCATTGATCTGGTAGATGCACTCCATGAGCACCTGACGCGGATTGGCTGGCGGCATGGGCACGGGCAAGGCTTGATTGGGCTCTACGAGCACTGGGTTTCTGGCCTTCAGGCTGCCGCCGCACCACCAGAGGTCTGTCTTGTCCACGATGGCCTTCGTGGCGGCCCAGTGTGCGTTTTGGAGATTCACATCACTAGGCACGACCGGAATCGCTCCAGTGCCATAAACGGTCTCCAAGCTGTCATAGAAGGTATCGCGGTAGAGCTGGATCAGCTCGGTGTAATCCACCACGATGCGATCTCTCTGCTGGTTCGAGCCGCCGAGATCGCTGGTGTAGTAGCCGACCTGCTTAGCATAGGCGGGCGGTGGGATGATATACACCGGCGGGCTGAAGGTGACGGTGACGTTCGCCGTCGGTGCCTGACTGAGGGCGATGGTAAAGGTATCACTCGTGCCACCCTCCACGACGGTGGTGCTGCCGCCTGTCTCTACAAGCTGAACCTGCGGACCGTCATTGTCTGTAATGCTGGCGAGCAGGAATGGCACGGGAAGTCCGCTGAAGGCTGGGTCTGTGCTGACCGCATTACCGTGCGTGATGGTGCTGGTGTGATTCCCTTCCGTCGTGGTATCAGCCGCTGCATTCACGGTGATGGTCTGAGGCACGTCCCAGTTGCCAGAGGTGAAGGTAACACTGGCCGCAGAGACCGTGCTCTGGGCATCCGGCGTGATGCTAACGGTCACGTCTGCCGTGGGTGCCTGGCTAAGAACGATGTCATAGGTGTCCGCCGTGCCGGACTCCGTGATCAAGGTGCTGCCACCCGAAGGGAGAATGCGAACCGCAGGGAACTCGTTGTCGGTGATGAGCGGCACCACCTTGTAGAGCGGGGAGACGTTGTTGTAAGTCGCATCCGTGCTGCTGGAGGTGTGGGTGACTTCACCACTATAGTGGATAAAGGACTCAACCAAGGCGTCATCCACAGCACGGATGGTAACAGTCTGGTGCGTCATCCAGTTAGCAGGAGTGAAGGTAAGAGTCACGGTAGGGCCATAGACCAAAGTGCCACCTGCGGGCACTGGAGGAGCAATCTCTAGCTGGCTGTTGGCTGTGGCTGTAACGGTGACATTAGCGGTAGGCGCACGGTTGAGCGCCACGGTGTAAGTGCCAGTATTGCCATTTTCATGAATGTTGGGGCTGCCAACAAACATGATGCGTGGTGTCTCTGTGGAGAGCTGGCTTACAGCGACCTGGTGAATGGTCTGGGCATTCAGGGCCGAGTCACCACTGGCACTGGTGTGGCTGATTGTTACAGTGCGGGCTCTTTCAGCATCAATGCCATTATTCACACCCGTGAGGGTGAAGAATTGCGGTGTGCTCCAGTTCGTGCTGTTAAACACAAGCGTCGCCGGGCTAATCGCAAGGCCCTGAGCGGCGAATCCACCACCAGACGCCGTGGGCGTGATGGTGACAGTGTTCGCACCTGTCGGGGCCTGACGCAGCACGATGCTGTAGGTGTCGCTCTTGCTACCGTCCTCATGCACGCGAGTTTCAAGACCAGTGTAACCAACGATGATTCGGTTGTCGTCGTCCGTAATGTTGTTCACCACAGTCTGAATGCTGAGCGTGGAGGCACCGGACCCGTTCACCGCCGCATAGCCCGTAGTGTCGGTGGTGAGCGGAAGGTTGATCGCGTGAGTGATGTTGACCTGATGATTGCCCTCCACCGAGGTGTCCGGGGCAGCAATTACCGTCACGACCTGCGGCACGTTCCAGTTAGTGTTGTCAAACGTGAAGCTCTTCGCGCCAGTCGTCGTGTTGTTGAGCGTCGTGCCTGTGTTCGCCGGCGTGGCAGTGACGACCACATTGCCATTCGGCGCTTTGGTGAGAACGATGCTGTAGGTGTCCGTGGCTCCACTTTCGACGGTGCTCGTGATGCCGCCAGTCTGGGAGATACTGACGGCGGGTGCATCGTTGTCCAGGATGTTCACGCCGTGGGTGGGAGCGATGCCGAAGTAAGTGGGATCGCCGAAGCAGCGGAACTGCATATTCTGGCTCTGATTGTAGGCCGTGTTGCCAGCCGCAGCGAGGGCAACATCATTGAAGGCATCATCAATGGCGCTGACCACCACCGTTTGCGGCACGTTCCAGTTCGTGGCGTCAAAGAAGAAGACGCTCTGGGAGAAACTCATCTGAGCATTTGCATCCAGGGTCACTGTCACAGGAATCGCAGGCGGGCTGGCCAAATAGATATCCACGCTATCCGTCTCGGAGCTGCCTTCCGTGACCCAGGTATTACCATTGGTGGGCTGGGCTTCATTGTTACGAATGGAACCGCCGCTAGGCACAATGATCAGATTCTCGTTACGGCGATGGTTGTCAGTGATGTAATTGATGACCTGGTTGTTCACGGCCTTGAACCCGTCATAAGTCCAGCCAGTGAGGCCAGCATACGCTGCGTCCGAGCCAGTGGTGCGCGCGGTCACACTAACGCTATAGACTTCACGCCCCTCATTGATCATGTCCCCAATGGCGGTCACGTTGAAGTTCTGCGGTGTGCTCCAGTTGGCTGTAGTGAAGGTCAGCGAGGCGGGCACGGTGGCCTCAGCCGGGTTGCTGGAAACCAAGTCCACAATCACACTGCTGGTCGGAGCTTTAGTGAGCACCACAGTAATGCCGTCCGTGCCCCCCTCAGTCGGCTGCGTGCTGCCATTACTCTCAAACAGCGCAATGCCATTCGCATCGTTGTCGCGCACCGGGATATTCATCGGCGTGTTGCGCGGGTTGTTGTAGAAGGGGTCCGTGCTGGTGATGACGAAGCGCAGCAGGCTGTTGTGCAGCGCCGTCTCAGCCGTGAGGTCGTCCACGGCGGTCACAGTCACAGTTTGATTGGTGCCGCTGTTGCCACTGGTGAAAGTGAGCACGGAAGGGGAAACGGTGATCTGGCCGTCCGTCACGAGCGTCACCGTCACATTGGCCGTAGGCGCGCGAGCCAAGTTCACGGTGAAGGTGTCTGATACACGCACCAGAGTATCGGTGCTGTTGCCTGCGGCCCCACCTTCGGCCACCGTGGTCCAACCATTGCTGTGGCCGAGATTGAGCGGAGTGAAGTCGTTATCTATCACCGTGACAGCGATAGACTTGGTCTTCACACCATTGTAAGCGGCATCACCCGAAGTCACCATGACACCGATATTGGTCAGCGTATCAGGCTCCACGGTCGTGTCATTGATGGCAGTGATGGTCACTGGCTGCGCCGTGTTCCAATTAGCCGGAGTAAAGGTGAGGGTGGAGGGTGAAACCAGCGCCTGAGCACTGGCGGTGAGGTTGACCGTCACGTTCGCTGAGGGTTGCTGGCGCAGGGAGATGTCCACCGAATCAGTCACGCCACCTTCGACCACAGTCGTGTTGCCACCACTGGCGACGACGTTCACACCGGCATTGTCATTGTCCAGAATGGTGACACCGAGAGAGCTGTGAGTAACGCTCCAGTAATTGTTGTAACCCGTGTCCGCCACGCCTGCCGAGGTGGCACTGGCTACGATGGCCGCATTGGCGGAGAAAGGCGGAGTGATGGTCACCGTAGGCGCAGACGTGTAACCTGATCCAGCGGCTGTGATCGTCACTCCAGTGATCTTCCCATCAGCGGACAGGACCGGGAACCCGGCTGCGCCCGTTCCACCACCACCTGAGAAGCTAACGATGGGCGGCACGGTGTAGCCCGCGCCCTGATTCGTCATAGTAATGGCAGTAACCGTATTGCTAGCGATGGTGCTGGTGGCCGTGGCCACCGTTGGGATCACATTGGGAGTGAGTGCCATCATGCGGCCCTCATTCAAGTGATCGTCAATGGCGGTGACTGTCACCGTCTGCGCCACGTTCCAGATCGTCTCGCCCGGTCCCGGTGTGCCGCCCGTGGGGTGGAACACGAGATTCGTCGGCGTGCAGCGAACGTGATTCGATCCCAGGTTCACCGTGACCGGCACGGTGGGTGCCACACGCAACTGCACGGTGAATGTGTCCGTAACGCCACCTTCCTGCACGATGGTCTCGCCATCACTGGGGGTCATGATGATGCGGTTGTCATCATCATTGATCTTAGCCACCACCTGCTGCACAGGATTGGCTGTGAGGTAGCCACCGCCATTAGCCGTGACATTGAGGATGGCGTTGTGGCATGGATTCTGCCCAAAGGATGCCTCGGCAGGGGTGTCGGCATTGCCACGCACACGCACCTCCTGAGCAGTGGCCCAGTTGACGTTAGTGAAGGTGCGCGTCACGGCAGCACCCGCCGAGCCATAGGTCGTGCCGCCAGCAGTAGTATTGAGCTGCACCTGAGTGTTGGACGGCGTGATCGTCACTGTCACATTCGCGCTGGGCTGTTTGGTGAGGACGATGTTGAAATTGTCCACCACGTTGGCGGCAACACCAGTGGCGGTAGTTTCGCTTATCACCGTATCGCTACCCACTTCCGTCACCAAGACATGGAAGCTGCTCGCGCCATCGTCATTATCCACGACACCCACGGGCAGCATAGCGGTGAGACCATTGTAGCTGGCCGCCGTGCTGGTCGCGGTGAAGGTGAGCGTGTCACTCGCCGCGCTGGGAGCTTCAGTGATTGCATCTTCCACTGCCGAGACGGTCACCGTCTGCACCGTATTCCAGTTCGTATCATTGAAGGTGAGAGTGGTAGGTGAAGCCGAGACCTGGCCTCCCGAGGTAACGGCAACATCCACCGAGCTTCCAACAGGCGGCGGCGCATGGAGGCGCACGCTGACGGTATCCGTCTTGCCACCTTCCTGCACCCAAGTGTTGAAGGAGGTATGCTCGGCGCGGATGCCTTCATTGGCGCTGTCCGAGTCCTGGAAGCCAATGGTCATGGGCTGAACTGGAAGCTGGTCGTAGCCAGCGGCACCGCTCACGGAGAAGCGCAGCAGGCTGTTGTCCACATTCGTCAGCCAGTTGGTATTGCCACCCACCACGGTCACCGTCTTGGCTCCGAAATCAGCAGGCGTAAATGTCACTGAGTTCACGAAGGTCACTCCGCCATCCAGCGAAAGCCGCACGGCAGGTGTAGCATTGCCATTGTTCAAAATGAAGTCCGAGACATTCGAGTCCGCTCCCGGCTGCGTGCTCATACCTGTGAGGTTGCTCCAGGTGTAGGCGTAGAACATGTTCGCCTTGGCCACCACACTGGCTTCCGTGTTGATCTGCAACTCAGGAGCAAACAGACCCGCCTCAGCCATCGGCCCAGGCACGACGAAGTCCGGCAGGAACCAATTGAAGACCGAGGGCGCTCGTTGCGGGCTCTGGCCGATATTGCCCGTGAGGTCGCCGAAGCGGTAGCGGAACGGACCCGTGGCCCAGCCCACAGGCAGCGAGGGTGGATTCGCATTGTCGGTGGAGAACTTGTTAAACTCGCTCACTGGATACGCAGTGGGCATCGGAGTGTCTGTTCCAGACATATTGGGCGCACGATCCCGCAGAACGGAAATCGGCGCACCTGAGAAGGCACGCAGCGTGCGCAACATTTGGGCAAAGGCCACGAGGGGCTCCTTCACCTTGCCGTGCGAGATGGAGCTATCAGCGAGCTGCAAAGAACGCGCTTCAAAGTCGAGCAAGATAGCCTTGCACACGGCACCCAGGTTGCCGTTCGTGTTACGATAGACTTCCTGCACACGGAAGATGTAGCCGGCGGAAGGGTTGGATGAGGTGAGGCGCTGAATGAGCCAGCGGCAGATGTTCACTGGCGTATTGGTGTGGCCGGGGCTGCCCTGAGTGCCAGCGCCATAGGTGCTCTGAGTGGGGTCCCCTGCCAGGGCGTTGTGCGCGGCGGTGAGGTCCAGATCCGCAAGGCCGTGGCAAGTGATGTCATTGGCACCGCGTCCCAGTGCGGGCAGAGCACGCATGGGGATGTCATACTGGCCGTGCTTGCCCGCCAGCAGACGCTTGGACACACTAGGGACAGGAGTGTCAGTGTCGGGGTCCACATACTGGTTGAAGTCATGGTAGTAGATACTGCCGTTCACAGTCGGTGTCGCATCACTGATGCGGCCAATGACTTTCATCGGATTGATCCAGGGTGCAGCCCAGAAGAGATGGTCATCCGTGCGGCCAAACCAGTTGTTGTTCCCATTGGAGAAGTTCGCGGCGGTGACCGATGGATTGTAATTGAAGACCACCAGATCGCTCACGCGGTTGTTCGAGCTGTTGTTGAAAACCAGCGTCGAGTTATTCCAACTGGAAGTATAGCCCACTGCATGGCGAGCGCCGTGGGAGAAGCCGGTCATCACACGAGCCAGTTCCGTGATGTCGCGCTGGTCATAAGTTGGAATGGGCAGACCAGCGGAGTCGAGCTGAAGACTACCGTCAGGGTGGCGCAGCACGAGGCCGATCGAGAAGAGCTGCATGATTTCACGCGCATAGTTCTCATCCGGGCTGACGATGATGCCGCCGCCCGCATCGTAGGCGGCACGATTGGACATGTGGGAGAGGTAGATGCCCATCATCGGGCTGTAGGTCACCTTCTCTAGCAAGGTGCGATACTTGCCAAAGGCGTTCTCAGCCATCATGTCCCAGTAGTTGGCGCAGCCGTAGTGGCGATCCAGCGTGGTCTGATCTGCCTCGGAAATGATGACGATCTCGCTGAGCGCCTGGGTGAAGCGCTGGCGCACCTGATCCTTGCCCTGAAGCATGATAGACCACCATTCGCGGCGGCGGTTCGGGCCGCTCTGCGGGTAGTTGTTGCCGGAGAAATTGTTGTCCGCTGTGGTGCTCACTATCGGATTCCCTGCGCCATCGAAGGTTACAGCATAGCGTGTGCCGTTGAAGCTAGGGTCGTTGGTATAAGTGTAGTGCTTGTTGCCACGCAGCTCGAACTCCTCGTTGTCCGCAGACATGACCAGCGTGCGGAAGTTCACCGTAGGCGTCAGCGCCGGGTTCATCTGCTCATCCAGCCAGTCGCCCAGGCCTAGCAAGTAAGCATCCGTGATCTGTGCCGCCGTGGGCGTGCCGCTCAGTGCTCCAATGCGAGTATCCACTTTCGCACGGATGGCATTATACATGGCCTGTGTGCCACCCCAGGTGGATTGCGTCATGAAGCGCCAGATGTCGCGCTCGATCTGCTCATTGGTCGCTGTCTGCCAAGTGCTGGAGCCAACGGCTGGTGCATCCAGCGTGGGATTGTCTGGGTCAAAGGTGATGGAGCCCGTCGCCTTGTTGAAAGGGCCAGCGATTTCCTTGTCCGTGAAATTCGCCGAGGTGATCGCGCACCAGATGTTGCTCGTCCGCAAAGCATCAAGGAAGGCCTGATCCGTGGAGTAAAAGCCCGGTTTGTAGGCAACGTTGTAATTAAAACCTGAAACCTGGCCCGTGGGCAGAGCGGGAGCGAGATCGCTGTTAGGTCCAGACCGGATATAGGCTGTGTTCTGCTCAGAGGACAGGTTACTAAACACGATGGAGATCGAAGCGCTGGTATTGTCGCCATTCACCAACGCGGTAGCGTAGCCACTTGCGGTAGTCGCCTGTCCAGCCTCATGCCCAAGGTAGGCAACGTAGAGCTGATTGTTGGCAGGCAGAGCGGGATCAGCATCGCAGATGCACAGGGTGCCGGATGGGCCAGCTGCGGTAATGGTGCCGGGCAGGTCCACCGTGATCTTTGCATACTCAGGAACCTCGTCCGTGGCGTCCTGCACTGGCGTCACAGGGACCTCGTAGGGAGAGCCTGTCACGCCTTGCCCCGCAGGGATGCTGAAGGTCGCCACGGTATAGTCACCGCCTACACCTGGAGGTGTTGCGTTGGCTTTCGTTGCATCAGGTGCGCCAGCGGCCCCGATCAATGACAATCCATTCAGCGCCATCGTGCCCACCGTGCGCACGAGTTTGATCTTGCCAGGAACCGCCACTGGCGTGGTCGCCGTTTTGTCATCCTTCTCAAATCCATTCGTGGTGGATTGCACCGTCAGTGAGAGCAGCGATGCCAGCGTGTCCCCATCCGTCGCCCCATTGCCGGTGGAGCTAGCGATTGCGGGATCCATGCCCAGCTTGTTCTCCGCCCAATCTGAAACGCCGTCGCCATCGGAGTCCGCATCCAAGGACTCAAGGCGGTAGAACTTCCGGCTGTTCACCGGCTTGGAGAACACAATCGTATCATTCGCATGATCCGCAGCACTGATCTTTGAGGCACCAGCCACGAGGCTCCAGCCCGGCGCTGGCGGCGCTCCCACGGGCGTATCGGATTCCCACACCTGATACTTCTTCCCCTTCTCCGCCTTGAACGTCACCACGACCGTGCCCGCGCTGATGGCCATATCGCCTACCGCAAGGCAGTCCGTCGAGTTGCGAGGATCAGTGCCCGCGAGACTTTCGACATAGTTCGAGCAGCCGTCCTGATCTTCATCTCCCGAAGCACTCAGACCCCAGGCATTGTGAATCGACTGCCACACGTCATCCAGGGTATCCGGTCCGCCAGTGGCAGGTCCTGTCGAGTAGTTGTCAGTGATTCCGAATGCGGTCTGGCTGAGAAACGCAAACGCCAGGGCGGAAAGAAGGACAAGGGGATGTCGCATAATGAAACGAGGCTGGGAAGTCAGGTGCGGGATGGCACTACTTGGGCCATGCAAAAGTTGCAGGGATTTAATGAGATTACGGGAGTTGTCTGATCGGGGTCAAGCCAGAACCTTTGAGAACAAAAAAAGTTCCACAATTCCTCGGAGCCGTTCGCGCAATGTGTTCACACGATCACACCAGGCGCACGTAGCGCAGCCCCGGCAGCGGTCGCACCAGGCGCTTCATTTCCAGTCGCATCAGGGTCGTCGCCACCACATGGCTGGGCAGCCCGCACAGAGCAGTGATCTCATCCACATGCCGGGTCTCCGCGCCCAAGGCATCAAATACCGTCTGCTCATCGCCGGACAAAGCGACAGGCGCGGGCATGTCCGGCAGCGTTGGCACTTTGGGTGCCGTTGGGAATAGCACCAGCAGGTCATCAATAATCTCGCCGCCATCCATCACCAGCTTGGCCCCTTGCTGGATCAGGCGATTGCAGCCCGCCGATGTGGGACGATCAATGCTGCCAGGCACGGCATAAATTGTTCGCCCCATGTCCGTCGCTTGCTGGGCTGTGATCAGGGAGCCGCTGCGCGCCGGAGCTTCGACAACGAGGATACCCGTGGACCAACCCGCGACCACTCGATTGCGCAGCGGGAAGCTCTGCTTATCGGGCGTGTAGTCCACCGGGAACTGCGACACCACAGCCCCTTGTTTCGTGATCCGTTCGGCCAAGGCCATGTTTTCCGGCGGATAGAGTTGCCCCATGCCCGAGCCAATCACTGCGATGGTCCGCCCCTTCGAAGCCAGCGCTCCCTCGTGAGCTGCGGTGTCGATCCCACGCGCCAGCCCGCTGATCACTGTGAATCCGGCAAAGGCGATCTGGAAACTCATCTTCTTCGCGCACTGCAATCCATAGTGCGTCGCCTGCCGTGAACCCACCACACCGATGGCATTGAAATCACGCGGAGTCACCTCACCCCACACATACAGCACCAAGGGCGGGGCATGGTTCTCGCGCAGCAGCGGCGGGTAATTCGGGCTGTCCTGAGTGAGCAGGGTCAATTCCATCTCTGCGACCCGACTCAGCTCGCGCTGCAAATCGACCTTGTCCTCCCACGTCGTGATCGTTTCCGCCAGTTCACGACCAAAGCCCTCCACCTGCTGAATCTTGGAGGCTTTGGCCCGCAGGATCGCCTCAGGGGAACCAAAGACCTCCATCAGCCGCTTCACCCGCACCGGCCCCACATTGGGCAGCAGGTTCAGCGCTAGATAGGCCTCCGCAGTGGTCATGACGGGCTACCTCCGCAGCTCTTCCAGCGCCTGCTTGATATGCCCTTCATGGACATCGGTGCTGACAAAGGCCTCGCCTAACTTCTTGATGAGGACAAAACGAATGGCTCCCTGGTCGAACTTCTTGTCCATCTTCATCCGGCGCAGAATCTCCTCGTCCGTGATGTCGTCGGTGAGCTTGAGCGGCAAATCAAAAGCCGCCAGCGAGGTGCGGATGCGCTCCAGCTCCACCGAGGTGAGCCCCGAGACCTTCGATGCCAGCCAAGCCGCCGCATTCAGCCCCATGGAAATCGCTTCCCCATGCAGCAGCTTGCCGTAACCCGCAGCCGACTCGATGGCATGGCCAATGGTGTGGCCGAAGTTGAGAATTGCACGCGTCCCAGTCCGCTCGAATTCATCGCTCTCCACCACCGAGGCTTTGATCGCGATGTTGCGCCGGATCAGCGCCACCAGATCGCCTTTGCCCTGCGCCACCTGATCGATCACATCGAACATGGATGCATCGCGAATCGCAGCGTGCTTGATGATCTCAGCGAACCCCTCGTTCCACTCCCGCTTGGGCAGCGATTTGAGCGTGTCCACGTCAGCAAACACATGCGCGGGCTGGTGGAAGGTTCCCACCATATTCTTGGCGTCTTTGAGATTAACACCTGTCTTGCCACCAACAGAACTATCGACTTGCGAGAGCACCGTGGTCGGGACCTGCACATAGGGAATGCCTCGCTGATACACTGAGGCGGCAAAGCCACCGAGATCGCCAATCACACCGCCACCGAGGGCCACGACAAAACTCTTCCGGTCCAGGCCCGCCGCTGCCATCTCACCACACACCGTGTCCAGGCACGACAGGGACTTCGATTCCTCACCCGCAGGCACCGTGATCAGTGTCGGCTCCTTGCCACCCTGGCGGAGGCTTTCCATCACCTGCTCCGCGTAAAGCGGGCCCACATTGGAATCAGTGATGACAGCCACCTTGGTCCCCATCATCTTCTTCGCCATCTCAGCCCCCAAACCCGCCAGCAAGCCGCTGCCCACCTGCACGGTGTAGCTCCGGGGACCTAGATTGACGAAGACGGGACGGATGGGGGCGGCGGGCTTTGGAGGCATGGAAACAGTTCGAGAATGCGTTCGACTGCAAACGTTGCCGTGGAATCAGGTTCCAGGCAAACCGTTTGAAATCCTCGTTCGCGCTTGAACCACGTCAGTTGCCGCTTGGCATATCGACGCGAGGCCTGCTGAATCGCACTCACCGCTTCCTCCAGAGTGGCCTCCCCACGAAGGAAGGCGCGCATGTCCCCCACCCCGATAGCCTTCTCCGCCGTCATGGACATCTCACCCAGCGCCTGCACCTCATCGATCAACCCCAGCTTCACCATGCTGAGCACCCTCGTATTGATGCGCTGATAGAGATCCTCCCTCTCACGCTGCAACAAGACACCCCTGAACACCGGCTCGTGGCTCGCCCACTCGCGACGAAGCTCGGACTGTGGTCGCCCTGTGAGCAGGCAGATTTCCAGGGCGCGGATCACGTAGCGATCATTCGCCAGCGCCACGTTCTCAGGCGCTTGGGGATCAAGGCGCAACAACTCGGCCACGCGCTCCGCACTCGTCATCGTGGTCAGCCGCTCGCGAATCGCCGGGTCTCCTTTCGGCAGCGGGGCTAGGCCATGCGTCAGCGCCTTGATGTAGAGGCCACTGCCACCCACCACGATGGGCCAGCGGCCTCGGGCCACGATCTCAGCGATCACGGGCACGGCACGATCACTGTAGGCCTGCGCATCATAGGAGGACTCCACGGACAAACAGCCATAGAGATGATGCGGCACCAGCGCTTGCTCTTCAGCCGAGGGTTGCGCCGTGCATACGGGCAGCCCTGCATACAACTGGAAGGCATCTGCATTAACCAACTCCCCGCCGATCCGCTGCGCCAGTTCAAGAGCCACGGCGGACTTCCCCGAGGCCGTCGGTCCCACGAGGTAAAGCACCGATCCGGTCACTGGGCCACTTCCACTCATCTGCTCAAAAAACAAACATGGCTGCCGTTTCCGGCAGCCATGTTTTCAACACCTATCAAATGGCCAAACTTATTTGCGACGGCGACGAATCACCAATCCCATCAAGCCAAGACCAGCCAGCATCGCACGCGAAGGTTCAGGAACAGCACCGACGAGGGACAGTTGGTAAGTAATTTGTGAACCACTGCCACCAGCGAAATCAAAGTTCGAACCATTTCCACCAACGACGATGGAAGAAATTCCTGAACCGCCAGATGGTCTAAAGAAAACATCCGAGGACAATGCACCACCAATATCTGGATCGGTAGGAAACGCTGCGTCCAACTTTGCTATCAACAGTTCCGTCGCTGATGCAAGTGATGCCCCTTTGAAAAACACTGTGTAAATAGTGGCGCTTCCGAATGCACTTGGAGCCTTAGTATCTGCAGACTGCGAAGTGCTAAACACACCATCAACTAAGTTATCAATCACGAATGTAGAGCCAAAAGCAGAAAAGCCAGTGTTGATGGCAGCCATATCTCCAGAACTAAACGCCGTAGTGATAGCTGAATCTGTTATTGTGAACCGACCCATGACTCCCTTGTAGCCTGCGGCGGTTGTAACAAAATCAGCACTTGCTGCGCCCGCTCCGCGAATTGCATACCCCCCGTTGTTACTTGCGTCCAAGTTAGTGAGTGAAACGGTTGCGCCGAAGAGACCAGAGACACAAGTGAAAGCTAATGTAAAAACAAGTATTTTCATATTTCGAGAAATTCAATCAATTCAGACTCTAATCAAAAAGCACCCTGAGCAAGCTGGAGAGTTGTTGGCGCACCACGGCGGAGAACAATATAAGATCCGTCAGGGAGCGGAGTCGCTGCCTTATCAAGAGTGCCAGGAATTGAACCAACAAGTCTCCAACCCGTTCCAATCCCCAATCCTCCTGATGAATAGTAATACTTGTCGTATCCTATGCCATTCCACAGAAGCACGAGGTCAGCAGTCGAGCTTGTTCCTTGCGCCAATCCATTGGCTGTGCCGTTGTAAAGACCCGAGTTGCCCAGCGTCCGCCCTTCAGTTGATGGACTCGCGCCTCCAGCGTTTACAGGGCATAGGTTAACTAGGAAGTTATTCCCAGTTTCAAGGACAACCTTTGTCGAGCCAGATTTAACCTCGCCAGTAACTGTTATTGACTTAGCGGTCCGAGCAAGGATCAAGAAACCATCTGTGTAGTAAAAGGGGGCGTTAACTTGGTTGGCAGTTCCTGGGGTAGAACCCACTAAACGCCAACCAACTCCGATACCGATACCGCCGCTGGAATAATAATACTTATCATA
>CAUJJC010000032.1 GCA_963204975.1 Verrucomicrobiota bacterium | reverse complement strand
CCAAACTGTTGCGCCCTTACCAGATGGATGGCATTCGATGGTTCGAGGCCTCGGCTCGGGGGGCCAAGGCGGGTCTGCTGGCCGATGACATGGGCTTGGGCAAGACGCTCCAGGCGATCTCGATGATTCGCCTGCTTGATCGCTCCGCCCCAGTGCTCGTGGTTTGTCCGAAGTCGCTGATCGCGAACTGGGAGCGCGAGGTGGAGCGCTTTGCCCCCGACCTCAAGGTTCTCTCGATCCATGGAGCAGATCGCAAGGACAGCTTCGCCGAAGTGCCCGATCATCACGTCATCATCACCACCTATCAGTTGGTCGTGCGTGATCTCTCGCTGCATCGCAAGCACACCTATGCAGCGGTGGTGCTCGATGAAGCGAGCTACATCCGCAATCCCGACACCGAGGCTGCCAAGGCCTTGCGCGGATTGAAGGCGGAGCGCCGCTTTGCTTTGACTGGCACGCCGCTGGAGAACGGAGTGCGAGATCTGTGGAGCATCTACCACTTCCTCATGCCTGGCTACCTGGGCAGTCGCGACAGCTTCAAGGATCGCTTCGAGAAGCCGCTCGCCGCAGGCATCAACACACCCGAAAGCCGGAAGGTGAGCGAGCGTCTGCGCAAGCTGGTGCGCCCGTATTTCCTTCGCCGCACGAAGAAGGAGGTGCTCAAGGATTTGCCCGAGAAGATCGAGCAGGTGCTGTGGTGCGACTTGTCCCGACCGCAGTCCGAGGTCTATCGACGACTCGTCGAAGAAGGGCAATCCGAGGTGCGCGATGCACGCAAACGCAGCGGCAAGGGCGGGGCGAAGATGACGATGTTCACCGTCCTTCTGCGCCTGCGTCAGGCTTGCTGCGATCTTCGGATGACAGGGGTCGATCCCGAGGTGCTGAAGCAAGTGAGTGCCGAAGATCTCAGTGGCAAGCTGGCCATGTGGCGCGAGCGCCTTGATGAAATCCTCACCAATGGCGGCAAGGTGATCGTCTTCAGCCAGTTCGTGAAGTTCCTTCAATTGTTGCGCGCCGAACTCGAGCGCGATGGCATCCAGTTTTGTTACCTGGATGGACAGAGCAATGATCGTGGCGAACAGGTGCAGCGTTTCCAGACCGATGCGCAATCGAAGGTCTTCCTTATCAGTCTCAAGGCGGGTGGCTATGGCCTCAATCTCACGGCTGCGGACCACGTCATGCTCATGGACCCCTGGTGGAATCCGGCGGTGGAAGCCCAAGCCATCGACCGTGCCCATCGTCTCGGCCAGGAGCGTGTGGTCACGGCCCTGCGCCTCGTCACACGCGGCACGGTGGAGGAAAAGATCCTCAAGCTCCAGGCGCAAAAACGTGGGCTCATCGAGGCTGCGCTCGACGACGCCTCGCCGATGATGAGCGGTTTGACCGAAGACGATCTGGCGGAGGTGCTGGACGTGTGACGCGATCATGCAAGACCTCGGGCGCAATTTTGCCACCTGCCAATCGTAGTGTGTTCATCCCCATGCGTCTTCTGCTCGCTCTCACTCTGCCTCTGTCCGGTTTCGCGGCCATACCGATCGACTTCAGTCGCGAGGTGCGTCCGATCTTGTCGGAGAACTGCTTTTTCTGCCACGGGCCTGATGAAAAGAAGCGCGAGGCCGGGCTGCGTCTTGATGAGGAAGCCTCGGCCAAGAAGTCGAATGATGGCGTGATTGCCATCGTGCCAGGGCATCCTGAGAAGAGTGCGATCATCGAACGCATCGAGTCTAAGGACCCTGATGAAGTGATGCCGCCGCCGAAGCTGCACAAAACGGTGTCGCCGGCCCAACTCGCGGTGCTCAAGGAGTGGATCAAGCAAGGTGCCAAGTGGGGCAAGCACTGGAGCTATGAAGTGGTCGCGCGTCCGAAGGTGCCTGCGTCTGACGGCAAGGATCGGCAAGCGATTGACGCCTTCCTGTTGAATCGATTGCACAAGGACGGGCTGAAGTTCTCACCATCCGCGGACCCTGCGACGCTTGTGCGACGTGTGGCGCTCGACCTCACGGGGCTACCGCCGACCCTCGAAGAACTCCAGCGCTTCTCGCCTTCGCCTTCGTTCGACTTCGCGAAGCTCGTGCAGCACTACCTCGCCAAACCCGCCTACGGCGAACATTGGGCGCGCATGTGGCTGGACTTGGCTCGTTATGCCGACAGCTCGGGCTATCCCAGCGATCAGCCGCGCGAGATCTGGGCCTATCGTGACTGGGTGATTCGTGCGCTGAATGCGAACATGCCGTTCGATCAATTCACCATCGAACAACTCGCGGGCGATCTGCTGCCCAACGCCACCGAGGATCAGCTCATTGCCACCGCCTTCCATCGTAACACGATGACCCAGAACGAAGGCGGCACGAGCGATGAAGAGTTTCGCACCGCTGCCATCATTGATCGCGTCAACACTACCATGGCAGTCTGGATGGGCACGAGCATGGCCTGCGCTCAATGCCACACGCACAAGTATGATCCGATCACGCTCAAGGAATACTTCCAGTTCTACGCCATCCTGAACCAGAGCGCGGATGCGGACAAGAAGGACGAGTCGCCAGTGCATGAGTTCCTCACGCCTGATGCCAAACGCAAACGCGACGAAGCTCAGCGCGAGCTTGCCGCCATCGAGGCAAAGCTGGCCAATCCGAGTGCAGCCATGCTTGCCGGATTGGACGCATGGTCGAAAGCCAATGCCAAGGAGTTGTCCTGGCCGCATCCGAAACCGTGGTCGGTCAAGGCGGCGAGTCGGCATGAAGCCACACTCAAAGACGATGGCACCATCGCGTTCGCCCAGAATGCCGACACTGATACCCACACGCTGGAGATTCCCCTGAGCGGCGAAAAGCTCACGGCTTTGCGCCTTGAAACGATGCCGTCGAATGGGCGTGGAAACTTTGTGATCACGGGACTGAAGGCACAGATTCTTCCGCCCCAAGGGAAGGTGGCACCGAGTGCTCGTTATGTGCGGATCGAACTGCCAGGCAAGGCCAAGTTCCTCCAACTCGCGGAAGTTCAGGTCTTCAGCAAGGGCGTCAATGCGGCCCTCAAAGGCACGGCGAAGCAAAGCAGTCAATACTCCAATGCCGAAGCCCGCCTAGCCATCGACGGGAAGACCGATGGTGACTACAACAAGGGCTCCGTGGCACACTGCAATCAGGAAGACAATCCATGGTGGGAGGTGGACCTCGGCAGCGACGTCCCGGTGGAGCGTTTGGTGGTGTGGAATCGAACCGACGGTGGCACGGGCGCACGTCTCGAAGGCTTCCGCGTTGTGGCACTCGATCAGGAGCGCTCGACCGTGTGGCAGAGTGATTCAATGCCTGCGCCGAAGGTAGAGAAACAGCTGGTGCTGGGTGGTCCCACCACGATCGAGTTCAGCAAAGCGATGGCCGATTTCGAACAGAGCGGATTCACCGCTGATTCACTGATCAAACCGAACGACAAGAATCGCAAAGGCTGGGCCGTGGGCGGAAGTGCCGACAAACCGCACACGCTGACCTTGCTCGCCAAAGCACCTGTCATGGTGCCCGCAGGTTCAGTGCTGCGCGTGACGATCGAGCAGAACTCGGAGTTCAAAAAACACACGCTCGGCACTTGCCGCCTGAGCTTCACGGGCGACGTGCGTGCGGCTCAACTGGTGCAACTGCCGCCTTCGGTGCTAGCTGCCTTGATGATGCCGAAGCCAACTCATGAGCAAAGCAAAGTGGTGGCTGACTACTATGTGCGACAGGTTGCCAAGGAGACTGCGACTGATCGGGGGCGCTTGGACGCTCTGAAAAAAGAGATCGCTGCCCTCAAGCCCAACACCGTGCCCATCATGAAGGACCTCATGGGCAAGGACCGGCGCGTGACACGCATCCAACTGCGAGGCAACTGGCAGGCCCTCGACGCAGAGGTGCAAGGTGGTGTGCCCTCGGCGTTTCCACCCTTGCCAAAAGGCGCAACCGCGGATCGCCTCGGTCTCGCGCAGTGGCTGGTGAATCGCAACAATCCGCTCACCGCGCGCGTGATGATGAACCGTTTGTGGGAGCATTTGTTCGGTGTGGGGATCGTGCGCACGAGCGAGGAATTCGGCTCTCAAGGCGAACTGCCAGTCCATCCCGAGTTGCTCGACTGGCTTGCCGCCGAGTTCATGGAGAGCGGCTGGAACTTGAAGCACATGCTCACGCTGATGGTCAGTAGTCAGGCCTACCAGCAAGTGTCCAAGGTGACCCCCGAACTTCAGGAACGTGATCCCGACAACCGCCTCCTCGCGCGTGGCCCTCGCTTCCGGCCCACCGGTGAAATGCTCCGCGATCAGGCGCTGGCGGTGAGTGGTTTGCTCAGCGGCAAGATGTTCGGTCCGGCGGTGCGCCCACTGTCTCCAAGCCTCGGGCTCAGCACGGCCTTCGGTCGTGGCAATGACTGGACCGTAAGCGATGGCGAGGACAAGCACCGTCGCAGCGTCTATACCGAGATTCGTCGCAATGCTCCGTATGCGAGCTACATGACTTTCGATGCGACGAATCGCGAAGTCTGCACGCTCAAGCGCGGACGCACCAACACGCCGCTCCAGGCCTTTGTCACCCTGAACGATCCGGTGTTCGTGGAGTGCGCCCAGGCTCTTGCTCGTCGAGTGGTCAAGGAAGGCGGCACCGCCGCAGGTGATCGTTTGCAATGGATGTTCCGTGTCTGTCTCTCGCGTGCCGCTTCGGACCTCGAAGTGAAGCGACTGACCTCGCTGCTGAATGAATCTCAGCGCGATCTGGCAACGAATCCCGCTAACGCGACCAAGCTCGCCACGGAACCACTCGGCCCGGTGCCTGCCGGGATGAATGCCATCGAACTCGCCGCCTGGACCACTGTGGCTAACGTGGTCATGAACTTGGATGAGTTCGTGATGAGGCGCTGATCACAGGCCGAGGTCACTGACCGCGATGCTGGCTCCGGCGAAGCCTGGAAGTGGTATCGACTGGCCGCTCTTGAAGACTTCGCTTTCGCGATACACGGCACCCTCCGGCTTGCGGAAGACGGTGATCTCGTTGGCAAGCAGATCGACAAGCCATGCCTCAGGAACGTCAGCCGCCGCATAAAGAGGGATCTTGGCGTTGCGATCAAAGGCGAGACTGGTGTCGGCTACTTCGATGAGCAGGAGGATGTCCTTTGGAGTGGGGTGGGACGTCGCGTAACAATCGGCTTGGAACCTCATCACGGAAATATCAGGCTCGGGCTCGGAAAACTCAGTCAGAGTCACTGGATCTTGGATGCCGATGATGGCTCGATCATTGAGTTGCAGCATCAACAACCGATTCAGGAGCTTGACGACACTTGTGTGTTTAGAACCAACGGACATCTTCTTGATGAGGTAGCCGTTAATCAGTTCGATCTTGTCATCCTCGCTGAAGATGCCGGCAGACACCATGGCGTGGTAGGTGCTGGTATTGATCTGCGCGAGTGGCATGTCGGAGATGGGCATGGATGTGACCATGGGCGGATGTTACCCAGTCGTCTCTGTTTTGGCAATGCGAGACTCTCACGCCGACGTTGCGTGTGGTGGACTCTGCTTCATGGTGCGGGCCGTGGCTACTTTTGAAACCAGTCTCAGCAAGTCCGAACTCCAGCGCTACGCACGACATCTGAACATCCCCGAGTTCGGTCTCGCGGCGCAGGAGAAACTCAAGGCCTCTCGCGTGCTCATGATTGGCACAGGAGGATTGGGTTCGCCTGCGGCTTTGTATTTGGCGGCAGCAGGCGTGGGCACACTAGGCCTCGTGGATGCGGATGTCGTCGATGTGTCCAATCTACAGCGCCAGGTGTTGCACGGCACGAAGGATGTGGGGCGGAGCAAGCTCGACTCAGCCGCTGATCGATTGAAGGACGTCAATCCGCATGTGACGCTGGAGTTGCATCGCACGGTCTTCGCTGCTGCGAATGCCATGGAGATCGCTCGCGGTTACGATCTGATTTTGGACGGCACGGATAACTTCCCCACACGCTACCTGAGCAGCGATGTCGCCTGCTGGCTGAAAATTCCGAATGTCTATGGTTCGATCCTGCGCTTCGAGGGTCAGGTCAGCGTGTTTGCCCCGCACCTCGGAGGGCCATGCTATCGGTGCATGTCGC
Source organism: Verrucomicrobiota bacterium (assembly GCA_963204975.1). GTDB lineage: Bacteria > Verrucomicrobiota > Verrucomicrobiia > Verrucomicrobiales > Verrucomicrobiaceae > JAEUHN01. The sequence goes on along the minus strand of CAUJJC010000032.1, from coordinate 1,011 downwards.
CGCAGCCACCCGCGCCGGGGTTGGTGCCGACGTGTGCTGAAGGTGGCGTGCTCGGAGTGCTGCCGGGCATCGTCGGATCGATGCAGGCGCTGGAAGCCATCAAGCTGCTCACCGGAGTGGGCCTGCCGCTGATCGGACGATTGCTGCATGTGGATACGCTGGGCATGAAGTTCCGCACGTTTACCCTCCGTCGCGATGAGCAATGCGCGGTGTGCAGTTCCCAGCCCAGCATCACGGAACCCATTGACTACCAGGGTTTTTGTGGCCTGCCTTCCGCCCACTCTGCCATGACACCCCCAGCCGTTCCCACGATCACCGTTCAAGACCTCAAAACCCTTCGCGACACCAGCTCACCACATGTGCTGATCGACGTGCGTGAACCCGCCGAGATCGCCGTGGGCGAGATCGCTGGTTCTTTAAAAATTCCGCTCGGAGAGATTCCTGCCCGTTTCAATGAACTGCCGCGTGATCAGAAGCTGGTGGTGCATTGCAAGCTCGGTGGACGCAGTGCCAAGGCGGTGGGCTTTCTGCTGGAGCAAGGGTTCACCAATGTGTGGAACGTGGAAGGCGGGATCACGGCCTGGGCGCGCGACATCGACAACAGCGTCGCCGTCGCATGACTTGGCTCGATATCTTTCTCCCTCGCCTGCGCTGTCCGCACAGCGGCGAGGCTCTGCGCCATGCCTCTGACGATGACAAAAAGCGCGCAGGCCTTGCCATAGAAAAGCCAGCACTCATCTCAGAGAATGGCGTTTACGTTTACCCGATCATCGAAGGCATTCCGCACCTGCTGCCAGACGCAGCCATCAAGACTTCGACGGTTGCCTGACTATTTCTCCCCATGATGCGATACCTTACAGGCCTTCGATTTCGCTACCACTGGTTCCTGGTGGTGCTGATGGGGGCGATCATTCCCCTTGCCACGAGCAACACGGAGAAGCCGGGGGAGTTTTACCCCTTCTCCAACTTCCCGATGTATTCCCGGTTCGAGCCGGAGACTTACTATGTGTA
>CAUJJC010000031.1 GCA_963204975.1 Verrucomicrobiota bacterium | reverse complement strand
AAGGACTACCTCAGCACCGTTGCGGGCGTGGATCGCAACGTGGGGCGCGTTCTCGCTTGGCTGGATGAGACAGGCTTGGCGAAGAACACCATCGTTGTCTATTCGAGCGATCAGGGCTTCTACCTGGGTGAGCACGGATGGTTCGACAAACGCTGGATGTATGAGGAATCGCTACACACGCCGCTGCTCGTTCGCTGGCCGGGTGTGGTGAAAGCCGGAACCGAGAACAAGGATCTCGTCAGCACGCTGGACTTCGCCGAAACCTTCCTCGATGCCGCAGGCGCAGCCATTCCCGACGACATGCAGGGCCGTAGCTTTCTGCCCATCCTGAAGGGTGAGAAGCCGAAAGACTGGCGCACCGCGCACTACTATCACTACTACGAGTATCCGCAGCCCCACCACGTCGCGCCTCACTACGGCGTGCGCACCGAGACGGGCTACAAGCTGATCCACTTCTACAAGACCGACGAGTGGGAGCTGTTCGATCTGAACAAGGACCCGAACGAGATGAAGTCCGTCATCGCCGATGCCGATTACGCCAGTATCAAGGAATCCCTCCTGGCCCAGATGAAGGACCTCCAGGTCAAGTTCAAGGACACGAATCCAACCGCTCCTCCGCCTAAAGTCTCCAGGAAGCAGGCGAACCCGAAAGGGGCTGCCAAGGGCAAGGGAAAAGGCAAAGGTAAGGGGATGCCGAAGGACTAGACGCTTAGGAACGAGCGGCTTTCTTTCATTTTTTTCTAACGGAGATCGCTTTCGAATCGTGTAGTCGCTACACTTTTCGGAAATTCATCCTATGCGCCCTCCTATATTCGCCCGGACATTGTTCTTTACTGCGCTGGCACTTGTTGCTGGGCTTGGCTGGCATCTGGCGCGGAGGGCACCTCAGCCGGCCCCCGTTCATTGTGTCTATTGCCCGCCGGATGTGATGACAAAGTCCACGCATTCCACTCCGCCACCTGTGCCTGCGCCTTCGGTTTCGATCCAAGACACAAAGCAGCAGAGTGCTTCAAAGATCGGTGAGCCCATCGCTGCGTTTGCTGGATGGTCGAAGCGTTACATGGCGGCCTCACCGGCTGACCGTGCGCGGCTGGAACCGGAGGGCATCAGGGTTGCCGAAGCGAGACGTCCGGTGATGAAGCAGTTGATCCAGGATGATCCGAGGCGTGCGCTTCAAGAGGCTGTGTCGCCCTTGGTGCGGCAGCAGTTGCCAGCCAGTGTCATGGCTCACCTGGAGCGCCCTGTGCAACAGCGTGGTGTGATGCGTGTCTATCAAGCCAGTCCAGACTCGGTCACTCGTGGGGAGAAGCCGCAACTACGCTATGTGGAGACGGTCAAAGGCGAGATGTATCAGGCCCATGTTTTCGGGCGTCGAGCTGCCAGTGTGGACTGGGTGCCAAACCTGTCAGCCATTGGCGTAGAGATCGACGGACAGCTCGCGCTCGATGAGCGCCCGCTGCGTGTGGTGGAAGTCGGGGAGATTCCGCCCCCAGGAATGCCTCGCATCGCTGTGTGTCCGGTGTCCAAAAAGACCACCCAACAGGTGCCGTCGGCAGCGCCCGTCACCGTTGAAACACCAGTGGTGATCGCCAATGGCGAGGTCGTTGATTTTTGCGATGGCAGCCACATTGCGGTCTTTGAGCAGCTTCTCATCCAGAGTGAATCCGGGACTGGCGGAGCGCAGAGCTTCACGGGCATTTTGCCCTCCGCACCTACACCCTCTGTGGGCGTGGTGAAGGTGCTCTACATTCCGGTGATTTTTCCTGACATCAATGAAACGCCCATCACGCAAGCCACGGCTCAGGATGTGATGCGCCAGTCGAGCGTGTTTTATCAGACCATGTCCTTTGGTCGCCTGACGCTCGTAGCCACGGTGACACCACCCGTCACGATGCCGAAGAACCGTGCCTGGTATGTGGGCAAGGACACGACGAGCGGCTTCATCAAAGAGGTGGACGGATTGGGCCTGGAGATGAGCCATGCCAAGGAAGCGGCACGCAAGCTCGGCTACGACTGGCAGGACTACCACGCCACCGTGGTCCGCGCGAATGGCGGCGCGCGAGCGCCCACCAGCTATGGTGGTGGGGGCAATGTGTGGATGCGAACAGACAGCGTGGCGACAACCGCCCATGAGGTGGGACATGCTTTCGGTCTGGCTCACGCGAACTTTTGGGAGACGAATGGTGCCTCTGTCATCGGCCCCGGCGGCAACGTGGAGTATGGAGACAGCTATGACAACATGGGTCCCAGTGCGCAGCCGCCGAATGGCCACTACAACATCCAGGCGAAGAATCAGGTGAAGTGGTTGCCAGACGAGTTCTCCCCCGCCATCACGAGCAGCGGCACCTACAGGCTTTATCGGATGGACCAGCCGACTCTGGAAAACGGCAAGCGCTATGGCTTGCGCATCAAGAAGGACAACGACCGCACTTACTGGGGCGAGTATCGCCTGCTCGGCGGCAACAACTGGACCAACAACGGTATGCTGCTCGGCTGGAAATGGCCGAACAATAGTGGTGGCAATATCCAGCTCCTCGACACCACACCAGGCTCCGTGAACGGCAAGAGCGATGCTGGCATCACCGTGGGCCGCACGTTCTCAGACAATGAGAATGGCATTCACGTCACCACGCTCTCGGTCAACAGCACCACACCTGCGAGCTTGGACATGGTGGTGAATCTCGGCAGCTTCCCTGGTAATCAGGCTCCGACCCTCACGCTCTCGCCAGCCTCTACCGTGGTGCCGACAAATACCAACATCACCTTCACCGCCACCGCGAGTGATGCTGACAACGACACGCTCGCTTACTCCTGGCAGTGGCATGACAACGTGATCTCACCGAGCGGCCCCACAGCGACGCGTTCCTTCGGCACGGCGGGCGTTTACACCTTATCCTGTGTCGTCTCAGATATGAAGGGTGGCATCGCTGTGCGCAATGCCGTTATCACCGTAGGAAACGGTGGTGGCAGATTCACCATCTCGGGCCGCATCACACGGAATGGCAGCGGTATTCCCAATATCACCGTCGGCACGGGCGGTGCGAATGGCACCCTCACGGACAGCGACGGCTACTACACGATCTCCAATCTCGCTGCGGGCAGCTACAGCGTCGCGCCAGCCGAGCACGGACTCGTGTTTAATGAAGTGTTTAACAACAGCATCACCGTCGGTCCCTCGTTTGTTGGTGCGGACTTTACTGTCGATGAGTTGCCGCAGATCAGCATCACAGCCACTACACCGACCTCCGTGGAAGGCGGTGCCGCAGGCAACTTCCGTATCACCCGCACGGGCTCGGATGCGCTGCCTCAGACAGTTTACGTCTTTAACCAACAAGGCACCGCTATCAAAGGCACCGTCTCCACTAACGACTATTACTTCAGCCCAGACTACACCTCCGGCTCACCGTTCAACAGCTTCACCATCCCGGCAGACAGCGCCTTCCTGGACATCTCGGTGCCCTCGCGTAACGAGGGCTCGTCCGAAGGCTATGAAACAGTGACGCTCGTGCTCGGCGCGGACACATCCTACGTGCTCGGTTCCGAGAATACGGCGACCATTGCCATCCAGGATGCGAACACCACTCTGCCTCGTGTGTCATTGAGTTTGAACGAACCCCAGACGATGGAGACTGGTGATCCGCTCATCGTAAAGGTGACCCGCTCTGGCGCGACCACCGCCGCACTCACCGTGCCCTACAGCACCAGCACCTTGAGCACGGCCACGAGCGGCAGCGACTACACAGCACTGACTGGCAGCATCATCATTCCTGCCGGTGAAACATCAGCTAGCTTCAACCTGACTCCGCTCGACGATGCGGAGTCCGAGCAAACTGAGACCGTCACTTTGTCCATCGCCACGGGTGCCAGCTTCATCGCTGATGTGAGTGCCAGCACAGTCACCGCCCGCATCCTGGATGACGATGTGCAAACCATCAACGTCACCGCTGGAGACGCCACCGCTGTGGAAGTTGATCGAGCGGTCGGCACGCCTGATCCAGCCACGTTCATTGTCACTCGCACGGGCAGCAGTGCCGCGCCAATCACCGTGTTTTACAGCGTTGCGGGTGTGGCGCTGCATGGCACGGACTATGATGCTTTGCCCGGTTCTGTCGTCATTCCAGCGGGACAGACGCAGGCCACCATCACCATCATGCCGCGAGTGGATAGTTTTGCCGAAGGCTCCGAGACCGTGATCCTCGCCCTGGGAGGAGGCTTCGGTTACTATCAGCTCAACAGCACTGCCACCGTGACCATCAACGATGCACCGACGGACAAGCCATTGCTGGAGGTGACCGCCTACTCATCCATCGCCACCGAGCCCTCGACGAATGGCACCTTCCGCTTTACGGCCAAGGGCGGTGCTGCTGGCGCACTCACCGTGAACTATACCATCACGGGCACGGCCACCGCAGGGAGCGACTACAATATAAGCGGACTCAACACGACCACGCTTACCGGCAGCACCACCAACACGCAGACCGGCGGCACAGTGACTTCCAACCTCTCCGTCACCACTGGGAACGATGCGTTGCTCGAAGAGTTGGAGAACGTGACGCTGACCATCACTCCGAGCGCAAACTATGCACTTTGGGAACCTCTGGCCAAAGCCACCATGTCCCTGCGCGATGATGATCAGCCCACCGTCTTCGTTGATGTGCAGGTCGGCACTGGTGGTTCTGACACCGTTTCCGAATCCTCCACAGCTACGGCACTTGAGTTCTTCGTCTCCCGCACCGGCAGCACCGCCAGCCCTCTGACCGTGAACTACACCATGGGTGGCACGGCTACAGCGGGCACGGATTATACCAACACCAATCTCACTGGCTCCGTCGTCATTCCCGCCGGTTCAGCCGGTGTCGATGTGGGATTCAATACCATCGCGGACTCCACGTTCGAAGGCACCGAGACCGTGATTTTCCAGCTCGCCGCAGGGAGTTATGCGAGCGGTAGCATGGGCACCTTGTTCATCACTGATGATGATGCGGGTTCGCAGAGCGTGTCCTTCGCCACACCGGGAGGCGCAGGCTCTGAAAGCACCACCAGCGTGAACATTCCCGTCACGCTGAACGCTCCAGCCACTGTGCCGGTGAGTGTGGAATACAACATGGAAGCAGGCGCGCGGAACACGACCTATCTTTACGGCACATGGGTTCGCATTGTCCGCACCGGCACGAGCTACACCACTTCTACATCGCCTGATGGCATCACCTGGACCACTCAGAGCAGCACACGGACCATCACTATGTCCTCAGCGAACTACCTCGCTGGTATCTTCGTCACCAGCGGTAGCACTTCCAGCACGGCCCTGGCCACCATCGACAATGTCAGTGTCACAGGCCTTAGCGCAGGGGGCAGTGCAGGGGTAATCACCTCAGCAGAGATTGGCAGTTCGGCCCCCAAGGGCGGCGATCAGGTCAATGCTGGTGCTTATCAAATCACCGGTGGAGGGCCAGATGTGGGCACTGCTACTTCGGATGGCTGTCGGTTCGTTTACTTCCCCATCACGAATTCCGTCAACTGCACCGTCATCGCACGCGTCATGAATCTCTCTGGCTCCACAACCATGAAAGCTGGCGTGATGATTCGCGAGTCCAACGCTGCGGGTGCGATCCGCATGGCATTCCACACCAACACTGGTTCGCCTGCGCAAAGCTACCGCACCGCTTCCAATGGCGCTGGCTCGACCGGCACTGGCGCGTTGCCCACTTTCGCCAAGCCCCAGTGGATGCGTCTTGCCCGCGTGGGCAATGTTTTCACGGCTTCCATCTCACCTGATGGTGCCACCTTCACGCCAGTGGGTGGACCGCAAACACTGGCGCTGAGCACGCAGTTGCTCCTCGGCATGGCTGCGTCTTCGCGCTCGGACGGCACCCTGGCACAGGCCACCTTTGACAACGTCACCCTCATGCCTGCGCCGAGCATTGCTTATCAAGATCGCACCGTGGGCTACGTCAACGAACAGGGTTCCTCCACCAACAACTCCGGCACCTACGTCATCACGGCCTCCGGCTCTGGCATCATGCCTTTCGCCTCCAGCACGGAGGATGAATGCCATTTTCTCAGTGTGCCTGTGGTTGGCGACTTCACTTTCACCACCCGTCTCACGGCGCTTTCCCTCACGGGAGCACACGCTGGCATCATGGTGCGGGAAGGTGTGAACTACCGGTCGCGAACTGCTTGGTTCGGCCTCACAGGGAGCACCAGTAGTTCGGTGGAGTGGCGCGCTCGACTCTCCGCCACCACCTCTGGCGAGGGCTTTGGCGTGGATTACAATCTGCCACCTGGGGTGCTGAACTTTGCTATTGGAGAGCAGACCAAGAACATCGTGCTCACGGTCAACAACGACAGCCTCATCGAACCGATGGAGTTCGTGAATGTGTTGTTGAAGAATCCCACGGCTGCTGTCCTCGGAGGTGGCGCGTCCAACTTCACCTACACTATTGTGGACGATGACGTCGTCAGCGCTCTGCCAGCGGTTGGCTTTGGCGCGCCGACATCCAGCGGGCTGGAGACGGTATCGCAAGTGCAGATCCCCGTCGCTTTGAGTGAACCTGCTGCTGGCGGCGTCAGTGTGGACTACGCCATCACGGCTGGCACGGCTGGCGCTGGAACGGACTTCACCGCTGTCACTGGCACGCTGAATTTTAGTCCAGGACAAACCTTTGCCACTATTCCGCTAACCATCTTGGACGATGCCGATGTCGAAGCCGGTGAGACCGTGACGTTGACGCTGAGCAATCCAGTGGATGCCGTGCTCAGCACCAGCACCTCGCACACTTTTACCATCACCGATGACGATACGCCGCTCGTCACCATCACTGCGAGTGACGCCACCGCCACCGAGAACGGCGACAACGGAGCATTCACTATCACACGCAACGGACCCACGACCTCCGCGCTCATCGTGAACTTCACCCGCAGTGGCACGGCGACGAGCGGCTCGGATTACACAGCCATTGCCACTCCAGGCACGGTGACGATTCCTATCGGACAAGCATCGGCGGACGTGACCGTTGCGCCGTTGAATAACACCACGCCAGAGACTCCTGAGACGGTGGTGCTCACGCTTACCGCCGGAACCGGCTACACTGTCAGCACGCCGAACGCTGCTATCATAACGATCAACGACGATGATGTGAACACGGTCTCGCTCACCTCGCCTGATGCGCTCGCCTCTGAAGTGGTTGGCAATGGGGGCACCTTCCAGCTCACGCGCACTGGCCCCACCACAGCTGCGCTGGTGGTCAATATAACGATCAGTGGCACGGCGACCTCTGGCACGGACTACACGGCCATCACTACCGCGCAGACCTTTGCCATCGGAGCCTCCAGCATCATCATTCCTGTGAGTATTCTCCCGGACAGCACCACGGAAGGTGATGAAGTCATCCTCGCTTCGCTGAATACCAGTGCGAGCTACATCAATGCCAGCAGCACCGCGACTATCACCATTGCTGACGATGATCTACCGCCGACCGTCTTTGTCAGCAGTCCGGCCAGCAAGTCCACGATTATCGCGAATGGGAATGGCATCATGCTCACTGCCACCGCCGCTGATGATGGATTGCCCTCACCACTCACCTACGCGTGGACACAGTTCTTCGGCCCAGGCATGGCGACCTTCGGTGCCCCCATGGCATCGACCACTTCTGCCACCTTCTCCGCGCCTGGCGTGTATGGCCTGCGCATTACGGTGAATGACGGGCAGTTCAGCGTCAGCGATGACATCTTCGTGCAGAGTGGAGGGTTCAACTACGCTACCTGGATGTCACAAGATCAAGGACCACCTGCCACGCGCGGCATTGCTGGTGAGTCGGGCGGCGTCTTCACCCTGATTGGAAGCGGAACAGGCTACACCACGGCAAACGACAGTGGACACATGCTGTATCGCCAGCTCTTCACTGCCGGAGGAGATGCGACGATCATCGCACGTCTCACCAGCCTCAACGGCCCTGGCACGAGGCTCGCGGGCATCACTATGCGCGATACTTCGTGGAAGGGCGGCAAGCGTGTGAACCTCATGCTGGATGCGTCGGGCACCGTGCAGTTCCGCCAGCGCGCCACACTCGGCGCAGTGGACACTGGAACGACCATTGCTGGTGCAGCTATTTCACTCTGGCTAAAACTAGAGCGCATCAGCGGCACCGTCACCGCCTCCCACGCGCCGGATGTGTCCGGGGCACCTGGCACATGGGTCAGCGACGGCACCTCGACGGTCTCGATGAATAACAATCTCATCATTGGCATGGTCGTGAGTGCCGGAACCAGCACCAGCGCCACGGCCACCGCTGTGTTTGACAATGTGAGCGTCACACCCGCCATCAGCGGAGCCGCATTACACAGCGAAGACATTGGTAACTACCCAGGAGCGGGCTCATCAAGCGATAGCGCTGGAACCATCACCGTTACCGCACTCGGCAGCTACGATGGCTCCGGTGGCCACTTCCGCTACCAGCAGATCTGGGGTGACTGCATTGTCACGGCGCGTCTCACCAATCACAATGGCTCTTCACGCGGCGCGCAGAGCGGTGTGAGCTTGCGTGACACGACGGACAACGGAGCATTTGCCTTCTACGGCAATACAAGCGTGGATGGCTACCAGGTCCACTGGCGCAGCACTCCTGGCGGCTCCACTGGCTCCCTGCAATCCAGCGGCACGGGTTACATCCGCTTGGTTCGCAAAGGCAACACCGTGAACGCCTACAAGGCCACCAGCATTGCGGGACCGTGGACGCTGAACTCAGGCAACCTGCCAGTGATCCTGACGGGACCGCTGCAAGTCGGCCTCGTGGTGGATGCCAGCAGCACCAGTGTCGCCGCCATTGGCACGTTCACCAACTTCAGCGTCGTGCCACTCAACACGGCACCGGTCGTCGATACGGGCACCATCGCTGCCATCGCACCCTTCAATCTCAACGCCACCATCACGGACGATGGCCAACCCTCGCCACCTGGAGCCACCACCTCCCTTTGGTCCCAGATCAGCGGCGCTGGAATTGCTACCTTCAGCAATCCGGCCCTCGAAGACACCCTAGCCACGCTCTCGTTGAATGGGGCCTACACTTTCCGCCTCGCCGCCGATGATGGGGACAGTGTCACCTTTGATGATTTATCCTTCACCGGCTACAACAGCGCCTTCGCGCAATGGCTGGGCAGCACTAGCACTGGCGATAGCAACAATTCCTCCGGTGAGGCCTCGCTGGATGCCGACGGTGATGGATTGCTGAACTTGGTCGAATACGCGGTCGGCACCAACGGAACGATTCAGAACAGCAACCCGCAGATCATCGAACTGACGCCTGTGAGCACTGATAAATACTTGAGACTCAGTATTCCGAGAAATCCTGCTGCCACGGATGTCACGGTCACGGTCGAGGCGACCAGTGATCCTGGAAATCCAGCAAGCTGGTCAAGCAGCGGCCTTGTGATCGAAGTCAATACGAGCAATCAACTCGTGGTGCGTGACAGCATTCCGGTGAGTCCCAACTCGCGCCGATTCATGCGCGTGAAGGTCACGCCGAACTGATGACTAGCCTCATGGCTTTCGTCCGCGCAATAAGATCGCGATCCCGACCAAGGCGATAGCACCGATTGCGATGATCAACGGCGAAACCGCAAATGAGTTGGCTGAATCTGACACCTCCTCGGTTGCTTCGGCATCCACGACCGTCACATCGGCGGCGGGTTTACCGAGAGGTTGTAGAGTGTGGAGGTCCAGCTTGTAACCAGTTTCGCCAGGGAACAGCACTTGAAACCGCTCCAGCCTTTGGCCTCGCACTTCATTGAAATTGAGCACACTGAGCGTGCCTTCAGGGGTAGCCGCGATGTGATAAGTGGCGGCACCTGTCGGGATGGCGCTGCTCCAAGTGCCGGTGAGAACGACAACGTCATCAGGCTTGCTGAGGCCCACATTCGCCTGGCCGGTAAACTGGAAGTTAAAAGTCGGCTGAATGGCCTCACCAGGCTCAAAGATGAACCGAACGGCGCGTGCGGCATAGACCGCAGCCTTGGTTTTCAATTCCGCTTTCTTGGGTGCGGGCAGCGCTGCCAGATCCTTTGTCAGCATCGAAGGTGCCTTGTTGGGATCGAGTTCAAAGCATCGTGGATCGATTTCGATCCGAATCGTTATTCCTGCATTGCCATCGAAACTCGAATGCACAGGAATGTCCGGGATCGGATGCGCCTGACTCAGTGGAGCCGCCAGGGCGGCGATGAAAAGCACGAGTGTTGGAGGGAGCTTTCGGAGCATGGGGAAAACGAGACAATGGCACGGGGCAGGGACACTGGGCCATAAAATACTCGGAAGTTGGCAAAGAATTATCTTGTCAAACCAATGCCCGCTACGCTTCCATGATACACGTTCCCGCCGGGCTGTTCCGCCGGGTCTTGCTAATCCCTCCAAACATAGATCCATGAAGCACATCCTTCTTACACTCGCATTCGTCGGCATCGCCGCTAGTTCCGCCACCGCAGGCTGCGGCAAGACCGTGACCAACAAGGGCAAGCTCAAGTCCTTCAACGCTGAAACCAAGGCCCTCGTCGTCGAAGATGGTGGCAAGGAAGTGAAGCTGACCCTCGGTGCTTCTGCCAAGGGTGCAGATGGCCTCGACAAGCTGGTCGGCAAGAAGGTGACTGTCGTCAGCTCACACGGCAAAGTTGAGTCCGTTGACAAGTCCTAGTCACTGACAATTTCGTCTCTCAAACCCGGCCGCAGCAATGCCGCCGGGTTTTTTGTGCCTCGGGGGAGATGGTAGCGCACCATTTCTGGTAACAAAAAATCCCCGCAGGATCATCGAGTCCGGCGGGGATATAAAAAATGCTTGGATGACTAGCTCGCTACAGGAGCAACGCTCAGCACCTGACGACCACGATAGTAGCCGCAGGAAGGGCAGGCGGTGTGACCAGGAACCGGAGTGCCGCATTCGCCGCAGACATTCAACTGGGGTTTCTTCCAGCGATTAGAAAACTGACGCATCTTCTGCTTGGACTTGGACTTTCTGCGCTTCGGGTTGGCCATGGTAGGTAAAGGGTCTTAACGGTTCTTCAGTTGATCGAGGGCATCCCAAGCTGCGGTGCCTGGCGTGCTGGCGGGCTCATCATCCTCGGGTTCTGCCGTGGAATCGAACTTGCCTTCAGCGGGGCATTGACGCGGCTCGACGTTACCGTCTTCGCAGCGGGGGTAGCTCGGAAGGGCGACGAGTATGTCTTCCCTTACGAGGTCCGTCAAGTCGATCATTGAATGTTCGCCTTCAATTGTTAACTCACTCAAAAAGTCGGGAAAGTCAGCCAGGTAGGGGAATCGCTGGAGGCATCGCCCGCACTCCAACTCGAAGGGGGCGGACATCTCGCCCGTCACGACCAGATCGTCGTCATCGCGTTCCACTGTGAGATGGTAGTTGAGCGGGCCGGTAGCCTTCACCGTGTCATTCGGATCAAGCCCGAAGAAACTCGGGGGCAGAGTGCCTTCGATTTCTTTCCCACCGTCAGGCAGGTTCTTGAGGTCGATGCGGAAGGGTTTGTGATGCATGAACGAAAGTTAGGTGAGAAGACGCTGGCGAAGGGCTCGTGCCACGTTTGGCGGGACGAACAAGTCGATGTTGCCCCCCAGACGCGCGATCTCCTTCACGATTCGCGAGCTGATGTAGGTCAGCTCTTCGCGTGGCATGAGGAAGACCGTCTCCAGGGTGGGGGAGAGCTTGCGGTTCATCAGGGCTAGTTGGAATTCAAACTCGAAGTCAGACACCGCTCGCAGTCCGCGAACCAGGGCGACCGCATTTTGCTGAGCGGCGAAGTCCACGAGTAGGCCATCAAAGGCTACCACGGTGACATGACTCAGATCGACGACTTCGCGAATCATCTCCACCCGCTCGTCCACCGTGAACAGGCTCTGTTTGTTGTTATCACGAGCCACGGCAATGACCAACTCATCAAACACGCCCGCAGCGCGCTGGAGCACGTCGAGGTGGCCGTTCGTGATGGGATCGAAGCTGCCCGGGTAAATCGCTTTCCGTTTGTGCATCTGAGTGTGCTCTATCCTTAGCCTCCTCATCGGGCATGGAAAGCAATTTTGAGCCCCTGCTGGCTAGCGCGTCTTCCGTGACTTGTGTTTTGCTGCCTGCGCATTCGTTGCCGCCTTGATCGTGTCAGCACCCACTCAGAAGATTTCCGTGCAACGCGATGGCTTGCCAGGGAACTCCGCACCGACATTGAGCACCATCAAATCGCCCATCGAAAGAAGTCATCTCCAGGGCAGGGTAAACATCATAAGCAACATCAAGAACGAGCTAGACTCTAGCTGTGACGAGACTGGCGCTTCGGCACGCGGGCGCTGATCGGAGCATCGCTAGAGCGAGAGGCTTGCAGGCCGCGCAAATTCAAAGCCTCGCGACTGGGCGTTCGATGCCAGTCCGTTTCGAGCGTCTCAGCGGCAATCGCAACATCCAGACCTTGTGCTTGTGTGAGGAAATCGAAGAGGGCCTGCGCCATCACATGCAGCGCAATATGGTGCGTCCGCTGTAGCTTGGCATGCAACCAGTCGCTGAAGCGTAGGAACTCCACAAAAGGAGATGCATCATCTCGCCAAAGCAGTTTCAGCGTGCTGGTGAAATGGCCGCTGTTGGCCACGATGTCCCAGTAGCGGGCGAAACGTCTCATCCGCTGCATGTCGGTGAAAGGGATCTCGCGCGTGGACAGGATCTCATACGGCGGATGCGGCGCATAGACCATGTGATACTCGTCGTCATGTCGCACGATGGGAGTGCCACGCAGCCGTTTGAGAATGCCGATTTGAATTTCCTGTGGTCCGAGGCGGACGAGACGGTCAAAGCCGCGACCAAAGCTCTCAATGCTCTCGCCGGGCAGTCCGACGATGAGATCCGCATGAATATGCACGCCGGTCTCCTCGCGAAGAAAGCGGAAGTTGTCCTCCAGCTTCGTGAGGTTCTGGCGACGGCTGATGTTCTTCGACGTCGCGTCATCGAAGGTCTGGATGCCCACTTCGAACTGCACAGCGCCAGGTGGAAATCGTTTGATGAGCGCACGCAATTGTTCAGGCAACCGATCAGGCACCATCTCGAAGTGCAGGAACAGACCCTCGCGCCAGCGATCCAGGAAGAACTGCAAGATCCCCATGCTCGTGGGCAGATGCAGATTAAACGTGCGGTCCACGAACTTGAATTGCGTCACGCCACGATCCAACAGCCTCTGCATGGACGCTAGAAAGCCATCAATCGGAAACGCACGCACCGGGATGTCGAGCGACGACAGGCAGAACTCGCAAGTGAATGGACACCCGCGCGAGGCCTCGACGTAGATCACGCGATGCGCGATGTCTTCGTCCGTGTAGAGATCGTAGGGCGATGCGAGTTGGGTGAGCGCAGGAAGTTCGGCGGCGATCACCTTGGGCAATGAAGAAGGTAGTTCTAGATTGGGACTACCTTCGTCATTCAGCAGCACTCGACACACCTCCGCAAACTTCACATCCGCCTCACCAGTGATTACATGATCCGCAAGCGCGACAATCTTCTGGCCTTCCGTTTCATACGACACTTCGGGACCACCAATGATGATGATCACATCAGGACGTATGCGTTTCAGCAATCCGATGACAGCCATCGTCTGTTCCACGTTCCAGATATAAACGCCAAAGCCAACGATGCGTGGCTGATGCGCCAGCACGGCCTCCGTAATCTCCAGCGGTGCCTGATTGATCGTGAACTCTGCAAGGCAAGCGCGCTCACGCAGTTCGCCCAGGTTCGACATCAGGTAGCGAAGCCCAAATGAGGCGTGTATGTATTTGGCGTTGAGCGTGGAGAGGACAATGTCCGGCATGGGCTTAGATGGTGGCGACATTAAAGGCCGTCGCTACATCAATGAGACCGAAAGTAGGTGAAGTCGCCCTTGTGCTTCGCCAGCGGCTTCAGCGATTCCGACAGCTCGTAATCACGCCCATCCGATTTGCACTGCCAGGTCATGCCGTTCAGACCATTCAGCACATAGACGATAACGCTGCACCGTGGCTTGCCCGCAGCCGCTGCGGCGGCTTTGACGCGCAGGGGCGTCATCGCATCAAGCAAAGGCAGCGCCATCAGCGTCCCGCAGCCGCGCAGGAAGTGACGGTGATCGAGGAGCCAGCGTTGAGATTGGAGGCTCATGGATGAAAAAGCTACTTCACTCAACGCTCGACCAAGGCCATTGTTCACGGTCTGCCGAATCCTCCAGGTGAGTTTTGACTGCTCAATCAGTGGTTATCATCGGGAAGGCTATACAGCGTAAGCCCGCCCGAAGACACCAGCACCTGGCATTGATCCTTCCAGGCTTGGGGCAGGGGATCATTGGGGGCTTCGATCAGGTCTCGTATCCCCAGCCGCACCATAAACCGACGGCTCCAGTCATCATCCGACTCACCCTCACTCCTCGGCAGTAAGTGAAACGGGGCACGTTCACCATAGAACTGGCCTAACTGCGTGCGATCAGACAGGGGATTGAGACGAATGCAGCGCGCTTCCAATAACGCGCCAAGGAAAGCATGCTTGGGGAGCCACCAGCGACGGTCCTCTTGGGCAACGTATCCGAAGGGGCGACCCGCGAGTTGCGCGCGAATGATGGAAATATCCTTGGTCTTCCAGGGCTCAGCTTCATCGATCATCACAGGCCCCAGGATGGTTGGGATGCCCATCACCACCGACACACTGGCAAGCATGATCCACAACGGGCGACGCTGCCGCTGATCTGTCTGGATCAGACGCACGAGCCCCCAGAAACTCGTCGGCAAGACAAGCAACGACTGTGTCAGCGTCATTGCATGAAAGCTGTCGGGATTCGAGCGCATCAATTGCAGCACCACACACGCCGCACCGCCGCCCAGCAGTGCCATCCAGGCCAGCACGCGAACTTCGGGAGACACGTCGTGATCTCGTGTTCGAATCAGGTGAAGGAGACCTGGCAGCGTCACCAGACTGAGCACGAAGGTTAATCCAAGGTCTGTGCAAAAGTGCTGGATGATGATCAGCAGTTCGGCCAGTGGCAGTGACAGCAGCGGCTGGCTGGGGGATTTCGGAAACGCGCCTCCAAACAGTGGCACCATCGCCCAG
Source organism: Verrucomicrobiota bacterium (assembly GCA_963204975.1). Lineage (GTDB taxonomy): Bacteria > Verrucomicrobiota > Verrucomicrobiia > Verrucomicrobiales > Verrucomicrobiaceae > JAEUHN01. Next base: position 5,838 of record CAUJJC010000031.1, on the reverse strand, counting down.
GTAAACAGAAGGAGCGCGACGATAGCCATCGTGGGTTTCCAAAGGGCTGGCCGTCGCAGGACCATGCCGATGATCATCGCTGTGCCAGACGCCGTCCCGATAGCAGCGACGATGTGCGGAGCCTCCACCGCAGCGAAGAAGAGCATCAGACCAGCAGCGAGCCAACGACCGTGCAACCATGCGGCGATGGACGTCATCGCCAGCGCAGCCAGGTATTTGTAGGAAAAGGCGACGGCCAATGGAAAGCGCATGTGGGAGATATGCCGTGTGCCAGCGATTTCCTTGATCAAGTCCATGGTTTCCCTGGTGCAAAGCCACTGCACGCACATGATCGAGAGACATCCGATCACGAGCTGGGTTGAACTCGAAAGTCGCCGGCAGATGGCCCCTGCCGCTGCGCCAGCGGCGATCATCTGCACCAGGCTCAGCACTGGACAGACAACGTGGCTCAACGCATTCACGGCTGACAATCCAGTGCACCAGCGGACGAGAATCGCCAGATACAAGGCTCCCCAGTGATACCACTGGTCCACAATCCCCGATGCCATAACCGCGTCCGATCCAAGCACCGCAGCCCAGCCGTTTGCCGCCTTGGCCTCTGGCAGTGACTGCACTAACTGAGCGTAGTATCCAAGATCAACATGCGTGTTCAGCGCTCGAATACTGCCATCGTCTGAGGAAAGACTTTCAGTGGTCTGGAACAGGAATCCAAACAGGCCAAGGACGAGTGCATTCACACCCCAAGTCCGCCAATCCCATAATTCTGTCTTTGGCCCAGATGGTGAACGGAACACTCTGAAATAGAGCGCCGCACCCGCCTGAGCACTCAACACCAGAGCAACATACGTGATGCGCTGACACGCCAGCATCATCCCGAGGCTTGCCCAAAAGGCAGCCCCGCTCGCCAGCATGAAAGCGATCCGTAACAGGCGTGGTCCGTCGATCAACGCCCTTGGGACTAACAAGAAACCCGTGCCAAACAAAACGGCTATCATCGCCACGCCAGCTAACATGCATTGCAATTCAAGAGTCATGGAAAGGCTGAGTCGTGAGCTAGGATCGACGATCACTTGAACTTCCGAACGGACAGCGAGTGATCCTCGGACAACTTGTTTTCCGATGCTGCGGGAGCGTGATTGAACAAGCCCTTGAGCTGCGCTCGCACGCTACCTTGCTTCGCATCACCTGCCGACACTCCCTCGGGTTTGACTTTCTGGCGCGCCGCCACCTCCGTGTTGTGCAACGCCTCTTCGGCACGGGTGAGATCATGGCGGGCTTCTCTGAGACGCATCTGTGCTTCATCCATGTCCGCTTTGATCTCGGCAGCCGGAAGACTCTGCGCTTGGGCATCAGAGATGCGGCCTTCTTGATGAACTATCTCGTCCTGGAGTTTCTCCACCTCGAGTTTTGCCAATTCCACCCTCCGCAGCGCAGCCTGCCTGATCCGGTTGCTCATCTCTGAATCGCCAGCCTTGGGAGGCTCCACCCCTGCCGCTTTTGGCTCTGGGCCAGACACAGCATTCTCCTGCGCAGCAGAAGCTGCCGCGCGCGTGGCTCCAGCCAGAAGATCGCGCACGCTAGGCATGAATACTCGATGGTCGGAAAAAGCTAGGCGATCAGCATCACGTCGGAAGGCATACTATCGGGCACCGATCACCACCTTGGGCACATTGATGGCTGGTCCCTTGATCGCAGGTCCCTCTTTAGGGCCACCCGGAGGTGCCATTTTGGCGGCCTTCCAGCCGTCATCCGTGAGACCATTGGACTTAAAAAGTTTGTCGCCCGTGGTGTTGGCTTTGAAATTTCTGATCGAGTTCTTCAGATCGTCAGGCTTCAACTTTTCGAGCCCTTTGCCCTGCTTGATATCTGCAAGGTCATCGACTGCCGCAGCCTTTTCGCGCCCCAGATCAGCCAGTTTACTAGCGCCCCCCTGCTTCATCTTGTCGGTAAGATTGGAAATCTCTCGTCCTTTGCCGACGATCTTCGATTGGATGTCGTCAATTGCTGCCTTGTTGTCACCTGGCTGCTGCTGCAAGTCATTGCGCTGCTGTGTGAGATCAGACTTTTCTTGGTAAAGCTTCTGCTGATCTTTCAGCATCTGCTCTGGATCAATCTGCTGCCCGTCGGTCTTCAGCTCAGCTTTGACGGCTTCAAGCTCAAGTTCGATCTGTTTATCCAAGTCTGCCAGTTTTTGCTCAGCACCCTTGATGTTTTCCTGATGAGCTTTGAGGATTTCGATATTCTCCTTCGAAGGCTCATAGCCTTCTGATTTGAGGTAGGATTTGAACTCCTTGTCCAGTTTCGCCTGCTCTTCCAGAGCCGCTCGCTGCATCTTCTCCTGATGCTTCATGTAGGCTTTCAGAAGCGTGGCGAATGCGTCCGCCAGCTTCTTTCCTGCTTCGCCCATCTTGTCGGCGAACTTGGTCGCTTCATTGTTCTCTACAGACATAGTATTTTAGGGTTAGAATTGAAGAGTCAGGTTACGACGCCACACAACCACGGGTGCTCCGGTGCTGCTGGGTGGAATCACACGAATGCTGTAATCCTTCCATTCATTACCAAGCCGCTGCTGAGCCGCGCTGAGTGCCCATTTTTCAGCTTCCTTGACTGGCATAGGCCTGGGCAGCCTGTCCTGAGTGAGGGTGCGCTTCCAGGTGTCATCATGAATCTGCGCGTAGTATTCGATCCGGCAGCCAGCAGGGATGGTATTGCCAATGCGAAACACGGGCGGAGGCCCCTGGCGTGTGGCGCAGGAGGCGATGAGGTAACAAAGCAGCAGAGGCAGGAGGCAGCGTGTCATGAGGGATTTTGTGGAGGGTTCTTATCCTGGCCGAGCACACGGGCTCCTCGCTGACGCCAGCCCTCGCCATCGTAGCGGTCGTAGGCGAACATGCAGAAGGCAGCAAACAGCCCGACCCATGCAGCGAGCAGGGGACCACGGTGCAAGCCCATGATGACGAGCAGCGCGCAGATTCCGTAGCGCTTCACATCACGCCCGTGCCGTGCCCACCACTCTCTAAGGATGTATGACCAGTTTTCCATTTTCAGCGACGAGTTCACCGGAAGTCTGTCTGCCATCGAGCATGGCTTCTCGAACTGCGTGCCGGCAGTTGCTCTCCACGGTCTGCCTCATTCGGCGGGCTCCCAGACGTGGTTCTACCCCTTGGGCGACGATGAGTTCCAGCACTCCATTGCCCACCGTCAGATGATGGCCTTTGGCGGCGAGCAGCTTCAGTTCTTTCTTCAACATGATGCCCGCGATCTTTTTCTGCGCATTGTAAGTGAGCTTCTGGAAGACGCAGCGGACGTTGAATCGCGCCAGCACTTCGGGACGAAGTTCCGCAGCTGCAAGGTCTTCGATGAAGCGCTCGATAGTTGCCATGGAACTGTTCTTCAGATCCATCAGAGCCTCGGCACCAATATTCGAAGTGGCAACGATGTAGAACTTCGAAAGGTTGAGCGTCTCACCATTGGCGACTGTGATACGGCCCGCATCCAGCACCTGGAGGAAGATGTCCAGCACTCGTGGATGAGCTTTTTCAATTTCATCAAACAACAGAAAGCCATGCCCTTCGGCTCGATCATAGAACCGCCCAATGTTGCCCCGGCTGTTCTCGTTCTGGCCGAGCAAGAGCTGCAATGACTCCTGATTCTGATACTCGGACATGTCCAGGCGGATGCAATGCTTGGCCGCATCGCCAAAGAGATAGCCACACATCAACAGCGTGAGTTCCGTCTTGCCCACGCCAGTGGGGCCCAGGAAGAGAAAGGTGCCTTTCGGACGCCCTGGATCTGCGAGCCCCAGTTCGCCGTTTTGCAGGATGGGCACTACTTTGGGGATGACATGCTCCTGCCCAATGATCAGCCCGTCGAGGTAGGCTGGCAGATCACGGAGTCTGGAGATGTGCTCTGGCACCAGTGCGCTCATGGTTTTGCGGTGGAGCTTTTCTTCGCGCCTTTCATTGTCTGCTCGCGGATAGCTTCGCGATCTTCGAACTCCTTCAATCGTCCAGACATCTGCTGAATATCAGCTTTGAGCTTGGCGATCTCTTTCTCTGCCGCAGTCCGCTGCTCAGTGAGTTCCGCGATGGTCTTCGTCTTGTCCGGTGCGGAGGCCAGGAAATCATCCAACTGTTTTTGCTTCGCTGTGAGCGTGGCAAGCTGATCTTCGATGTCGGCGGAGAGCTTCAATTGCCTGGAGCGCTCGTTCGCTACGACTTGATCCGTCGGCACCGGATTGTGCGATGGCTCGCGAATACCAAAAATCACACCACGGGATTCCATTGGAGTGCCAGGCAGCCGCTGGTCCCAGCGAGCGTTTTGTTCCACGCGATAAACCGTGTGTGCTTCGTGCATCTCGCGACGGTCATAGGATGGCAGACGACCAATGTGATAGGCGTGAACAGAGTCGGGGTGCCGCACACGCGTGCTGTCATAAGGATCGAGCTTGCGGCCTTCGGGCCAGCCATCCAGTGCCTGGCGGGTGAAACTCGGGATCGGCAGCGTGCCTTGCATATCCTCATCATAAGTCACGTCGGCAGGCTTCTTGAAGACGGAACATGCGGGCAAAAGAGCCGCAGCAAGGGCGATAGTGAAGATAAAAGACGGTTTCATGCGCGGATGATGAGATGAGGAGGTCATGGCTTCTCAGGCGGCGGAGTGGTGGGGCGAGGGCCGCCTGGAGCGAAGAGTGCCTTGGTTCGTTCCATCTGTTCCGCCTGTTGTTTGGCCTTTGCATTGGCAGCCTCAACGGCTCTCGCTTCCGCAAGACGGCGGGACATTTCGCTCTCGGTCATCGCCGCCTGCGCTGAGGCAGCCTCAAAAGCCTTCCGTTGATCCTCCACTCCTGTGACTGGTTTGTTACCCTGGCGAAGTCCGGCAATGCTGCGCATCTCAGGCTCAAAGACTTCTGTCGTGTAGATATAAAACGATGTGCCCGCCGGGACTTGAACATACTCAAGGTCCTTCTCAATGCGCTTGGCTAGCAGCCCCGCGTAAGCGCCTGCTCCACTGGAACCACTGCCGAGAGCGGCATTGCGATTGGTGTTCTCCGGCACCATGCCATAGATCGACTGAAACTGGCTCTGATTGTTAACCATGAGACCTTTCACAGCCTCGGCGACGAGGAGCTTGAACTCGGCATACTCATCCGTCTTGAGCACCCGCCCTCGAATGCCTGGTGATCCATCTGTGAGCGAGAAGGTGCCATCTGGAAGAGGCTGATGATCGAGTGCGACTCCAGTGATCATGTATTCACTGCCATCGGCCCAGATGAAGTTGAAGGTGCCACGAATGTCGATCCGATCACGGAACTTGCTGTTGCCCATGGACTCTGCCTGCACCTGCGTGCCGGCTGGCAGAATGAGGTCGCCCTGAAAATAGACATCCTCAGTCACCAGCCCGAGCACAGGAGTCCCGATAGCATTCGATTCCAGAGTGATGACCAGTGCGGCTTTGATCAGTGTTCCGCGCGGCGCGAAGAGCTTGGGCGGCTCGGCAACAAAAGGCTTGGGCTGAGCTGCGGCGCTCATCTGCACTAGGTCAGGGAAAGCCGGTGTAGGTGGCTTCTGTTCGGGCTTGGGCTCCTCTTTGACGATAGTCGGTGGTTCAGGTTTGGGCTTGTCCAGCCAGAGACGCGAAACGTTCTTGGTCTCCGTGGTCTCGATGGCTGCACTTTGCTTCACTGCAACGGACTCAGGCGCAGCCTGCCCAAGGCCCTTGGGCGGCGGTGGAGCCTGGCTGGCATCGGTCTGCACGGGCTGCTGATCTTTGGTGTAGAAGAACACCATGGCTCCCAGCACAGCAGTGCCGAAAAGGACCATTTGCACGGCGGGTTTC
>CAUJJC010000030.1 GCA_963204975.1 Verrucomicrobiota bacterium | reverse complement strand
TTCGCTTCGGCAGCCGCTTGCTTCGCGGCTTCACGTTCGGCCTGAGCTTGCGCCTTCGCTTCGGCAGCCGCTTGCTTCGCGGCTTCGCGTTCGGCCTGTGCTTGCGCCTTCGCTTCGGCAGCGGCTTGCTTCGCAGCTTCGCGTTCGGCCTGAGCTTGCGCCTTCGCTTCGGCAGCCGCTTGCTTCGCGGCTTCACGTTCGGCCTGAGCTTGCGCCTTCGCTTCGGCAGCGGCTTGCTTCGCGGCTTCGCGTTCGGCTTGAGCTTGCGCCTTCGCTTCGGCAGCGGCTTGCTTCGCGGCTTCGCGTTCGGCCTGTGCTTGCGCCTTCGCTTCGGCAGCGGCTTGCTTCGCGGCAAGGTCCGCTGCGATCTTTGCCTCCAGGGCTGCTGACAGATCATCCCCGAATGCTTTCAATCCCGACGCAAAGTCATCGGCCAGATGCTTCAGTTCGATCGCTTGATCAGGCAACACCTGCTCTGAAAGGTCGAGCGTGGACAGTTTGGCAGCGAGTTCGGCCAGAAGTTTGAGGAGCTTGGGATCGGGTTTGGTAGTCATGGCTAAAGCGAGCGATCCAAGAGAACCTTGGACCAAAAAACGGGGGCCAATGGATGAACAAACTTTCCCATCTGTAAATGGCCAACCTCAAGCCTGTTCAATCCAGATGATTCCTTCTCGAACGACGTTGCCTGCCTCTGTTGAAGCACTTGCCAGCAAACACGCATCGGTGCTTTCATCTGCCATGCCGTCCCCTCGCCTTCCTCGCCGCGCTCTTCTCCAGTCAGCTCTCGGAGGATTTACTGCCTCATCAGCACCGTCTCTCGTTGCGGCTCCCGCAGAAGATGCGCCGGGATTTGATGAACCAGCCCGACGCCTGGACCTCCACGACGATGCCGATGTGATCGTCTGCGGTGCAGGTCCAGCAGGGATCGCAGCGGCAATCACCGCCGCACGGGCAGGTGCCAAAACGCGTCTCTTCGAAGTCCATGGTTGCCTCGGCGGTGTGTGGACGGCAGGGCTGCTCACTTACATCTTCGACTTCGATAAACCTGGACTCACCCGCGAACTCACCAAGCGCCTCGATGATCGTGACGCGCGCCGCAGCAAGAACCCCAGCCGGTTTGTTTATGAGCCGGAGGAAATGAAGGTGCTACTGGAAGAGATGTGTCTCGACGCAGGCGTGAAATTCCAACTGCACACCCGTGTCTCTGCTGCCTTTCGCGAGGGCTCGCGACTGCGCACCGTGGTGACTGAGTCCAAGGCGGGCCGTCAGGCATGGCGGGCTCCGGTGTTCATTGATGCGACAGGTGATGGCGACCTCGGGGCTCAAGCGGGATGCGAATGGGATGTGGGGCAGGCCAAAGAATGTCCGTGCCAGCCGATGACGATGAATGCGCTCGCGGTGGTGCGCGATGCTCACGCCCTGAAGGAGTTCATGTCCTTCAATGGCACCGATGAATTCCATGGACCCAGCGGCCATCTCACTTGCGTGGAAGCCTTCAAAGCCGAGCTAAAACGCGCAGGCATCGAGACCTCCTACGGCCATCCCACCATCTTCCCCGTGCGTGACGACTTGGTTATGCTCATGCTGAATCATGAATACGGCATCAAGCCCTGGGATGCCGCTGCGATCAGTGAAGCCACGGTGCGCTCCCGTGCCGAAGTCTTTCGCGTCATGCGTGCGCTGCGCAAGCTGGGCGGCCCCTGGGAAGGCCTTCAGATCGCCTCCACAGCGGAACAGATCGGTGTGCGCGATGGCCGCCGCATCCATGGACGCTATACCTTGAGCCGCGAGGACCTCATCAATGGAACTCGCGTAGAAGATGGCGTCGCACGCGTCACCTTCGGCGTGGATATTCACGCCGACTCAAAAGAGACCAATCGCACCAAGCCCATCAACAACGGCGACTTCAAAATGAAGCCCTATGACATCCCGCTGCGCGCATTGATCGCCAAGGACGTCGATGGACTCATGATGGCGGGCCGGTGCATCAGTGGCGACTTCATCTCTCATGCGAGCTATCGCGTCACCGGCAATGCCGTGGCAATGGGTGAGGCCGCAGGCGTCATCGCCGCACTCGCGGCCCAGTCACGTCGCCTGCCACACGAGGTGCCGTGGAGCGAGGGCTCTGCCAAACTCGCAGCCATGGGCCAGCGCAGCGCGTGACACAGCTCTTGAGTTCAACACCCCAATCCGTGATAACAATTCCAGGCCTTCTGATGGAAGTCCTCCGCTTGCTCCGATTTTAGTCATCTCATCACTCATGAAGCCCGCTTTCCTCTTCCTGCTCGCCACCCTGGCCCTCGCTGCTTGCAAGCCCGCAACTCTATCCAATGCATCGCCCGACAAGCCCAAGGTCGCGCTGGTGATGAAGTCGCTGGCCAACGAGTTTTTTCAAACCATGGCCGAGGGCGCGAAGAAGCATCAGGCTGCGCACGCCGCCGACTACGAACTCATCGTGAACGGCATCAAGAACGAGACGGATCTCGCCGAGCAAGTCGGTCTCGTGGAGCAGATGGTCTCGCAAGGCGTGCAAGCTATCGTGATCGCACCGGCGGACTCCAAGGCGCTGATTCCAGCGCTGAAGCGTGCACAAACCGGCGGCGTGCTCGTCGTTAACATCGACAACAAGCTAGATGCCGACACGCTCAAGCAAGCCGGGCTCGCCATCCCCTTCGTTGGTCCTGACAACCGCGCCGGTGCCAAAGCGGTGGGTGAGGTGCTCGCAAAGAAACTCAAAGCAGGCGATGAAGTCGCCATCATCGAAGGCGTCATGACGGCTTTTAACAGCCAGCAACGCCGCGCAGGATTCGCCGATGCCATGCAAGCCGCAGGGATGAAAATTCTAGGCACCCAAAGCGGCCAATGGGAGATGGAAAAAGCCAATGCCATCGCAACCGGCATGCTCGCTGCGAATCCCAATTTGAAGGCCCTTCTCTGCGCCAACGATAACATGGCCCTCGGTGCCGCCGCTGCCGTGCAGGCTGCGGGCAAGTCTGGCAAAGTGGACATCGTCGGCTTCGACAATATCACCGCCCTCAAGCCCCTGCTCGCCGATGGCCGCGTCCTCGCCACCGCCGATCAGCATGGTGATCAACTCGCCGTTTTCGGCATCGAAGCCGCATTGAAAATCCTCAAGGACAAGTCCACGCCAGCGGATCAACAGACGCCGGTGGATGTCATCACCAAATGACGAATGAAATCCCAATGACTCAACCGTTCGTCATTCGAGCTTCGACATTGATTCGTCATTCTGATTTCGTCATTCACCTTCATGCGCCGCTGGACTGATTTCATCATCCTCATCGCCGTCCTTGCGGCGATGGTCGCGTTGTTCGGCTCGTTGCGTGACAGTTTCCTCAGCGCAGCAACGCTCGGCTCCGTGACCAATCGCATCCCAGCGCTGGCACTGGTCGCCACGGGCATGACGCTGGTGATGGTCACGGGTGGCATCGACTTGTCGGTGGGTTCTGTGCTCGGGTTCTGCGGCGCGGCGGTGGGCGTAATGATGGCGGACTGGCACTGGGGATTGATGCTCGCCTTGCTCGGCAGCATCCTCGTCGGCGGAGCGATCGGCAGCACGACAGGTGCAGTGAGCGTGAAACTGCGACTGCCGTCGTTCATCGTATCGCTCGGCATGTTGGAGATTGCGCGTGGGCTGGCCTTCCTCACGACCAACTCGCAGACGAAATACATCGGCGCAGGCATCGAGTCGCTCGGTGCGCCCTTTGCCGGACTCGTCATCTCGCCAGCGTTCGTGATCAGCGTGCTGTTCGTGATCGCGGGTCAGGTGCTGCTCTCGCACACCGCCTTCGGACGCCACTTGATCGCCATCGGCGCGAATCGCGAAGCCGCGCTGATCTCCGGCTTGCCGGTGGATCGCCCTCGCATTCTGGCTCATGCAACACTCGGGGTGTTGACCGGACTCGCGGCTGTATTCAACTGCTCACGACTTGGCAGCGCTGATCCGAATGCGGGTGTGGGCTTCGAGTTGTCCGCCATCGCGGCGGTGGTCGTCGGTGGCACCAGCTTGATGGGCGGGCGCGGTAGCATCGTGAAGAGTTTCATCGGCGTGCTGATCATCGCCACCTTGGAAGCTGGGCTCGTTCAAATCGGTGCCAGCGAACCAATGAAGCGTGTTGTGACTGGTCTGGTTATCATCGCCGCCGTGCTCGCCGATACGTGGAGAAGAAAGTAATACCATGAAGCCCCTCTTAATCCTCTCTGTGATTCTCTGTGCCCTCGGTGGTTCAACCCAAGCTGCCGATAAACCCAAGATCCTCTTCGACACGGACATCACCGGAGATGTCGATGACGTGCTGGCGTTAGCGATGTGTCACACGCTGGCGGATCGCGGGGCGTGTGAGTTCCTGGGCGTGACGGTTTCGAAGAACAATCCGCTCACGGCGAGCTTTGTGGATGCGCAGAACACGTTTCACGGTCGCCCGGATCTGCCAGTGGGCGTCACGCGGGATGCGAAGGCGCAGCATCGCGAGAGCAAATACCTCAAGCTGGCCGATTCGGCGGATTACCCGCACGACTTGAAGCGCAACGAGGACGCAAAGGACGCGGTGGAGCTGATTCGCGAGCTTTTGACGGCGCAGCCGGACCACAGCGTCACGATCATCAGCGTCGGCATCGCGTCGAACATGGCGAACCTGCTGAAATCGCCCGGCGGAGTCGATTTGGTGAAGCAGAAGGTCAAAGCGCTGTCGATCATGGCCGGTGCCTTCGCGTTTTGTAACCGCACGAACTACCACCTCGAAGCGAACGTCATCAACGGCATCGGCTACATGCAGACCGTGGCCGATCAGTGGCCCGACGAGGTGCCCATCGTGTGGAGCGGCTACGAGATCGGCGAGGCACTGCCGTTTCCGCGTGTCGTCATCCAGCGCGATCTCGACTACCGGCCGCATCACCTCGTCAAAGAGGCGTATCTGCTCCACAGCGGCCCGGAGCACGACCGGCCGTGCTGGGACGAGAGCAGCGTGTTGTGGGCCGTGTATCCCGAGCGTGGCTTTTTCGGCCTTTCCGAGCCCGGACGCGTCAAAGTGCTCGATGACGGCTTCACACGCTTCATTCCTGTCAAAAACGGCCAAGGCAGCCAGCGTGATCGTTTCCTCACCATGAGCTCCGTGCAGCAAAGTCGTGCGCTCGAAGCCATTGTCCATCTCACTATCCAACCTCCGCCGGCGAAGTGAGAAGGTGAAACTGGTGTGGGATGTTCGCCGGTGCGCTGTCAGCGGCATGCAGCGTGAGGATGATTCTCACGATCAGGCCGTGTAGCTACTTCGCTGCGGGCTTCGTGAACTCCTCTCCAGTCAGTTTGCCGTCGCCATTGTGGTCGAAGCGCTTGAAGCGGGCTTCGAGGTCATCCTGGCCTTTGAGTCCGGCTTTGTATTCATCGAGCGTGAGCTGCTCATCGTGATTCGCGTCCCAGCGGGCAAAGGCCTGGGCACGCTGCTCGGGCGTGGTGCGTTGGTTGGCGGTGGTCTTGGTCGTTTTGGGTTCGGCGGTCGCGTGGTCTTGGCTCACGCAGGCGGGATCGGGCGACTTGGGCAGTGTAGCGATCCAGTCGAGCAATTGCGCTTTCATACGCGCCACAGTTTCGGCGTTGTCGTGGCTGAGATTGCTCGTCTCAGCGCGATCTTTGGCGAGGTCGTAGAGTTCAAGACGCTGGCCGGACTCATCCATGAGCAGTTTCCAGTCTCCATCACGCATGGCCCAGGCAGGCCAGGCGTCGCCGCGCTTGGCGACGACATAGTGTTTCCAAAAGAGCGGCTTTGAGCGGCGGACGGGCTTGCCATGGAAGGACGCGAGCAGGTTCTCGCCGTCGCCTTGGTAGTCGGCAGGGAGCTTCACGTCAGCGGCGGCGCAGAGCGTTGGCAGGAGATCGACGGCAGAAAAGGCCGTCGTATCGTTCTTTATCCCCGCAGGGATGTGGCCGGGCCAGCGCACGATGAACGGTGTGCGCACGCCGCCCTCGTAGAGGGTGCCCTTGCGACCACGCAATCCACCGGCCGAGCCGACGCTGTGGAAGACATCGAAGCCCTTTTTCATATCGCCATCATCCGGCACCGGCGTGCGGTCTCCAGCGGTCACTGGCGCTCCCGCAGGGCCATTGTCGCTGGAGAAGAGCACGATGGTGTTCTGATCGATGCCAGTGGTCTTCAAAGCATCCAGCACACGACCGACATTCAGGTCGGCTTCACGCAAGACGGCTGCATAGACCTGCTGGCGTGGGTCCATATCCTTGAACTGCTCCATCGACTCCTGCGTGGGAAAATGCCGCGTGTGCGACTCGTGGAGCCACACATTCATGAAGAAGGGCTGCTTGTTTTTCATCCGCTCGATGGCCTGCGCCGCCTCGATGCCGATCTTGTGCTGATCAATGCCAGGCCCCGGTCCGTGATAGACCTTGGATTCGTCGATCCCGTAGGCGGCCATCTCCGGCGCATCGGGAGCGAGCCGTGGATCAGCCCCCATGTGCCACTTTCCAAAGTGGGCAGTGTGGTAGCCGGCGGCTTTCAGGAAGCGGGGCAGCATCGGTGCCTTGGGATCGAGCCAATCCGGCATCGTTCCCGACTGCTTCGGGCCGAGGGTCTGCGAATTGAAGACGTTGTTGATGCCATAGCGTGAGGGGAAGCGTCCTGTCATCGTGGCCACGCGGCTTGGCGAGCACACGGGACTGAGCACGTTGAACTGCGCGAAGTCGATGCCCTCGCTGGCCATGCGATCAATGTTCGGCGTCTTCACCCAAGGCTCCGCATGGTGACACGAGACATCGCCCCAGCCGAGGTCATCGGCATAGATGAAGATGATGTTCGGCTTGGAGGCATCCGCAGCGTGAACGGCGGCGAATGCAGCGAGCGACAAAGTGGAAAGCAGGACGCAAAGTTTCATCATGGCTTGGGTGGATGTTATCGCAGATTCAGTCTGACGCTCTGTCACTGCGAGATGACTTTGAGCCGGACGAACCTTCGATTGCCTCCGCTCGGGAAGGTGTAGGTGACGTTGTTGCCGGTGATCGCCACGTTTTCTCCGACTGTCTCGGTGGTCCACGTGCCCGTCAGAGTGGTGGAGGTTTCGATGACGAAATCGGTGCCGTAGATGCCGGGGTAGGTGGCGGATTTGGTCCAGGTGATGCTCAGGGTGCCGCTGGTGTTGGTGACGCCGGGCAAGGGTGTGGTGCCGGTGGTGTTGCTGTTGCCTCCAAGAAAGTATTCGATGCCGTTGGCGACGCCGTCGTTGTCGTGGTCGGCGGTGAAGGCTCCGGCGCTGCCGTTGGTGGTCTGCCAACTGGTGAAGGTGGGCGCGGTGTTGGCGATGAGGTAGCCGTTGCTGTTTAACGAGAAGCCGGTGAAGCCTGCGGAGCTGATTTTGCTGAGTTGCGTGGCGGTGAGGGCAGTATTCGTGGTGCCAAAGCGTAGCGAACTGCCGCTGACGAAGGTGCCGGTGATCGAAAGCGTGCCAGCCCAGGTGATGGCGCTGCTGTTGGCAAACGCCAGCGCGGCTCCGGTGCTGAGGCGGAGAGTGGCGGCGGCGGTGGCGTTGAGGGTGCCTGCGGTGTCGGTGCGAGTGTCGGCGTCGAGCGTGGCAGCGCCGATGGAGATGTTTGTGGTGTCGGGCAGGACGTTGTTGGCTCCGAGGATGAGCGTGCCGCCAGTGATGCTGGTGGTGCCGGTGTAGGTGTTGGCTCCGGTGAGGGTCCAGGTGCCGCTGTCGGCCTTGCTCACCGCGAGAATGTTCGTGGCGACGGTGCCATCGCTGATGACGCCGGTGATGAAGCCGCTCGCGGGACCGAAGAGCGAAAGGCTGCGTCCGGTGGTGTTGGGCTTGATGCTGCCGGTGAGGGTCAGCGTGCCGGCATTCGCGACGATGCGGCTGGCTCCGCCGCCGCTGGTGAGGGTGATGTTGCCCCGAATGGTGTTGTCGCCTGCATCGTTGAAGATGACTCCGCTGGGATTGCTGGTGTTGATGAGGATGCTGGCGGGCAGGTCGATGTTGCCGCCGCTGCCGTCGAGCCGGAGGTGGCAATTGCCAGCGGTGCCGAGCCGCAAATCGATGGTCTTGGTGGTGGCCGTGGTGCCGAGGGCGCTGCTGTTGGTGATGCGCAGACCTCCAGAACTGACGGTGACATTGCCGGTGAAGCTGTTGTTGCCGCTGAGCGTGACGGTGCCTGCATTGATCGGGCAATCCACAATGACCGTGCCGCTGCCGCTGATCGCGTTTGGAACACTGAGCGTGCCGGTGCGGTCAAACCGGAGCGTGGCGTTGTTGATGATGTCTCCAGCGGGCAACGAGCCGGTGGCGTCGTCGTTGCCCACTTGAAGAATGCCTTCGTTGATCGTGGTGGTGCCTGTGCTGGTGTTCGCGCCGGTGTTGGCGAGAGTCAGGCGTTCGGCCCCGTTTTTGGTGAGGCTGGCCGTGCCGGTGAAGCCGCCGCTGCCGGCGAAAGTGTAGGGTTTCGTGATGTTGTTGACGAGGATGCTGCGTGGCGACAGCGCGGTGGTCAGATGGATGGAAGTCACACCCGTGGCGTTGTCATCAAACTCAACGACCGGACCGATGCCACCCGCTTCGACGTAGGAGATGGGTTTGAGGCCGTTGAGCCAGTTGGAGGTGGAGCCATTGTCCCAGTTGCCGTTGGGCGCACCCTCCCAGGCGATTTGATCTGTCTCACGCACCATGAGCAGTGGCCGCTGGGTGGAGGTGGTGGCTTCCTTGGTGGCGATCTCCACGATGCGGCCGTTGCATTCAAAGAGATACCTCGTGTAGTAGGCGTTGGTGGAGAAGGCGTTGACGTTGTAGCGCACGGGCCGAGCGAAGATGAAATTGACGGTGGTTTCACCGGCGGCGATGAGCGATTCGACGTAGTCGGTGACGTCGATGTAGTCGGTCACATAGGTGCCGGAGGAGAAGGAGACGGGGCCGAGGAATTTGCCGTAAATGCCCATGCCTTCGCCTTGGGCCACGCCTGCGTGGTTGTCCTCGATATCGACCATCGTGCCGAGGCCGGTGGTGGGGCTCATGGCTCCGGTGTTGAGGTTGGTGTAATAACGACCCACTCCCGGAGCGGTGGCCCAGGTGAGGCCAGATTCCGTCCAGCCGGAGCCGGGGCGGCCATAGACGTGCAGGATTTCGCGTGCGGTGGGATCGGTGCCGATGTTGCGCCCGGTGTAGCGCAGCAGGTAGCGGTTTCCCGCAGGCAGCCCGGTGAGGCTGAACTGCATGAATCCGAGCCGCCGCTCCGTGGTGTTGGTCTTGTGCAGCGAGATCTTCATCGAGGCCTCCGAACCATGATCGGTCGGCGGATCGCCGACCACCAGGTAGCTGTCGTGGGCGGGCACCCGCGTGGTGGACTTGGCGGCGGATCGACCACGGGGAATCCACATCAGCCATGCCTCCATGTCAGGCGTGGTGAAGGTGACTTTTTTATCGGCATTGACGCTGTAGAGGTCGGTGATTTGGCCGGTGAGGTTTTCCCCCACGCGGGCCAGGGTGACCGGTGAGCCCACCTCCACGTCGAGCGCACTGCAATCAACGGTCGTCGTGGCGGAGGTGCCGTTCACATTGGAAAAATAGACGTAGTAGGCCTGACGTGCTTTGTCGAAGACTGCGACCGGGCGGCGTTCGGAATTGGCACCAGATGTGACGGTGGTGGCGAGGAGGGGTTTGCCACCACGGAAATGGCGGGCGTAGAGCTGAAAGGAGCAACCGCCGCGGGTGATGCCCCCCATGTTTTTATTGCCGACCTCGCTGACGTAGGTCAGCCGGTTCAAGGTGCCGCTCACGCTGGGTTCGCCGGCGATGCGGAAGATAAAGAAGCCGCCTTCATCGCCCAGTCCGTTCGGCCCCAGGGTCGCGGTGGCCTGGAGGATTTGGGCCATGCCCACGCCGTGGTTGAGGTCCTCCGTGTCGATCGAGTTATCACGGAAGCTCCCAGCAGTGGCGGTGTTATACTCGGTGATGATGATGGGGATTGTGGAATGGGGAGAATTGGTGGCGGTGGAGAGGCTGGTGCGGAGGTCGGCGATCTCTGCCTGGTTCGTGTAGCCGCTGTTGCGATAGCGGTGGTAGTCATACATGCCGTAGTTCCAGATGCTCGGATCGACGTTCCCATAGATGTCCGTCTGCACCTTCTGCCAGGCGTAGCTGCCCCAGCTGTGGAAATCCACATTCGGCGGCGGCAGCGTGTAGTCCCAATAAACTCCTGCCGTGGTGGGACCGCAGATGTTCGGCTGGAGGTTCTTGCCGAAGTTTTGATTCACATCCGCGATGGCTTTGCGGATGGCATCCGCCGCGACGATCCAGTGGGACTCCCATGAGAAATAGCTCGAGCCTGAGGGTTCATTATCAAACTCATACATCGAGACATCGTGAACGGAGGCGAAGTGATACACGAGCGCATACCACGACCGCCAGTGCTTGAACTTCGCCCCCCAGGTGTCCAGCGGATTGGTTGCCGAAACGACGCTGGTGTTGATGACCATCAACTCGATGCCCAGGCTGCGCAGCAAGTTGATATTGTAGTTCTCGGAGGACAGCGCCGGAGTGAACCAGCCGCTCCAGTCGATGAACACATCGCCAGCGGTGCCCTGCCGCAGGGGATTGGCGCGGATGGCGGCCACAGCGGCATCAAAACCCGCCTGCGTCGTCACGCCGCCCGTGGCGTTCATGGTTTGATAGTTCGGTTGGATCCAGCAGCGGTTATGCGTGGCACCGAACCACTCAAAGTAGTCTTTGGTGGTGTATTGATTGTTGATTGCTTGGTCAGAGGACGCACCGAGCACCTTCGGCACACGTCGCCCGTTCGGCGGGCCGAGCACGAGGGTGTAATCGTCTGCCCGGACGGGCACAGCGACTGAGAAGGCTGATGCGATCAACGATGCATAAAGGATGCGGGGCAGGAATTTCATGTGCGCGGGTGAAAGGCGGTGCTGTTGAAGGCT
>CAUJJC010000029.1 GCA_963204975.1 Verrucomicrobiota bacterium | reverse complement strand
GCGGGAATGCCCAACGTGATCGCGCGCTTCTCGGCGTCGATGGTGATTTTGTCGCCGTTCTTGATGACGGCGATGGGGCCGCCAACGAAGGCTTCAGGCGTGACGTGCCCAACCACGAAGCCGTGGCTGCCGCCGCTGAAGCGACCGTCGGTGATGAAGGCGACGTCTTTGCCGAGGCCTTTGCCCATGATGGCGCTCGTGGGGCTGAGCATCTCGCGCATGCCAGGGCCGCCCTTGGGTCCTTCCATGCGCACGACGACGACGTGACCCTTCTTGACCTTGTCGTTGAGGATTGCTTGCAGCGCGGTCTCTTCGGATTCGAAGACGATGGCTTTGCCTTCGAACTTGAGGCCTTCCTTGCCGGTGATCTTGCCGACGGCACCATCGGGGCAGAGGTTGCCTTTGAAGATGACGAGGTGGCTGTCCTTCTTGATCGGGTTGCTGAGCGGACGCACGATCGTCTGGTTCTTCGGCCACACGATCTTCGAGTTCTTCATGTTCTCACGCATCGTCTTGCCGGTGACGGTGAGGCAATCGCCATTCATGATCCCTTCGTTCACGAGCAGGCGGATGAGCGGCACGGTGCCGCCGATCTTCACGAGGTCGTTCATGAAATACTTGCCGCTCGGACGCAGGTCGGCGAGCACGGGCGTCTTCTTGCCGATGCGCACGAAGTCCTCGATGCCGAGCTTGATGCCGGTGCTGTGTGCGGCGGCGATCAGGTGCAGCACGGCGTTGGTCGAGCCACCGAGCGTGATGATGAGCGTGATGGCGTTCTCAAACGCCTCCTTCGTCATGATGTCGCGAGGCGTGATGCCGCGCTTGATCATGTTCATTACGGCCGCACCGGCGTCGAAGCAGTCCATCATCTTCTCGTTGGAGACCGCTGCCTGCGCGCCGCTGTTGGGCAAGGACATGCCCAGGGCTTCGATGGCACTGGCCATGGTGTTCGCGGTATACATGCCGCCGCAACTGCCTTCTCCAGGGATAGCGTGCTCTTCGATCTCGGTCAGTTCCTTGTCGGTAATCAGACAGTTCGCGTGCTTGCCGATGGCTTCAAAGACGGTGACGACATCCGCGTCCTTCTTGTCCGGCCCCACGCAGCCGGGGAGGATCGTGCCGCCATACACAAAAACGCTCGGGCGGTTCATGCGGCCCATGGCCATGATGCAGCCGGGCATGTTCTTGTCGCAACCGCCGATGGCGACGTAGCCATCCATGCCTTCGCAACCGACGACGGTCTCGATCGAGTCCGCGATCACTTCACGCGACACGAGGGAATACTTCATGCCCTCCGTGCCCATCGAGATGCCGTCGGAGATGGTGATGGTGTTGAAGATCACACTCTTGCCACCGGCAGCGTCCACCCCCTTGGCAGCTTCAGCAGCAAGGCGATCAATGTGCATGTTGCACGGCGTGACCATGCTCCATGTGCTCGCGATGCCGACCTTGTTCTTCTTGAAGTCTTCACGCTTGAAGCCCACGGCATGCAGCATTGCACGGCTGGCGGCGCGCTCAGGCCCATCAACGACGGCGGCACTGTGTTTGCGGTGGAGATCGGACTTGGCGGCTGATTTGGCTTTCTTGGACATGGGACTGTCATTGTGAGCGGATGACGGCCTTTCGCAAGCGTCCACGCAGGTGCGTGAAGAGGCATCAACTTTCCATTCGCAAGGGCTGCTGACGTGAGGTCGTGCGGTCAAAATGCGGACGCCACAGGGAGGCTTCCGAGCAAGCCGAAAAACAGGTTGCCAAAATGAACTGATAGGGTTCATTCGCCGCCCCTTGCCCGCCAGATTGGTCGGCACGCGCTACTTTTCACCCTTCCATCGCCATGAACCCCATCATCACCAAGATCGAGCAAGAGCAAATGAAGAAGGATCTCCCGGATTTTCGTCCTGGCGACACGGTCAAGGTTCATACCCGAGTCATCGAAGGTGACAAAGAGCGTATCCAGATCTTCTCCGGCATCGTGATCGACCGCGCAGGTCGTGGCCTTGGTCAGGCATTTACCGTTCGCCGTATCTCCTATGGTGAAGGTGTTGAGCGTGTGTTCATGCTGCACAGCCCTCGTGTTGCTAAGATTGAAGTTGAAAAGTATGGCCTCGTGCGTCGTGCTCGTCTGAACTACCTTCGCAAGCGCGTCGGCAAGGAAGCGGTAACGGTGAAGGAGCGCATCATCTCCAAGGTCAAGGCCAGAGCTTCCAAGGCGTAAATAGGTTCGATTTTTCGAGAGGCGGGCAGCAATGCCCGCCTTTTTTATTGTTTACGACTGCGTTGGCAGTCGTTCTTTTGCAGCCAACCGACGCGTCCGCTGACCTCCCTTTTCCATGCTTTCCGTTGACGATACTCCTCTTTGGAACCGCCGATTCTGGTGGCTGCTGGTGGGTGTGGCGCTGTTTCGTGTGATTTACGTCTTCACCTGCATCGACTTCCAGATTGGAGGCGAGGAGCCCTACCAGTGGGATTGGGGGCGTCGGCTGGACTGGTGCTATTACTCCAAGCCGCCGATGATCGGCTGGCTGATGGCGGCGCTGCGGACTGTTTTTGGTTATGAATGGTGGGCACTGCGCCTCGCTTCGATCACGCTGGGCTCTTGCACCTTGTTCCTGATGTTCGCCCTGGGCAGGAGGATGTTTGATGCACGCACGGGCTTCTTTGCGGCGCTGATGTTTGTCTGCACGCCCGCGAACATGGCGGGCAATTTCCTGTTCTCGATCGACTCGCCGCTGGCCGTCTGCTGGATGGCGTCGCTCTTTTTCTTCTGGTGCGCGGTGGAAGCTCCTCATCGCTGGTCAATCTGGTCTGCCCTCACGCTGGCGATTGGTCTGGGCACGTTGACCAAGCAGATGATGCTTGTGTTTCCGGGGTTGATGGTGGCCTTCGCGGCCCTGGTTCCTGGGCAGCGGGCTCTGCTCAAGCGACCGGCGTTCTGGCTGACGCTTGCTGGCGGGCTGTTGTTTTTGTCGCCGCTGCTCTGGTGGAATACTCAGCATGACGGAGTGACGTTCAATCACATGAAGGAACATTTCCGTCATGGCGAGGAGGGGCTGAGCGGTGTGGTAGAGCAGGTGCTGCGCTTCCCGATTTTGCAGTCGGTAATGTATTCTCCGATCACCTGGGTGGTGCTGATGGGCGGACTGTGGTGGTGCTGGCGTCACTGGAGGACGGCGGGTGATCGGGAGCACTTCCTGTTTCTCTTCAGTGCTCCGGCGTTGCTCGTGTTCCAAGCGATGGCGTTCCGCCAATACATCAATGAAAACTGGCCGGCTGTTTACTACCTCTCGGCTTTCGTCCTCGGAGCTGGACACGCTTTGAGCAAGGCGAGTGTGGAGGTCTGGATGCGCCGGGGCATCAAGCTCGGGGCTTGCATGGTTGCCTTTGTGTATCTTGCCTTGCCGCTGGTGCCTGTCATGGGTCTGACGGGGCATAAGAGGCTTGACCCTGCGCTGCCGATGCGTGGCTGGGAGGTGTCTGGCGAGAAGATTGGGGAATTGCTGGCCCAAGTGCCGCGGCCAGAGCAGACGTTTGTGCTCGTCCTGGATCATCGCAACTACGCCAGCCAGATGGCCTTTCATCTGCCGCAGCATCCCATCGTCTATCGTTGGACTCGGGATGGACGTGTGGAGAGCCAATACGAGGTGTGGCCCAATGCCTCTGACAAGGTGGGCTGGGATGCTTTTGTCATCTATCCCGACTCTGAGAACGACGACTTCAAGAAAAAGAACCTCGCTACTCCGATCCGCCGGGCCTTCCGATCTACCGAGAAGCTGGCAGATGTGGAGGTGCCCATCGGCCAACACTCGAAGCGCTCCTTCCAGGTTTTCCTCTGCAAGGATATGAAGCACTGGCCGAAAACCGGTGCCGAAGAAGGTATCCAATACAACTCTGCTAGCGACGCCAAACCATGAACACCTGGGATCTCGATCTCTTCTGGCTCATCAATCGTGACTGGACACACCCTGTGCTCGACTGGCTGATGCCCACTCTCTCGGCGATCGAAGTTTGGCTGCCGTTCCTTGTTATTCTCCTGGCCTTCATTGCCTGGCGTGGCAGCAGGCGTGAGCGTCTCATGCTGCTGGCGCTGGCCCTGGCCCTGGGGCTTAGCGATGCCGCCATTGGCAACGGCTTGAAGAAGACCTTTGATCGTGTCCGTCCTCGCGACCAGATGAGTGGCGTGATGATTCGGGATCTGGCCAAGGTGAAGCCCCGGATGCTTGCCTTGTTTAAGGCTCCTGAAATCAAACTCAGCAAGGTCAAGAAGGTGCCCGAGACAGGCAATTCGCTGCCCTCGAATCATACGATTAATCTCTTCGCGGCCGCGACGGTCATCGGTTTGTTTTTCCGCCGCTGGGCTCTGCCCATGTATGTGCTAGCGACGGCCGTGGCCTACTCACGAGTTTATGTGGGGGCGCATTGGCCGAGCGACATTCCGCCCTCTGCGGCACTGGGGCTCAGCATCGGTTGGCTCGTGGTGCTGCTGCTGCAAAAGCTGTCAAAGCCTTCAGTGAGCGAAGCCTAGCTCTGCGCTTTCTGCGCGATGTAGAGCGAGGCAATGCCGAAGCTCAGGGGCTGCGTCGTTGCCGAAGCAAAGCCGTTCGAGGTCAGAAGCGCCTCCATGTCCTTGCCTGAAGGAAAGCGTTCGATGCTCTGGCAGAGATACTCAAAGGCATCGCGGTGGCCGGTGAGAAGCCCGGCGATCCGAGGCATGATCTTCTCCAGATAAAACACATACATGGGCCGCACGATGGGCAGCGTGGGCAATGAGAAATCGAGCACAAACAGATGTCCACCTGGGCGCAGGGCTCGTGACATTTCACTGATCGCGCGCGGCCATGAAGCCATGTTGCGCAAGCCGAAGGCTACGGTCACGACATCGAAACTGCCATCGGCCACTGGAAGCTGGAGAGCATCCGCGGCGATGAGGTGATGAAATCCCGAGCGCTGAGCTTCGGTCATCATCGGAGGGGTGAAGTCGCCGCCCAGCACATGTGCCTGCGGACAGGCGGATTGAACCGCCATGGCGAGATCACCGCTGCCAGTGGCGAGATCGAGCACCCATTGCGGTTTTAATTCGGCAATGCGGGCCGCCGTTTTCTTCCGCCAAAGTATGTCGATACCCATGCTGAGCACATGATTGGTCAGCACGTAGCGTGGCGCGATGCGGGCGAAGGCTTTCTGGACAAATCCGGCGTCTTGCATGGTGGGTCTCGTGCTACCCCTGACGCCTGCGGCCCGGAGGGGGCCGCTTTGGTGCTCACGAGAGGACTCGAACCTCCACGATGTTACTCACTAGAACCTGAATCTAGCGCGTCTACCAATTCCGCCACGTGAGCGTTTGCCTGATTCGGCGCGGGCGTGATCATTCGCAGCACGCCGATGTTTCTCAACTGGAATTTCCATCTGTCGTCGCCACCGTGCGCCGCATGGAACGCGCGGATGCCATCAAACAAATTCAGGAAGCCTGCAAACAGATTGCCCTTCAGTTCATGAAGATCCATCCGGCCATTCGGCACCTGAGTGATGCAGAGACACAATCAGAGAGCATCAAGTCGATGCACGAGATGACGGTTCAACTCGAGAGCATCAAGAAGCGGCTGATCCGCCTGGAGCAGCGCGATGACAGCGCCGAACTTTAACTCAGCCCTTTCACCAGATCACCCATGCGCGACACACCGCGACGGATGCGCGCCTTCACGGTGCCGATGGGCTGCTTCAATTTGCGCGCGATGTCCGCCTGCGACATGCCGCCGAAGTAGGCGAGGTGGATCGCTTCGCGCTGATCGGGCCGCAATTGGTAGAGTGCCTTGCGGACCAGCTTGGAACGCTCGCCTTGATCAAGAGAGTCGGCTGCTGATTCGGCGAACTCGGGCTGGGTGAACTTGCTCTCGCCTTCGAAATCGGAGTAGAGCTTGCTCCTTCGCTGGCGGGACCGGATGCGGTCGATGGCGCGGTTGCGGGCCAGCGTGGTTAGCCAGGTGAGAGGCTTGCCTTTGCGCGGCTCATAAAGGTGCGCCTTCTGCCAGAGCATAACGAAGACATCCTGGAGAACGTCTTCGGTATCGTGCTGATCATTGAGCACCTGGGACAGGGTGGCAAAGAGCAGACCGGCGTGCAGGCGATGAAACTCGTGGAAGGCCGAAGCATCTTTGTGGGCGATGCGGCGGAGCAGTTCAATGTCTCGCTCGAGGGCGGCATCAACTTCAGGAGTGGAGGGTGCGATGGGGTTCATGACGGTGAAATGGTGGGGTTTGACGACCTCTATTCTGCCGCTTTGAACTGTTTTGACTTTTGGAACTCTGCGAAACAACCCTTCGACTTTATCGAATGGTTAGACCATACCGAAGAGTCGCCTGATGATTGCAAAGGGCCGGACTTACAGCGCGTCCGCAGCCAGTGCTGCATTGCCTATGATGCCTGCTTCGTTGCTGAACTTCGCAGGCAGAATCTGCAGCTTCTCCCACACGACG
This sequence comes from Verrucomicrobiota bacterium, assembly GCA_963204975.1. Taxonomy (GTDB): domain Bacteria; phylum Verrucomicrobiota; class Verrucomicrobiia; order Verrucomicrobiales; family Verrucomicrobiaceae; genus JAEUHN01. Next base: position 697 of record CAUJJC010000029.1, on the reverse strand, counting down.
GTGCTGAGCATGGACTGCACCTTGCGCTCCAGAGGCTCAAACAGCAGCGCTCCGGCTTGGGCCACGCCGCCACCGATCACGAAGGCATCGGGGTTCAAGAGCCAGGCGATGCTGGACAAGGTGGTGCCCAGCCAGTCCGCGAGTTCCGCCCAGATTTGACGGGCGATGTCATCACCATTTTGTGCAGCGATGGCGATGGCTTTCGGCGTGCATTCAGCGACATCCTTGCACACACCGGCTTCAGCATAGCGTTGCACGGCGTGCTCGGCGATCTGGGCATTGCCGATGTATTTCTCCAGGGCACCGAGATTGCCGTAGTGGCCGGGCTTGCCATTGAAGTCGATGCTCATCTGGCCGATCTCGCCTGCGCTGAAGCTCGAGCTGCGGAACATCTTGTTATCTAACACCAAGCCGCCTCCAACACCTGTGCCGAGCGTAAGTGCGACCACGTTGCGCAGACCACGGCCAGCACCGTAGCGCCACTCGGCGTAGGCCATGGCATTGGCATCGTTTTCGACGATGACGGGAAGGCCGGTTTTTTCGCTCAAGATGGTCTTGAGCGGGATGTGCTTCCAGCCGGGGACGTTCGTGAGTTCATGCACATAGCCGCGATCAAAATCAACGAGGCCGGGCACGCCGACTCCGATCGCGGCGATCCCAGGATAGGCCTGGCGCAGGCCTTCGACGCGCTCGGCCA
>CAUJJC010000028.1 GCA_963204975.1 Verrucomicrobiota bacterium | reverse complement strand
TCGGGATTGCCGAGGGCGCTCACAACCTGCTTCCGGGCATGCGTTTGCGGAATGATTACAAGTATGTGGATGGCAAGCCCGGTGACGTGGTGGGGGCTGCATTGCCGGTGTTCACGAAGTGGCAGCAGCGGGCGCTCGTGGGTCTGCGAGGCAGACCCATGACAGTCAGCGCGACGCGCGATGAGGTGGTGACGACCTTGTTCAAGCTGCATCGTGAACGCATCGCTCGAGTGATGGCGTTGCGAGTGTGGATCTGGATGTTCGGCTTCGAAACGGCGAAAACAGACCTCCGTGAGGGCGATGCGGACCTGGGCGAGATCAGTGCGGAATGGTTGGGTAGCTGCTCGTCCGGGCTGACGAACTCGCTGCGCTATCAGAACATGGTCGATACCCCATTTGCGCAGTTGCTGGGGCAGGAGTTTGAGCGCTGTGGCTACAACTTGCGTGAGTTCCAGCGCATCATCGCCAGCACCGTGGCTTATCAGAGGCAGGCAGTGTCGAGTCCGCCGATGGGACAGCCGCAATTCACATCAGCGCCGGTCATTCGACGGCTGGCACCCGGTGTAATTTGGGACTCTTTTCAGCAATGGCAGGGGGCAGCTCCAATCACACGCGCGGTGGAGCAGCCCGCCGTGGTAGATGTGGCGCATCCGCTGCGTCTGCTGGGGCGCGGCACTCGCCAGTGGACCGAGGAAGAGACACCGCTCATCGCTCCTGGCATCGCCCGCTTCTTCGCCAATGGCGAGCCGGTGCATCAGGCGGAGCAGAAGCTAGCAGCCTGCGCCTTGGAGGATCTTTTCCTAACCATCCTGGGTCGGCCCGCGACAACAGACGAGACTTCCGCCTTCGCCTTATCGGGTCTATCTTCGGCTGATGCCGCCTGGGCCTTGATCAACACCACCGAGTTTTTATTCCAACACTAACCACCCATCCATGAAAGCCATCCTGCTCTCCGCTCTCCTTGCTTCCACCTTGCTCGCTGCTGATCCAGCGGGACCCAAGACGATCATCATCACGGTCGATTACCTGAAGACTGATCCCGCGACGGCGAACGAACTCATCCACGGCGCGCAAGCTCCGAAGAACAGCAAGGAGTGGCGGGAGGCACTCACCAAACTGCAAAACCCGCCGAAGTCTGAGTTGCTAGCCTCCACGACCGTAACAACCAAAAGCGGCCAACGCGCCAGCAGCGAGTCCGTGCAGGAGCACATTTACCCCACCGAATACAGTCCAGCTCAGGGACGCAAGCCGCACGCTCCGCCGGTGCCTGCCACCACGAGCGGCGTCGATGTGCCCACACCGGCAGCCTTTGAGATGAAGCCTGCGGGCATGCGTCTGGAAGTCGATCCTGTGGTAGGCTCTGATGGCAAGTCAGTCGATCTGAACCTCGCGCCCGAACTCGTGCGTTACTTCGGTGACGAGCCGACGCTGAAGCTCCCCACGGAAGGTGGCGAGCGTGATGTGATGACCAAGCCTCGTTTTTTACTCGATGAAGATTCAGACAGCGGTGACGGTGGGCGATGGGGGCAGTGCTTTGATCGGCACGCTCCTGCCACCGGATGAAGATGGCAATGCGGATGGCACTCAGCGCGTGCTCGTCTTTGTCTCGGTGAAGCTGGTGGACGCGTGAGGCGCACTCACTTCGCTGGATGCCAGCGATAGTGCCCGGTCAGCGGGAATTCGAACAAGCGGTCCTCCATCTGCGGTCCGCCGCCGATGTTGTGAACGATCCATGGTGCCCCGCTGCCAGTGGGGCTGGGCACCACCATCGCGATGTGAGGCAATTTTCCCGCGACGGTGCAGGTGATGAGGTCGCCGGGGCGGTAATCATCAGCGTTCTGCGTGACCGGCAGCGATGCACCTTGGCGCTTGAAGAAGGTCTGCAAATTCGGAACGCGACGGTGGTCGATGTTCTTATCTGTCTTCGAGAGTCCCCAGTGCTTCGGGTAGGCGCGGAAGTTCGCGGCCATGTCCTCGTGAACCAGTTTCTGCAAATCGAAGCCCAGCGCTCGATAGGCGCGGATCACTTCATCGGTGCAGACACCCGTTTCTGCGGGCACGTCGCCTCCGGGATACTTGAGCACCATATAAGCGGGCTCGTAACGAACGATGTGCTTCGTGCGATCCAGGGCGGCGTGAACGAGCCGTGAGGCAAAGGTTTCATCCAGAGGCACTCGGGCTCGGGCGACCTCGACTTGATCAGGCGTGGCAGCGGAGGCGGTGAAGACCAGGGCAAGAAAAGCAGCCAGAGGAGTGTTCATGTGCAGTCCGTGTGAGAGTTGGAATCGTGGCATCGCTGTGTCGCGTGTCTTGCACTTTGTCACGGATTCAGCCAGTCTCCGCCTCCATGAGTTTTTCAGCCTCCCCGACGACCGAAATCAAAAGCCTTCGCGACCTGTCTCCGCATCAACGTCGCTCAGGCATCGCTGCCTGGCTTGGCTGGTTATTCGATGGGCTGGACATGCACATCTACACGCTCGTCGCGACGCCGTTCGTTGCCGCGCTGCTGATGCAGGGGAGTGTGGCAGCCTCGCCGAAGGACGTGGACACGAAGGCCTCGATCATCCAGGCGGCGTTCCTTGTGGGATGGGCATTGGGAGGCGGGTTCTTTGGTCGTCTCGGCGATGTGTTGGGACGTAGCCGCACGCTGGTGCTGACCATTCTGTTTTATGCCGGGTTCACTGGCTTGTCGGCGTTCTGCACCGAGTGGTGGCACCTCTTGATTTGCCGGTTCCTTTCGGCGCTGGGCATCGGTGGCGAGTGGGCTGTGGGTGCCTCATTACTTTCTGAAACTTGGCCCAAAAACTGGCGTCCCTGGATCGCTGCCACGCTTCAGACCGCAGTGAATATGGGTGTGCTGCTCGCTTGCGCGGCGGGTGCCAGCTTCGCGTGGATCGTGAACCAGGGATGGATGACCGAGGCCCTGAGCCATCGCGTGGTCTTCCTCGTGGGCATCCTGCCCGCGCTGGTCACGCTGTGGATTCGGAAAGCCGTGCCCGAGACCGAAGAGTGGGAGCATGCGAAGAAAGACGCGAAGCCCCCAGCCATTCGAGAGTTATTCGGACCTCAGGTGGCGGGCACGACGTGGCGGGTGCTGATCATCTGCGCGGTCTCGCTCACAGCGCACTGGGCCTTCATGTTCTGGCAGCAGAGCCTCATTCGTGCGCTGCCTGAGGTGAAGACGCTGAGCGGGCCAGACCAAACCAATGCCGTGGTGGAAGCTCTCGTCTGGATCATGTGCGGTTCAATCATTGGCAATTACGTTGCCGGCTTCCTGGCCAAGCTCTGGAGCTATCGCACGGCCATCGTCGTGATGCTCCTGGCCTACGCTGTAGCGATGCTCTGTGCGTTTCACAGCGCAACTGCATGGACGCACTCTCAGATGCTCATCTGGTATGCCGTGATCGGTTTGTGCCAGGGTGTCTTTGGCCTTTTCACCATGTGCCTGCCTCCATTGTTCCCCACACTGCTGCGAACCACGGGAGCGGGATTCTGTTACAACATCGGCCGCATCGTGGCAGCAGCGGGCACCGTGGTCTTCAAACTCTACGCCCCGGTGGGCGACTACCACACCGCGCTTTACTACGCAGGCTTGCTCTTCATCCCCGCTGCCTTGATCGCTTTCCTGCTGCCCCAAGAGCGCGAGGAAGATACGTCCACGCCCATCCCTGCGGATTAGCCAGCGGCGAGAAGGAGCGTCTGCCGCCGGGCATATCGTGCACATGCGTTTGCGGCGGCTCTAGTCTTGAGGCCGTTGCACCTCAAGACATCCCACAAAGTGCCAAGCTAACAGCTAACCCACAATGATGCCTTTGGCCTTGCGCGCTTTTTCGCGTTCGAGGAGAGGCACCGTTTCGGTAGTTTCGAGCAGTTGCACGCCGAGATCGCCGATGCGGCTGAGCGTGAGGCCTTCGAAGCACTTCACTTCGGCGGCGAGACACTTGAAAACATCGTCCACGCTGTGCAGTCCGTTGCTGCCGGAGACTTCGAGCACGAGGTCGCGCAAGACTTCCCAGGTATCTCGAGCCTGACCGGGCGAGCTGATGGCCTTGTTGAGGCGCTGTAGGCGACCGGTGACGTTGATCATGGAGCCGCGCTTCTCGGCGTAGCTGTTGACCGGGAGCACGACGTGCGAGGCTTCAGCGGTTGGATTGGCAAGAATGTGCGCGCTGACGAGCACGCTGAGCTTGCCGAGTGATTCGGTATCGAAGCCGCACTTCACCAAGTTCTCGCCGAGGGCGAGGACGCCTTTCACGAGGCCGCTGCGCACGGCGCGCTGGATGGTGTCGAGCTGTGCTCCTGGCTCGATGCCGAGGATCTGCTTCACGCCATTCGTGTTCGGATTGAGATCGTCGCTGCGCAGGTAGTCGTCGCCGCCGCCGTTGCGGGGGATCACGTCGAGGAACTTCGCCTTTGTGGCACTGGCGAGCTGCTTGACCATGTAGAGTTCTTCGTTGGTCATGCGCGCGCTGGCGATGATGGCGATCTCTTCGCCGTTGAGGCCGCGCAAGGCCTCGGCAGCGGTGCGGATGGCTTTCTTCCACGACACGACATCGTGTTTGCCTGCGGTCTTCACCATCGGGTCAGTGAGACGGAATTCGCTGTTCACGAAGTG
>CAUJJC010000027.1 GCA_963204975.1 Verrucomicrobiota bacterium | reverse complement strand
TTGTAGGTGGCATACACCGAACTCGGCGGGCAGGTGACGTCGATGAAGCCGACGGTGAAGATGCAGCCTGCGGCTTTCGGCCGAGGTGCGCGGTTCATGGTGTGGAAGGAGGGCGCGGTGTTGAGCACGGCAGAGGTGGGTTTGCCATCGGGGCCGGTGGGCACCAGCTTGGGCCAGCCTGCGATACGATTGGCGATCATCCCCGTGTGATCACAACCGGCGGGAACACCAGATGCGAAGAAGGTGACGCGGGGATTAAGACCTGCGGCCACGATGGCCTGGAGTCCGCCCTGGCTGCTGCCATAAACAACGACATGCTGGCCATCCCACTCGGGTTGGTCTGTGAGGAAGTCGATAGAACGCACCAGCCGGAGGAACATGCCAAGGAAGTAACATGTGTCGCGCGACTCGCGGCCATGGGCTCGGTAGTCTTTGAGTGGCCCTTCGTTCTGCTCTTTGTAGAAGGCCTCGGGTTTGCCATTGGGTAGTCCGTGAGCATTGATGTCCATGGCGATGAAGCCCTTCGCTGCCCAGCCTGCGGCTCCGGCCAGCGAGCTGCCGCGGACGCCTGCGCCATGCACCGTGAGGATGATGGGCAAGGACTTGGGCTTGGCGCCCACCGGACGCACATAGTAGCCGGAGACGGGCGCTCCCACGCAGTCAGCCTGCAAGTCGAAGGCATCGAGTGTCTTCGAAGTGGAAGTCACTGGTGTCAGACGTGCATTGACGGGCACCTTGGCGAGCTTGTCTTTCTGCGCGGTCCAGAAGGCATCGAAGTCATCGGGCACCGGGGTGCTGCGTTTGATCTCTGTGGGATCGATGGCGGCACCAGCAAGCGCCGTGATCGGCACCGCTTTGGGATTGCTGCGATAGCTGGCGCGAAGCTGGAGGAAACCTGGCTCGTCGAGCCGTCCCTGCACCTTGGCCGTTCCATTGGCAATCGTCGCCCTGCCAGTTTGGTTGAGCGGCAGGCCATCCTTCGTCAGCGTCCATTGCACTTCGCCACTGGCGAGCGGCTTGCCCTTGTCCTCCGCCTTGATGACAAAGGTCACGACTTCACTGCGATGGTAAGTCGATCCGGATTTCTCCGCTCGAGCGGAGAGCTTGAGTGTGGATGCGACTGGCGTTTCGGCGTGAAGTGTGGCGACGACGAAGAGGAGCGAGGCAGCGAACGGGAGTTTCATGAGGGGCGCATGATGAAGGGAGCGTGATGGAATCGTCAATACCGAAGCTTGCGATGGGGCGGGGCTTTTGCGTATCACTGAGAGCATGAGATGGACTCGTCGAACATTCGTGACCGCAGCGCTGGGTTTTCCTGCCGTGGTGAGGGCAGGTGCAGGCACGGAGCCCCTGGATGAGGCGATGCAAGGCCTGCTGGCGAAGCATGAAATCCCAGGCGGAGTGCTGGGCATAGCTAGGGCGGGCAAGGTGGCGTATGCCAAGGGTTTCGGTGTAGCCAATGCGAACACAGGTGAGCGGGTGACGGTCGAGTCTCGTTTCCGTCTGGCCAGTGTCTCGAAGCCGATCACGGCCACCGCTGTGCTGAAGCTATGCGAGCAGGGCAAGCTCGGCCTTGATGAATCGGTGCTGCCGAGGCTGGAACTGGAGCCGCTGTCCGGGAAGTATGGAGACTCGCGTTGGGGCCAGATCACTGTTCGGCACCTTCTGCAACACTCAGGAGGATGGGACAAGGCGAAGAGCGGTGATGCCTTATTCAAGAGTCCGGAGATCTGTCGGGAAGCTGGTATCGACGGGCCAGCCGACGCGCGCCTCACGGTGCGATGGATGCTAGGCCGCAGGCTGGACTTTGATCCTGGATCACGATTCGCGTATGCGAACTTCGGCTACTGCGTCCTCGGTCACCTCATCGAGAAGGTTGCGGGCCAGAGCTACGAGGCGGCGGTCAGGCGCTTGGTGCTCAACCCATGCGGGGCAAGTGGCATGCAACTGGGGCGTAGTCTGGAATCATTGCCCAATGAGGTGCGCTATCATGAACCCGGCACAGCGCCGAGTGTGTTTCCTCATCTGGGGGATCGTGCTCCGTGGCCATACGGAGCCTTCTCCATGGAGGCGAACGCGGCGAACGGTGGATGGGTGGCGAATGTCTCGGATGTGCTGCGTTTCCTGATGCCGATGGATGAGCAATCGCGCAAGCCACTGCTGGCTCGATCATCTCTGGATGCCATCTACAACAGCCCGGCTCCGGGTTCCGGCGAAGCGTCCTTCTACGGGCTGGGCTGGATGGTGCGCCCGCGTGGTCAAGGCGGGCGGCCAAACATCTGGCACATCGGCGGACTGCCGGGGACCAAGGTGATCGCCGTGCGGCTGGGCGATGGTTTTGACTGGGCCGTGATGTTCAATGCGCGACCCGGCGGCGATGCGGATGGCTTTGATCGATTCAATGCCGAGGTGCAAAACACCATCCATCAAGCGGCGCGCAAGGTGGAGCGCTGGGACTGATCACACAGGCCAGCGGAAGGGATTGGTGTCGATGAGCTTGCTCTGCGAGTAGGCACTGATGCGGACGGCATTGCTCGAATTGCCACTCAGCAGCCAGACCTGATCACCGACGATCGCGTGCAGGAATCCGACATGCCCCGAAGCACCCTGAGCCAGCGGCTTCAGGACCGTGATCGCACCATAGGTGGGACGCACCGCGCGTCCGAAACCCGCCCATGAGGCCGCATGGCCTGTATTGGCGCTCGGCATTCCGGCTGCACGCAGGCACCAGTTCACAAACGCACCGCACCAGGACGTTTCGTCCGGGCCACTGAGACCCACGCTGGCGAGGTATTGAACAATGCGTGGGTTGTCCCCCGGATCCCACTCGGCGACGCCCACCTCACGCCCCGCGATGGTCATCCATGGCGGAGTAGCGACCATCGGCTGCGCGACGCTCTGCACGGGCTGCGCAGGCCGCACCATCCCTGCTCCACTTCCTCCCGCGCCCGGCACATTGACCGCCTGGCCCACATGCAAAACCTTGCACTGCGTGCCCACACAAAGCCCTGGGTTCATCGCGCTGAACTGATCGAAGGTGATGCCAAATTTCTTGGCAATCTTCATCGGGTAATCGCCGGGCTGGACGAGGTATTGGGCCATGTGGTGATGCTACGCACTCGCCGCGTATCACGCTAGCAGTTCCTTGGGCACATGTCCGGCGACTCCGGTGAGACGGTAATCGCGCCCGGCGTCGCGGAAGGTGAGGCGCTCGTGGTCCACGCCCATGAGGCGCAGGATGGTCGCGTGGATGTCGTTGACGTGCATCTTGTTGACTGCGGCCTTGAAGCCGAAGTCATCACTCTCGCCATACGCGGTGCCGCCCTTGGAGCCGCCGCCAGCCATGAACATGGTGAAGCCGTGCGGGTTGTGATCGCGACCGCTGCCGTTCTCGCTCACCGGCGTGCGACCGAACTCGCCACCCCACACGATCAGCGTCTCATCGAGCAGTCCGCGTTGCTTGAGATCGGCGATCAAGGCGGCGATTGGTTGGTCAATGTCAGCCGCGAGTTTCTTCGTCGTGGTGTCGTGATTCGAGTGCGTGTCCCACGGCTGACCATTGCCATAATAGACCTGCACGAACCGCACGCCGCGTTCGCACAAGCGCCGCGCGAGCAGGCAGCCGTTCGCGAAGTGGCCCTTGCCATACAGGTCGCGTGTGGCCTGCGTTTCCTTGTTCAAGTCGAAGGCATCGGTCGCGGCGGTCTGCATCCGATACGCGGTTTCCATCGCTTCGATGCGTCCCTGCAAGGCATTGTCGATGCCTCCGCGCGCGGCGAGGTGCTCGCGATTGAGTTCGTTGATGAGGTCGAGTTGCTTGCGCTGATCGTTCATCGCGAGGCGCGGATTCTTCAGCCACGGAATCAGCGAGTCGGGTTCGAGCTTCGTGTGATTGATATAGACCCCTTGATGCTGCGCAGGCAGGAAGGCGCTGCTCCACAAGATGCTGAAGCGCACCGGACGACCGGGGCAGAGCACGACATACGCAGGCAGGTTTTGGTTCTCCGTGCCCAGGCCATACGACATCCACGAGCCCATGCTCGGCACGCGCTCGGTCATGGTGCCATTGTTCATCAAGAGCAGCGCGGGACCGTGATTTGGATTGTCCGTGTAGCACGAGCGCAGCACGCACAGATCGTCGGCGTGTTGACCGAGCTTCGGCAACAAGTCCGAGACCATGAGCCCGCTCTTGCCTTGCGGCGAAAACTTGGCGGGCGTGGCCAGCAGTCCGCCCGTGGGTCGCTCGGTGCGCAGGTCAGCACCGGCAGGACGCTGGCCTGCATACTTGGTCAGCGCAGGCTTCGGGTCGAAGAAGTCTGGTCCGAACGGACCGCCGTTCATGAACAAGTGAATCACTCGCTTCGCTCTCGGTGCGTAGTGAACGATGGGCGATGCTGCGTCGAGAGCTGTGGTTAGCCCGAGTATTCCCAAACCACCTCCCATGCGGGCGAGTGCTTCACGGCGATTGATGGCGAGCGGGGGCATGAAAGGATGATGGCTGAAGTATGAAGGATGAAAACAGCGAACGGATCAGTCGATGAACATCAGCTCGTTCGAGGCGAGGAGTGCCTGTGCGTATTGCGACCACGCGACGGCATCGGTTTCACGACCGGTGAGGAACGAGGTCGCGAGCGCTGCTTCCTTGGTCGTGGGCTTGCGTTGATAAAGCCAAGCGTAGGTCTGCTCGATGCGCTGCGGCAGCGAGGGCAGGGGAGTGACTCGTTGGGCCAAGGCATCGGCCATTTCGAGCATGAAGGGACCGTTGAGGGCGAAGAGCTGCTGCAGCGGCGTGATCGTTTCGGCGCGCCACGGGCTGTGCGCGCCGGGATCGGGGAAGTCGTGGATGCGCAGCATGGGATCAAGGTCCTGGCGATCCGAGGTGCTGTAGAGCGTGCGGCGATGGTAGCTGGCGGAGGAGACGAGTTTCGACTGCCCGCCAAACTGAAGATCAATCGTGCCTGTGGTCGCGAGCATCGCGTCGCGCCAGGCTTCGAAGTCGAGGCGGCGACGCGACATGCGCGAGTAGAGCTTGTTCTCGGGGTCGTTCTGGATGCTGGATGTCGGATCCTTGATACTGGATGCATGCACGGGGAGGGAGGTTTGCCGCCAAGCGGATGACAATAGGATCTCGCGATGCAGCCACTTGATGGACCAGTTGTTAGCGATGAAGCGTGTGGTGAGTTCGTCGAGCAATCCGGGGTGCGAGGGTGCGTCGCCGAGATTGCCGAATTCGCTGGGCGTATCGACCAAGCCGCGCCCGAAGTGATACTTCCAGACGCGGTTCACCATCACGCGAGCCGTTAGCGGGCGGGCATCATCGACGAGTGCTTGCGCGAGTTCCAAGCGACCAGCGCCTGTCTTGAAGGTGCGTCCGCCGAAGGCACCGAGGAAGCCTCGCGGCACCATGTCGCCGAGGTCGTTCGGGTTGCC
>CAUJJC010000026.1 GCA_963204975.1 Verrucomicrobiota bacterium | reverse complement strand
GCGCGGACTCCTGCGGGAGGAAGCCGATGCTGGCTCCCTTCTCCCACATCACGCGGCCAGAGTCTGGCGTGATTTCGCCCAGGAGGATGGAGAACAAGGTGGACTTCCCTGCGCCATTGGGTCCCACGAGACCGATGCGATCTCCGCGAATGATGGAGAATCCGACATCGCTGAACAGGGTGCGGCCGGCGTAAGTTTTTTCGAGGGAAGAGACGGAGAGCATAAAATGAAAATCGCGGGCCATGCCTGTGCCGGAAGTTTGCGCGATTGCAAATCGAGTTCTGCCGCCCCACACTGAGGCACCTATGAAAACCTGGGCTCTCTCTTTGATCGCCGTGCTCGTCGCGGGAACCTATGCACACGCTGAAGATAACCTCGCTGACCAGCTCAAACGCGCCCTCGACAAGGCCAAGGTCAAACTCAACGAAGCCGCCGACAAGGCCGGGGAGAAGGGCCGTGAGTGGTATCGACAGGCCAAGGACAACCTCAAGCTGAGCCGCCCTGAATACTTGAAGCGAGCGGAGAAGGAACTGGCCGAGAGCGAGGCCCAGATCGCGGTGCTCAAGGAAATGTCCAATGCTCCAGGCCAGCGCGAGTATTTCAAAACGCGCGTCACCGCGCTCGAGCAGCACGCAGCTTTCGCCAAGACGGAGTATGCCTCGCTTCAGGGCGCTGAAAGCGAGCCCGTGTTCCGCGCTCGTCAGTCCATCTTCAACAAAACCGTGTGGACTCTGGAAGCCGCGATCGAGCAGGCTCAGGAGGAAGCCGGGTTGTAGGCCATGAGGCTCGGATTGCTCTGCCTTGCCCTGCTGCCGTTGTTTGCCGCAGCTCAGACACCTGCTAAGAAACTCGATGCCTACGTGCTCATGCCCGAGCCTGCGGCTTTGAGGAACGTGAACTCTCGAGCCTTCGGTGGCGGGCAGAAGACGGTGCTGTCTCCAGCCCGCGAGATCGCTGAAGCCCCCGGCGTGAAGCTGTATTCGCCCGAGGAGTTCGCGAAGCTCGGCATCAGTGTGGACACCTTCACCGAGCGTGCGAAGGCTGCCGCAGAGGCGCGGCTGGCCACACTTTCGCCGGAGTTCATCAAGGATGATTCGGGCAAAACGCGCTACGCCGTGTATCGCGGCGACAGTTCCATGATCGCTTCGCTCATCATGGCACCCTCGCTGGGAAAACTCATTGCCAAACTCCTCGGTGGCGATCTGTGGGCAGTGCTGCCGGATCGTCACAGCCTCTACCTTTTCCCCGCGAAGCCAGAGATGCTGGCCGAGTTTGGCGACGATCTCCAGCAGCGCTTCCAGACGGACCCTTATGCCGCGAGCTGCGAGGTCTTTCTCATCAAGCAAGGCGAGACTCCGCGAGCGATTGCGACCTTCGCGGACTGACGAATTCGCACTGCAAGCTTGCCAGTGCCCGCCGTCGTAGTGTGTGATGCACTCACCACTTATGATGAATCGTCGCACCTTTGCCACCACCCTCGTCGGAACCCTCGGAGCCCTTGCCGCTGGAGTTGAAACTTCAGCACGCGCCGCAGGCTCGAAGTTCCTCGTCTATTTCGGCCCCTACACGAGTGCCAAGTCGGGCAGCAAAGGCATCTACGTCTCCACCTTCGATGCAGGGACCGGTGCTCTCGGCGATCCCGCGCTCGCCGCCGAAGCGACGAACCCAAGCTTCCTCGAGATTCATCCGTCGAAGAAGTATCTCTATGCCGTCGGCGAGATGAGCGATGGCAAAAGCAAGGGCGGCGGCGTCAGCGCCTTCGCCATCGACAGCACCAGCGGCAAGCTCTCGCTGATCAATCAAGTCTCCTCCGTGGGCGCAGGCCCTTGTCATGTGAACGTCGATCCGGCAGGCAAAGTGGTGGCCGTGGCGAATTACGGCGGCGGCAGCTGTGCCTCGTATCAGGTGCAGGCAGATGGCTCGCTCACCGAGGCTGCGAGTTTCCATCAGCACGAAGGCAGCAGCGTGAATGAGAAGCGCCAGAAGGGTCCGCACGCGCACTCGGCGAACTATTCGCCCGATGGCCGCTTCGCCTTCGTGTGCGATCTAGGTCTCGACAAGGTGATCATCTACAAGGTGGATGCTGCGACGGGCAAGTTCGCGAAGCACGGCGAAGGCATCGTGCCTCCAGGCGGCGGCCCACGTCATCTCGCCTTTCACCCGAGCGGCAAGTTCGTCTTCGTGAACAACGAGATGACGCTGACTTGCACGGTGTTCGCTTACGATGTCGCAGCCGGCACGCTCAAGGCGCTCGATACCGTCTCCTGCCTGCCCAAGGACGTGGCCTGGGAAGCACGCTTCTCCACGGCCGAAACGCGCGTGCATCCGAACGGCAAGTTCGTCTATGTGAGCTGCCGCACGCACGACACAATCGCGCGCTTCAGCTTCGACGAAGCGACAGGCAAGCTCACGCATCTGGGCAACACGCCGAGCGGCGGCAAGATCCCGCGCAACTTCAACCTCACGCCCGACGGCCAGTGGCTCTTCGCCGCGCATCAGGACAGCGGCAATGTGGTGCTCTTCAAGGTCGATGCTAGCACGGGCGATCTGACACCGGCGGGCAAAGAAGTTACCGTGGGTGGTTGCGTGTGCGTGCGCTTTGTGGCGGTCGATTGAAAATCTTGAGGCGTCGAATCAAATGCGGTAGCCTGAGCCCATGAGTTCAGCCGCCGCCGCCATCTTGGAGCAAGTCGCGCATCTCACCGATGCCGAGTGCGAACTGGTATATCGTGGACTCGGCGAACGCCTCTACGGTGCTGCCGAAGTCTCTGATCAACCTTTGACCAACGAGATGAAGGACACGCTGGACCGTCGCTGGGAGGAGATCGTGAGCGGGAAGGTGAAGTGCATTCCGCATGATGAAGTCATGAAAAACCTCCGGGCGAAGTATGGCATTTGAGGTCGAAACGCATCCTGAAGCCTTGGAAGAACTCGATGAGGCCCTCGAGTGGTATAATCGTAAAAGCAGTCGTGCGCCTGATCGGATGCTGCGCGAGCATGACGAGCACGTTGCTGCGATTCGCCGCATACCGGAACGGTTTCGATTCGTGTATCGGGAGTATCGGCGGCTGAAGCTGGATCGCTTCCCGTTCGCTATCATTTACCGACTGCGGCAGGAAAGCATCTTCATCATCGCCGTCATGCACGAGCGCCGGCATCCCGATTACTGGAAGCACCGCATGGACGACGACCAAGCGTGACGTAACTGGTCGAAACATCAGCGCCGGACCAGGTGTTCATGTCGCCATGATCGTCCGACTGCTGCTCTCGTTGGCCTTGGTAACTGCGCTTCACTCTCGCGAGCCTAACGTCATCTTCATCCTCACCGACAACCACGGTGAGTGGACGCTGGGCTGCTACGGCAACCCAGACATCCGCACGCCGAACATCGACCGGCTGGCGAAGGAGGGCGTGCGATTCGCGCATTGCTACGCCAACAATCCCGTGTGCTCGCCGAACCGTGCGACGCTGCTCACGGGCCTGATGCCGTCGCAGCACGGCGTGCACTCGTTTCTGAGCAAAGGTCCGCCACAGACTGGCGAGGGCGCGCACTCGGTGCTCGGCGAGTTCACGACGCTGGGCGAGATCTTCAAGTCGCGCGGCTATCGCTGCGGCATGGTGGGAAAGTGGCATCTCGGCGGCAATGAGTCGCCGCAGGAAGGCTTCACCGATCACTGGATCACGATGCCCCTGGGCAGCACGGCGACGTTCTTCGATGCGCAGGTCATTGAGAACGGCGTCACGCGCAAAGAGCCGCAGCACCTCACGCTGCTCTGGCGCGATCATGCGCTGCGCTTCCTCGACGAGTCCAAAGAGAAACCCTTCTTCCTCTACCTGCCGCTCAATGGTCCGTATGGCCTGGGTCCGGCGCAGGAGAGGGACCACGAGCGCGCTCCGCACTGGGCGGACTACGCGAATGCACCGATGAAGAGCTTCCCCCGCACCGCGATGCATCCGTGGCAGTTCAACAACAAGGACTACCTCAACAACGAGACCTGCATGAGACGCTACGCGGCAGAACTCACGACCATCGACGACGTGGTCGGCGATTTGCTCGCGAAGCTGCAACGCAACGGCCAGCTCGACAACACGCTGATCGTTTTCACTGGCGACAACGGCTGGTCCGGCGGTCATCACGGCCTGTGGGGCATGGGCGATCACACGCGGCCGAAGTGCGCCTTCGACCCCACGATGACCGTGCCGCTGATCTGGTGGCAGCCGGGCAAGATCAAGCCCGGTGTAGTGAACGAGCAGGTGAGCCACATCGACTT
>CAUJJC010000025.1 GCA_963204975.1 Verrucomicrobiota bacterium | reverse complement strand
ATCGGCGGCAAAGAAGTCGCCGAGCTGCGCGAAGGCCAGCGAGCCGTGAATCTCGTCACCCGCCTGCCCGTCGAGTGGCGCGATTCGCCGGACAAAATCGCCGAGCTGCCCATCGAAGCCGGTGAAGGCCAGCACATCCCGCTTTCCCTCGTCGCCGACGTGCGCGAAGCCAAAGGGCCGAACGTCATCTTCCGCGAAAACTCACAGCGTCGCTTCGCCCTCGCCATCAAGCCCACCGTGCAGGACGTGACCAACCTCGTCACCCGCATGAGGGATGAAGTGACCGCGAAAGTGAAGATGCCTGAAGGCTACTTCATCACCTTCGAGGGCGAGTTCCAGGCGCAGCAGGAGGCCACGCAGCGCATCGCCATCTTCACGCTCGTCATCCTGGCCGTCATCGCCTTCCTGCTCTACGGCTACTTTCGCACGCCGTTCTTCGCCCTCCAGGTGCTCTGCGACATCCCGCTCGCTCTCGTCGGCGGCCTCGTCTTCACCTACTTCAAGCTGAACAACATCAGCATCGCCACCCTCGTCGGCTTCATCGCCGTCGCCGGTGTTGCGGCTCGCAACAGCATCATGCTCATCAGCCACTACCTGCACCTCATGCAGCATGAGGGTGAGGGCTTCACGAAGAAGATGGTCATTCGCGGCACCAAGGAACGACTCGTGCCCGTGCTCATGACCGCGCTCGCCGCAGGCATCGGCCTCATCCCGCTCGTGCTCGCAGCGGATCAACCGGGTAAGGAAATCCTGCATCCCGTGGCAGTCGTCATCGTCGGTGGCCTCGTCACCAGCACACTGCTCGGCCTCGGCGTCACGCCCACCGTCTTTTACACCTTCGGCAGAAAAGCCGCCGCCAGTGCCATTGAGAATGATGCTCCCGCATCACACTAGCCCCATGAATTTCCAAAGCGGCGAACTCATCAGAGCCTCCGCCGCCAAGGCAAACCGAAACCAAACCATACAGACACCGAACCCATGAAAAACAAACTGCTCACCAGCCTCCTCACCCTCGCTCTGGCCTTCACGGTCAATGCCGCTGACAAAGACAAGCACGATCACGAACATGCAGCCAAAGCCGGTCCCACCGGCGGCAAGCTCATCACCGAAGTCGAGCCTCACGTCGAGTTCTTCGTGAACAAAGACAAGAAGGTCGAAATCCGCTTCATTGACGACGACATGAAAGTCGTCGCCCCCGGCGAGCAAGTCATCAGCGTCACCCTTGGCGACCGCTCTGCTCCTACCAAGCTGAGCTTCACCAAGGATGGCAACATGCTCATCAGCGACAAAGCCGTCCCCGAAGGCAACGACCTCCCCACCGTGGTGCAAATCCGCGAGAAGGAAGGTGCCAAGGCCGTCACCGAGAAGTTCAACCTGAACCTCGAACAGTGCCCTACCTGCAAGAACAAGGAATACGCCTGCACCTGTGCGCACGGTGAGGAGGAGAAGAAGAAGTAACCCTTCACCAGCGTCCGCCACAGCACCGCTCCGCCGTGAGGGCGGTGCTGCTGGCTGGGCAGCCATGACCATGAACATGTTCATCAAAATCGCCCTTTTTTCTGCTATCGCTGGCCTGTGTTTTTCATCCACCGCCAGCGCGATTCGCCCGATGGGCACCACAATGACGGGTGTCGTCCAATCTGTTGATCATTCCACGCGCTGGATCACTTTTTCGCAGGATGGTGGCCCGGTGCGCCAGTTCGTTTACTCGGAGTGGGCCAAATTCTGGCACGATGAGAAGGAAGCGCTGCCAGCCCACTTGAAGCCGGGCATGAGAGTTCAGATCAAGCTCCACAACCCGCTTATCGGCCCGGATTTTGTGCGCCAGATCGTGCTGATAGCACAGCCCTAAAACCACATTGAAGACCATGAAAACCATCCCTGTTTCATTCATAACGCCACGCAACTGCATGTGCCTAACAGTGATCAAGCTCATCAGCCTCCTTCTCATCACCGTAGGGTCATACCCAGCGCTCATCGCGCAAACCGTCGGCCATGTCAGTGTCACTGCCACCGTGAAGACGGAACACAACGACCCCAAGGGCAGCATTGCCGAGGTCGTGAAGAAGCACCTTGAAATCGAACTCCGTGGCAGCGCCACGCTTCAGGGCGAGGTCAAAGTCACCTGCACCTTCTTTGCCGATGATCTGGCCGGGGATAAAATCGTCGCGCTGAAAGCCAATGACCTCAAAGCCGGGCTGGAGGCAGGCAAAAGCACGCGCATCATCTCCCCGGACGTTACCTTCAACTTCACGCCCCAACACTCGGAGAAGTCCGGCAGCGGCAAGCGCGCCAAATACAAGCGCGTCGAAGCCACCGGGAGCCGCTACCACGGCTGGGCCATTCGAGTCTTTCGCGGCGATGAAATCGTCGGCGAGGCTTACAGCATCCCCAGCATCAAAAAGCTCCTGGAATGACCACGTTCATTTCATCACCCGTCACCAACAAAAAGCCCGCCGGAGCATCCGTTCTCCGTCGGGCTTGTTTGGAAACAGGGCATCCACTCCCTGGGTTAGTGACGACCGGAACGGCCACCAAAGTCGATATGAAAACCTGGCAGGCTGATGTGCGCACCACCACTGCTGCCGTGGCTGGAGCCATGACCGGAGTTGTGACTGCCGCCATTCCCATAACTTGGCCTGTAAGGCTGATAACTACCGTGGCCGGAGTTGTGGCCGCTGCCATGGCCCGGAGTGTAGGGCTGGTAGCTGCCATGACCGGAGTTGTGGTGACTGGAGCTGCTTCCGTGATGGCTGGAGCCGTGACCAGAACCATGCCCGCTCCCATGACCGGAACGGCTGGAGGAATGATTGTCACCCGCTTGCACAGCGGCAGGAGTGAAGACAGCGAAACTGGCAGCGACAGCCAGGAGAGTGATGAGCTTTTTCATTGTGAGTTAGGTTTGATTCGTTGCCGCCAAATGGGCGGCTTATCTCAACAGACGAAGCGCTTTCAGGACTATTCAGATGCTTCATTTGTTTCATGAAAACTTTCCTTCTCTTCTTCATCACCGCACTTGCCGAGATCGGCGGTTGCTTCGCCACCTATGCTGTTCTTCGCCAGGGACGGCATCCTGCATGGTTGCTGGCAGGCGTGGGAGCGCTCGCACTTTTCGCCTGGCTGCTGACGTTGCATCCCGCAGAGGGAGCCGGGCGCATCTACGCCGCTTACGGTGGGGTTTACATCGCCGCCTCACTTCTCTGGCTTTGGCGGGTCGAGGGCATCGTTCCTGACCGCTTTGATCTCACCGGCGTTTTCTTCTGCCTGCTCGGGGCGGGCATCATCATGCTAGCACCAAGGACTTAATCTATGAACACACAAGCCCCCCACGACGAATCTGAATCCGAATCCCATGCTGGTTGCGAGCACGGGCATGACGACACACCGCTGCCGCGCAATGCGCTCGTCATCGCCTCCGGCGCAATGCTGGGAGCCGGGATGCTTTTGCAATGGCTTAAACTCGGGCCACCGCTGCTGCACACGAGCTGCTATGCCCTTGCCACACTCGCGGGTGGCTTGCTCGTCTTCCCCGCAGCGTTCAAGGCGCTCAAAAAAGCACGGCTTGATATGAACGTGCTCATGACCGTGGCCGTCACTGGCGCATGGCTCGTGGGTGAAGGCGCGGAAGGTGCCGCCGTGGTGTTTCTCTTCGCCTTGTCCGAACTACTGGAGTCCTGGAGCGTCGGCAGGGCCAGACGCGCCATCGCCGCGTTATTAAAACTCACGCCGCAGACCGCGCTCGTGCGTGGAGCCGATGGCATTGCCAAAGAAGTGCCTGTGACGGAAGTCGCCGTGGGTGCGGAGATCAGCGTGCGCAGCGGCAGCAGTGTTCCGTTGGATGGCGAGGTGATCGCGGGCGAGTCTGCCGTGAATCAAGCGCCCATCACCGGTGAATCTGTGCCGGTGGAGAAGAAGCCCGGCGATCCAGTGTTCGCAGGCACCATCAATGGCGAAGGCTCCCTCACCGTGCGTGTCACCAAAGCGGCCAGCGACTCCACACTCGCCCGCATCATCAAGCTGGTCGAAGAGGCCGAGGAGCAGAAAGCCCCCACCCAGCGCTTCGTGGACAAGTTCGCCACCATCTACACGCCCGCTGTGTTTGGGGTCGCGCTGTTGGTTGCCCTGCTGCCGCCGTTGCTCATGGGCGGCGCGTGGTCGGAGTGGACTTACCGCGCCCTCGTGTTGCTCGTCATCGCCTGCCCCTGTGCGCTCGTCATTGCCACACCTGTCTCGATTGTCTCCGGCCTCACCGCACTCGCACGGCGCGGCGTGCTCATCAAAGGCGGCGCACACCTCGAAGCCGTCGGCAAGCTGCGTGCCCTCGCCGTGGACAAGACCGGCACCATCACGCAAGGCAGGCCGCAAGTCACCGGCG
>CAUJJC010000024.1 GCA_963204975.1 Verrucomicrobiota bacterium | reverse complement strand
ACGCCTTTCACGAGGCCGCTGCGCACGGCGCGCTGGATGGTGTCGAGTTGTGCTCCTGGCTCGATGCCGAGGATCTGCTTCACGCCATTCGTGTTCGGGTTGAGGTCGTCGCTGCGCAGGTAGTCGTCGCCACCGCCGTTGCGGGGGATCACGTCGAGGAACTTCGCCTTTGTGGCACTGGCGAGTTGCTTGACCATGTAGAGTTCCTCATTGGTCATGCGCGCGCTGGCAATGATGGCGATCTCTTCGCCATTGAGGCCGCGCAAGGCCTCGGCAGCGGTGCGGATGGCTTTCTTCCACGACACGACATCGTGTTTGCCTGCGGTCTTCACCATCGGGTCAGTGAGACGGAATTCGCTGTTCACGAAGTGGAAGTCGAGACGACCCTGGTCGCACATCCACGTCGAGTTCACGTCATTATTCTCGCGTGGCGTCTGGCGATACAAGGTGTCGCCACGGGCGCTGATCTCGGTGTTGCAACCCCGACCGCACTTGGTGCAGATCGAGTTGGTTTCCTTCATGAACCAGACGCGTTGCTGGAAGCGGAAGTCATTGCTGGTCAGCGCTCCCACGGGGCAGATGTCCACCGTGTTGAGCGAGTAGTTGTTCTCCAGGCGCTTGTCCGGATGGATCGTGACAGTCGTGTGCGTGCCGCGTTCGGTGAAGCCGAGCACGGGATCATCGGCGATCTCGTCGCAGAAGCGAATGCAGCGCGAGCACATGATGCAGCGCTCGTCATCAAGACGAATGCGAGGGCCGATATCGACGTTCTTCGGCTTCTTCGTTTTGTCCTCACGGAAACGGCTTTCACCCTGGCCGTGCTCGACGCTGAACTCCTGCAGACGACACTCGCCCGCCTGATCGCAGATCGGGCAGTCGAGAGGATGGTTGGCGAGCAGGA
This sequence comes from Verrucomicrobiota bacterium, assembly GCA_963204975.1. Taxonomy (GTDB): domain Bacteria; phylum Verrucomicrobiota; class Verrucomicrobiia; order Verrucomicrobiales; family Verrucomicrobiaceae; genus JAEUHN01. The sequence continues at coordinate 12,860 of CAUJJC010000024.1, read as the reverse complement.
ACTCCATCACACCACGACGGCACTCCTCGGTGAGCTTGCCTTCGGTGCGAATGCCCATGCCTTCGCTGATGGTGTTGGCACAGGCGATCACGGGGCGCGGCATCCAGCCGATCTTGGCAAAGCCGTGCTCGTCTTTCTCGGGCTCGGTGCCGGGAGCGGGACGCGGCGGCATGCCCATCTCGACGAGGCACATACGGCAGTTGCCAGGCGAGCTGAGCTTCGGGTGGTAGCAGTAGTGGGGCACCTCGGCCTTCACCTGCTTACAGGCCTCGATCATGCGCGTGCCTTTGGGGAACTGGTGCCAAGTGCCATTGATCTGCACATTGACCATGTCCACGGGAGGCTTGGCGGCGGGGGCGCTGGAGGCGTCTGACATAGGCTCAAAAAAGAAAAGTGCGGCGAGTATCGGAGCGCGAGGGAATGCGGCAAGGCGATTTTGTGAAATTTTTCACAAGCGCTTCAGAAGACGGCAAAATCCCGGCCGTTCCGCCATCCGCAAGGCTTGACACGAAAATGCCGATAGATAGCATTTTGCCCGACGCGCTTTCTAGCGCTGACAGGAAAACTGGTTTCACGCCATGGAACCGTGATTCTGACCCATGCTCCATGGCGACAACTCCCTCAGTGTTAAACCAGTTCAATGAACCTCTACGTCAGTAACCTCAGCTACACGCTCACCGATGATGAGTTGCGTGCGGCTTTCGAAGCCTTTGGTGATGTGTCCAACGCACGCGTCATCTTGGATCGCGAAACAGGTCGCTCCCGTGGTTTCGGCTTTGTCGAGATGCCGGACAACAACCAGGCCACCGCCGCAATCAATGGGCTGAATGGACAGGAAATTGGCGGACGTCTGGCTAAAGTCGTAGAAGCACGCCCAAAAGATGAGCGTCCGGGTGGTGGCCAGCGTAACTTCGGCGGAGGAGGTGCTCCTGGAGGCCCTCGCAACTTTGGAGGCGGCGGTGGCGGAGGTCGCGGCCGCGACTTCGGCGGTGGCGGAGGAGGGGGTGGCCGTGACTGGGGTGATGATCGTGGTGGCGGTGGCCGTGGGGGGCGTGACCGAGGAGATCGCGGCTGGGATCGAGGCAAGCGCAGCGGCGGCTACGATGATGACGCTGGCTGGTGAGTCCTGAGACGGATAGATTTGAAAAGCGCGGATGCCTGATCGGGCTCCGCGCTTTTTTCATGTCTGATCGAATCATTGTTTGATCCAGCATTGACCCGTCGTAATCGGCCCGCTCCAATCCCAATCGTCATGACCCATCTGAAGCACTCGCTCCTCCTCGCACTGGCTCTCGCCGGCACCGCCGCCGCAGAGGTCTCGTATGAATTCGTTCCCGATTTCATCAAGCCCCCACCCGGACAAGAAAACCTCGGCAACAGCCACGGTGAGATCTCGTGCGACAGCGCTGGTAATTTCTACGTCAGCGTCACCGACAACAAAGCGGGTGGTCTGCTCGTGTATGGCCCCGATGGAGCATTCAAGAAGGTGCTGCCCGTGCCAGCTTCATTACATGGCTTTGTCGTTCGCAAGGACGATGGCAAGGAGTTCATCTTCGCTGCCGTGCTCAATGAGAACCGTTTCATCAAATGCGACCTCGATGGCAACGTGGTGCTCGAGATTCCCAAGACCGCATTCCCCGCCGACAAGGGTGCGCTCAAGCTGACGAACTGCGATGTGGCAGGCAACGGCGACATCTACATCGTCGATGGCTACGGCAAGAGCTGGGTCTTCGTCTTTGATCGCGCAGGCAAGTTCAAGAAAGTGTTCGGCGGCCCTGAGCAGCCCTGGGGCTTCAGGAACACGCACAAAATCTTCATCGACACCCGATTCAGCCCGCAGCGCATCGTTGCTCTGGATCGCGGCAACAACCGAGTCCTTCACCTCGACCTCGATGGCAACATCATCGGCACCATCGCCAGCAGCCCTCCGCACAATGCGAAGAGCCCCACGCCTCCAGCTCCACAGTCCGTCCGCAACCCCAGCAGCGCCAGCTTCCATGGCGACCTCATGTGCATCGCCGAGATCGCCGGACGCGTGAGTGTCTGGGACAAGGACAACAAGCTGGTCGCCGAACTGGGTGTGAATCCCAAGTTCACCAATACCCCTGGCATTGAGCCCGCCGCCTGGCAGCAAGGCACTGTGACCTCGCCCCACGGCATCACCTTCGACAACGCCGGGAACATCCTGGAGTGCGAGTGGAACAAGTGGGGTCGTGTGCTGCGCTGGAACGTCAAGAAATGACGAATTCCCGAATGACCAACAACGATGGACTGAAGCTGCGCGAGCAACGCCTCGCTCCGAGGTGATGAGGCGCTCTTCAGTTCACATCGTTCTCCGGCTCCTCGTTGGCTGGCTTCGCCATTGGTCATTCGTCATTCGTTATTTGGCTGCGCTGTTTCCCTTGTGTGCTTCCGGGCACAGCACCGAGTTTCTCGATGCCAAGTTTTACTTCGATGCTGCGGGCATCGCGCATGTCGAGATCACCGCTGACTACGCTGGCAATCCGATGCTCAGCACCAAAGAGGAGGCGGAGTCCGCGCTTCGATTGGCCCTTGCTCTATCGTTCGGTGATCAGCAACGTCCCCTCACAGACTTTGCCCCGCTAATCGTCGCGCCCCGCGAAAAGCCTGATCCCGACTCTCCGATGCCGAGTGGTCCCGAAGACCCCAACACCAAGCATCAACTCCTCACCGCCGCCTGGCAGTGGCGGCCTGATGTTGAGTCCCTGACTTTCATCGTGCCAAGTGAATCCAGTCAGACGCTCGTCTTCTGGATGAAGGAGCCCGGTGTCAAAGAGCCTCGATGGAAGATGCTCTTGCCCGGTGAGTCCACGCCGCCCATCAAGGTCCCAGGGGGCGCAAAACATGCAGCCGCCGTGCCTCCAGCTCCGAGTTCTGCGGTTCGCTGGCCTTGGCTCGGATTGCTGCTGGTTCTTCCCGCAGGCCTTTGGATTTGGAGAAGATCATCAAATCATTCGCGTGCGACGACGGAGTGAGGGAGATTTCCCGCACATGTCCGCCTTCGATCAGCTCAAAACCGACCTCCTCGCTTCACCACGCCAATGGCTAGTCACCGGAGGCGCAGGCTTCATCGGCTCGCATCTCACCGAGACGCTGCTGAAGCTGAATCAAAAGGTCGTGGTGCTCGACAATCTCGCCACCGGCCATCGCAAGAACATCGACGACGTGCTAACCAAGGTGGGCAGCGACCAGCGGCACAACCTGCTCTTCATCGAGGGCGACATCACCGACCGAACGACCTGTGCCGGAGCCATGATTGGTTGCGACTACGTTTTGCATCAGGCTGGCCTCGGCTCCGTGCCGCGTAGCATCGAACGTCCTGCCGACACGCACGCGGCGAACGTCACGGGCACTTTGCATCTGATGGACGCCGCGCGCACCGCAGGCGTGAAGCGCTTCGTTTATGCGTCGAGCAGCTCGGTGTATGGCGATGATCCAACGTTGCCGAAGGTTGAAGGCCGCACAGGCAACCCGCTGTCGCCGTATGCCGCGAGCAAGGCGATGTGCGAGACCTATGCGAAGGTCTTTAATCGTTGCTACAACATGCAAATCGTAGGCTTGCGATACTTCAATGTCTTCGGCCCGCGTCAGGACCCGGATGGACCGTATGCCGCCGTGATGCCGAAGTGGATCTCCGCGCTGCGCAAAGGCGAGACTGTCTTCATCAATGGCGACGGCGAGACCTCGCGCGACTTTTGCTATGTGGCCAATGTGGTGCAAGCGAACCTGCTCTCCGCGACCGCGCAGCACGACGAGATCGGTGTGCAGGTCTTCAATGTCGCGCGTGGCGACCGCACATCACTCAACCAGCTCTTCGCCGCCATTCGCGAGAGCCTGCAACGCCGAGAACCAGCCATCGGCAACCCGCAGCCCACGTATCGCGACTTCCGCCCTGGCGACATCCTGCACTCGCAGGCAGACATCTCTCACATCCAGCGCCTCACCGGCTACGAGCCCACGCACGACGTGAGTCAGGGACTCGAAGAAGCGCTCGAGTGGTATTGGGCCAACTTGAAGTAATCCTCAAAACGCCCGCAGCATCTCCAGCGCTTCGTTGAGCTGCGCGACGCCATCGCCTTCCGTCTTCAGGCGCGGGAAGCGTCCGTTGACCATGATGAAGCCGGTGCCGCGCGCGAGCATGAGCTTGCGTTCCTTGATCTCGACCGACGTGATGCCTTGATGCGCAGCAGCGAGACGAATCGCGGCACAGACCAGCAGGTTCTCCATCGCGTGCGGCAGGCGACCGAACTGATCGCGCCACATCGTCGCGAGTTCGTCGATCTCCTTCTTCGACGTAACCTCTGCGACCGCACGATAGCCCTGGATGCGCAGCTTGGCGTCTTCGATGTAGTCGCTGGGAATGAACGCAGGTTCGAGGCCCGGCAGCGCGCCGTTGAACGCTGTCTCGCTCAAGCACAGGAAGTCAGCACGCATCGCCACATCGATCGGACGCTGCGAGCGCTTGCCTTGGTTCTTGTTCACCGCCTGCTTCAGCATCTGGCAATACAAGTCAAAGCCCACCGCTGCGATGTGGCCGCTCTGCTCGGTGCCGAGCAGGTTGCCTGCGCCGCGAATCTCCAGGTCGCGCATGGCGATCTTGAAGCCCGATCCGAGCGCCGTGTATTGCTTGATCGCGTTCACGCGCTTGCGCGCATCGCCGCCCGTCGTGAAGTCGCGGGGCAGGAACAAGTAGGCATGAGCACGCTGATCGCCGCGCCCAACGCGCCCTCGCAACTGATACAGGTCAGCCAGACCAAAGCGGTCCGCACGGTCGATGATGATCGTGTTCGCATTCGGCACATCCACTCCGCTTTCGATGATCGTCGTGCAGACCAGCACATCGGCCTCGCCATTGACGAACTTGTGCATCGTTATCTCCAGCATCCCCTCGTCCATCTGGCCGTGTCCCATGACGACGCGCGCACGCGGGCAAAGGCCCATGATCTTCGCCTTCACCGCGTCCATGTCGCCCACCCTGTTGTGCAGGAAATACACCTGCCCGCCGCGATCCAGCTCGGCATTGATGGCCTCGCGGATCACGCGGTCGTCATACGGGCAAATCGTTGTCGCTACCGCGTGACGGCTCGGCGGCGGCGTCTCGATGGTGCTCATGTCCCTCATGCCCATCAGCGCCAGATACAGCGTGCGTGGGATCGGCGTGGCACTCAGCGTCAGCACGTCGATGAAGCGGAACATCTCCTTGAAGCGCTCCTTGTGCTTCACGCCAAAGCGCTGCTCCTCATCGACCACGGCGAACCCGAGGTCTTTGAAAATGATGTCTTTTGACAGCAAACGATGCGTGCCGATCACGATGTCCACGCTGCCATCGGCCAAGCCCTTGATGATCTCGCGTTCCTTGTCCGGCGGCGTGAGTCGGCACAGCATCTCCACGCTCACGGGGAACTCGCTCATGCGCTCACGGAACGTCTTCAGATGCTGCGCCACCAGCACGGTCGTTGGTGCCAGGATCGCGACTTGTCGTCCACCCATCACCGCCTTGAACGCCGCGCGGATCGCCACCTCCGTCTTGCCAAAGCCTACATCCGCGCACAGCAGACGGTCCATCGGACGCTCGCTCTCCATGTCGCGTTTGATCTCGTCCACGCTACGGAGTTGGTCAGGTGTCTCGCGATAGATGAAGCTGCCCTCGAATTCCGCCTGCCACTTCGTGTCCGGGTCGTGCGTGATGCCCTTCGCGTTCTGGCGCTTGGCGGCCACGCTTAGCATCTTCGCAGCGAACTCCTCAACGCTGCGCTCCGCGTTCTTGCGTGTGCGCGCCCATTTCGTGTCGCCCAGCTTGTTGAGCGCGGGTGCCTTGCCACCCACACCGACGTAGCGCGACACGAGATGGCCTTGCTGAAGCGGAACATAAAGCCGCGCGTCCTCCGCGAACTTCAGCACCATCACCTCCTTGCCATCGCGCAACTCAATGCCGAGGAACTTGCCGATGCCATGATCCGCATGGACGACGAGGTCGTGCTCGCGCAGTTCCTTCACCAGGTCGCGCGCATGACGCAGCACCTGCGCTTCCTCCAGCTTCGACCCCCGCACACGACGCGTGATCTGGTGACGACCAAAGATTTCAGCGCCCGTGAGCACCGCGAGCTTCGCCGCCGGCACCGTGAAGCCGCGATACAACATGCCGAGCATCAGCGTCGCCTTGGTGCCGGTCTTGAGTTCCTCGAAGCGCTGCAACTCGGCCTCGTTGTGGAAGAAGATGATCACCTTCCATCCGTCGGCGCGCCACTCGCTGATCTGCTTGTCGAACTGCTGCCGCCGCGCCTCGTGAATGACGAAGTCCGCTGCATCGAAGACGCCGAGTGGGTTGTCGTGAATCGCCGTCGTGAAGTCCTCTGCACCTTCCTTCTCCGCCGCATCCACCGTGATGCGCGCGTCGCAGTCGAGCGTCGGCTCGCACTCGATGGCAACGATGAGGTCGTCCTTGCCGATGTAGTCGCGCACGAGGCTCGTCTTCGTGTCCGAGTCCGCGAGCTGAACGATGATGCCCGCCTGCTCCAGCTTGCGCACGCTGCCCTGATCGTTCACGTCGAACACGCGCAACGATTCGATTTCATCGTCGAACAACTCGACGCGCAACGGCTCGTCCGCCTGCCAGCAGTAGAGATCGAAGATGCCACCACGACGCGCGAATTGTCCGCGCTCAATCACCTGCGGCACACGCTCGTAGCCCGCAGCTTCGAGTTCCACCGCGAGCGCCTCGACATCGAGCCGCTGCCCCACCTTGATAAAGCGCTGCTGCGTCTCGACATCGCGCAGGGTCGGCACCTGCTCGTCCAGACTGTCGGCGCACAGCACCACGGCCTCCTTGGTCGTGCGACTCTTCGCCAGCACCGACACACGCTCCGCCACCGCATCCGGATCTGGCAGCGCACCGGCGACCGATGCCATCTGACGCGGGAAATAGAGTAGCGGCACCTGCCACACGCCCAACTCCGCGTTGATGAGGTCCTGCATCTTCGGGTCCGCGCAGACCAGCCACACGCGCTTGCCTTTCGCTGCCTGAAGCAAAAGCGCTGCCGCAAAACCCTGCGCTCGCGGTGTGACGTGATCGAGCACCAGCGCTTGCTTACCAAACAAGGCGAGCCGCTCCTCGAACTCCTTCGTCTTCGCCACGAACCGCACCAAGGCCGAAGCACTGGGCTTCACCTTCGCGGGTGAGGCTTCGGCTTTCACCTTCGCGGGCTTTGATGGCTCAGGCTCCGTGAGCTTCCGCGCGATGGCTTCCACCAGCGGATGCTCCGGCTCTGGCGGCGGCTCCTGGGCAAGCGCCTTCTCCCGAAGCATGCGCACACGCGACCAGTCATCCGACGGCGCATACGCAGGCTTCTTCGGTTTGCGAGGTTTGCGCGGTGAGCCGAAGGGAGTTTTCAAGAGCAGTGAAGGCTAACGTGTCGGCAGCTAGCGGGGCTGCAACCGAGTTGACCTCAATGCAGATAAAAGAACTCGTTCGAGTTGATCAGCGCGTGGCACAGATCGGCGAGGGCTTCCTTGTTGGGATCGAAGCTGCCGCCGCTGGCCTTGGGGGCTGCCGCGCTGGATTCCCACGACCACTGCCGCGTAGCTGGAGCCTTCAGCATGGCGGGCACCTGATCGGCGGTGATGTCCGCCACGCAGGTGGGGTCCGCATTGCTGGCCCAGGTCATGAGCCTGCCTGCATCGAGCAAGCCATTGCGCAGGGCCACACGCGCGATCGCGCCGTCCCAGAGGCTCTTCTTGTCCATCTCGCGACCGCCGACATACAGCGCGCGCTTGTCATTGATCCATGCGCCGCAGACCTGGCTGTGAACGGTCACGGTCTGCATCTCGGCGGCGGGATCGCTCAGATCGCGGGCATAGAAGGTGATCGTGCTGCCGAACTGATGTCCCTCGGCTGGATGCGGGTCGATGCTGGCGGCGACGTAGAACGGCTTGTTCAGCGGGATGCGCAGACCGCTGGGCACAGCCTCGTAGAGCTGGCTGCCCTGGAAGTCCTCGCCGCTGAGCTGCATGATGAGGTTGTTGGGTTTGTGCGCCGACTTCTCGCTGGTCACGCCGAAGGACCAGCCGCTCTCAGTTTTGCCGTTGTTCCAGCGCGAGGCGATGGTGCGCACGCCTGCGTCGGGATACAACGACTTGAGCATCACCACGGCCTCGACGGCGAATTGCTCGTTCTCGATCTTCGTGTCCAGGTTGACGCGCAGCTTTTCGTTCGGCGTGCCGGGCTGGAGCATCATCGACTTGGCCGTCTTTGATGCCGGACCAAAGATCTTCGCCGCATCCGCCAGCGGCGAGGCAACGGGAGGCGGGGGCGGTGCCTCGCGCTTCAACTGAGCGCGTTGCTCCTTGAGGAACGCGGTTGCCGCCTTCACCTCGTCAGCCTTGGGATCGCGGGCAAAGACGAGTTGGTAGAGCTGGCGCAGCAGTTCCGTGTCGTTCGCGGGCTTGCTCTTGATCAAACGTGCTGCCAGAGCGCGAGCGCGGTCGAGTGGCCATTCGCCATTCACCAGCAGCAGGCTTTGCGTGGCCGTTGTGGTGGCTTGACGCTCGGGAATGCTCTGGAAGCCAGCGGGCTGATCCAGACTGGCAAGGAACTCCTCCGGGCTGTTGCGGATGCGCTTCAGATACACCGCGCGGCAGGGCTTGCTCTTGTCCTCGCCCTCGCCCGCTGTGCGTTCCGTGAGTTCACCACTGGCCGCGAGCACCGCATCGCGCGACTGCTCGGCATCGAGACGGCGCGGACTGAAGCGCCACAGGAGACGATTCTCCGGGTCCTTCAGCATCGCCTCCGTCGGCGGTGTGCCGCGCGCGGTCTGGCGATACGTGGCGCTAGTGACGATGAGCCGATGCAGGTCCTTCAACTTCCATCCGCCCTGCACGAACTGCGTGGTCAGCCAATCGAGCATCTCCGGGTGCGTGGGCTTCTCGCCCAGATGTCCGAAGTCGCTGGCCGTGCCCGCGATGCCTTTGCCGAAGTGCCACTGCCACACGCGGTTCACGATCACGCGCGTGGTCAGCGGATTGTCGGGTCGGGTCAGCCAGTTGGCCAAAACGGTGCGACGGCCTGTGGTCGTGGCATTGCCCGAGGGCTCGGGAATCGTTGCGTCCTTGGGATCAAGGATCGTGAGGAAGCCGGGGTTCACCTTCACCTCGCCAGCACGGCGTGTTTTGAATTTCGTCTCCGCGCCCTTCGTGCCCGTCTCGCCGATCACGAACGCCGTAAGCAAGGGCTTCGGTTTGAGCGACTCGAACTTCGCCAGTTCTTCGCGCGCCTTCGCGAGGTTCGTGACGTCGGGCTCCTTCATCTTGTCCTCCTTGAAGCGCACGCGTTCATACTCCGCCTGCCGCCACGCGAGCTGCACCACCTGCTCCTCCCACGGCGTGCGCTGCTCCTTGGGCTTGCGCCACATGGCCTGCACTTCGTCGGGGAATTTCTCCATCGCATTGGTCTGCGCTTTCTGAATGCGTGGCTCGATGATGCTGTCGATGACCTTGCGCGGCTCCACGGTCGCGGCTTCCCACACCTTCATCTGCTCGGCGTGCTGTCGTTTTTCTTCAGCGGTCGCGAGCACCTTGTCCTCGGCCCAGGTGATGTTGCCAAAGAAGGCCTGCAGCCGGTAGTAGTCCTTCTGGAGGATCGGATCGAACTTGTGATCATGGCAGTGCGCGCACTGCACCGACAGGCCCAGGAACACATCGCCGGTCACATCCGTGACTTCGTCCAAAGTCGCGCGCCATTGCCCTTCGGCATCGCGTTGATTGTATTCGTAGATCGAGTGGCGCAGAAACGCGGTGCCGATGGTCACGCTCGGATCGTCTGGCGCGATCTCATCGCCCGCGATCTGCTCGCGCACGAACTGGTCATACGGCTTGTCGTCGTTGAGCGACTTGATCACGTAATCGCGATACGGCCACGCATGGGGCCGATACGAATCCAAGCGATAGCCATCGCTCTCCGCATAGCGCACGAGGTCCAGCCAATGCTGTGCCCAGCGCTCGCCGTAGCGTGGCGAGGCGAGCAGCTCATCGACCAGTAGGGCGTAGGATGATTTGAGATTTTGCTCCGCCGCACAGTCGGCAGCGAACTTCGCCACGCGCTCCGGCGTCGGCGGCAGGCCGGTGAGATCGAAGGTGACACGACGGATCAGTTCCTCTGGCGACGCTTCGGGCGCGGGCTTGAGTCCGTTCTCAGCCAGCTTCGCCCGCACAAAGGCATCCACTGGATTCGTTCCCACGCTCAGCTTCGGCACCTTCGGATTCTGCACGGGCTGGAAGGCCCACCACTTCCGGTCTTCATCGGTGATCTGGCCTGGCTTGCGCGCGAGCTTCGCGCTGGCGACTTCGGCCTCCGGCCAAGGCGCGCCCATCGTGATCCATTGCTTCAGCACCGCGATGTCCGCATCGCTCATCTTTCCGTCCGGCGGCATCTGCATGTCCTTGTCGGCGTATTCGATCGCCTTGATGAGCAGGGATTCCTCCGGCTTGTGCGGCACCACCGAAGCCCCTTGCTCGCCGCCTTGCAGAATGTAGGGCAGGTTGTCCAGGCGCAGGCCGCCTTTCTTCTTCTGCGCACCATGGCACTCCTGGCATTGGTTCGCGAGGATCGGACGCACCTTGGACTCAAAGAACTTCAGAGCCTCCGGCGATGGCACGGCCGAGGCGTAACTCATGCCAAGCAAGGTGACGAAGAGCGATGAGGTGAGACGTGTCATGGGAGAGGAAGTTCGGCGATGGAGCGGGAGTGCGTCCATGGCTTACGCGGCGGACATTGCTCAACTTTCCTTTCGAGAGGCGAGATGCATGCCAGCGAATGACCCGACACAACGGTCACGAAACTTTAGCGCCAGAGTGTGACTATACCCAGCCAGAGTTTCGAAAAACAAACTGCTGCGATTCATCCCTCCCAACCGTGGTCATGCACTACTCAACCACCAAACGATTCACACGAGATGGAAATGCTGCTTTGGAGAAGCATCTCGACTGGGTTTGTGAGCAGGTGAAGATGAACGTGGAAGTGCTGCTTCCGCGCACGGTGATGGAGGGGCTGGTGCTTACAGGACCCTATGGATGCGGGGAAGGCGGTGTCATGAAGCTGGTGAACGATACTCCTTTCGACACGATGGAGTTCGTCGTGCTGGTCAAAGGTGCAGCACAGGTCGAGTGTGCAGATCTCCGGCAGATTCTCGACGATCTGGCGGGTCGTCTGACACCCTTTGCCAATACCAAACTGATGATTCGAATGGAGTCGAAGGCCCGGCTGAAGAAGGCTCCGGTGAGCGTGGATTCCTACCACTTCGTCACGCGTCTGCGCTGGATTCTTGGCGATGAATCCTTGCTAGCGGGTTGCCAACACCATGCCGAAGCACGGCGGATTCCGATCGAGGATGCGATCACCTTGCTGCTCGATTCTTGCTCGGCACTCCTGCTCGCGAGGGATCGAGTGTATCGCCCAGGATTTTCCATTGAGGATGCGGCGTTTGTGATTCGCAGCATGGCCCGCGCTCAGATGGCGATGGGCGATGTGATGCTGATCGCCCGGCAACTATATCACTGGAGCTGCGTGGAGCGAAACCATCGTCTCAATGAGATGCGCAAGCCGGACTGGGCATGGACGGTCCTCGGGCATCACATCCAGGGCATGGAGTTCCAGTTGCATCCGATGTTTGTCGCGGAATCGCAAGGCGTGCTGGCGGTGCGTTGTCAGCAAGTGAGCGAACTGGCCGGCAAGGTGTGGCTGTGGTTGGAAAAGCTGAGATTGAACCACGACTTCGCCAGCGTGCGGGACTACGCCTATGACGAGAGCAGCAAGTGCCCGAAGGAATCGCAGTGGCACAATCTGGTCTTCAATGCGCGCGCCTTCGGCAGTGCGGGCGTGAGTTCCAAGTGGAGGCTGCGGCATCCCTTGGAAAGGCTCATGCGAGCGATGCCTCTGCTCCTATGGGATGGGGCCGAGGGGCGAAACTACTCCCTCGTGGCCTCATGTCTCGATGTGCTATCGTCAATCACATCTCCCGTCGCAGCCTACGAGTGTCTGTGGCGTCGGCTGAAGGGCACCGTGTTGCCTGCTTGAAGAAGGAGAGCATCACGAAGGCAAAGGAGTTGTCGGTTAATTGTTGAAAGCACCGAGGTGCTGGCGCGTCTCTTCCTGCCACATGCTCCGCAATCTTTTCTTGCTCATTCTTGGCAGCCTGACGGTTCACGCCGCCAGCAAGCCGAACATCATTTTCATCTTGAGTGATGACCTCGCTCAAGGCGACCTCGGTTGCTACGGCCAGAAACTCATTCAGACACCTCGGCTCGATCGCATGGCCGCTGAAGGGACACGTTTCACGCAGACCTTCTGCGGCACCACCGTGTGTGCCCCCTCCCGCACCTCGCTGATGCTTGGCCTGCATTCGGGGCACAGCCCGATCCGTGCCAATCGCGAGGCACAGCCCGAGGGGCAGAAGCCGATTCCGGCCAGTGCCTTCACTGTAGCGCAGTTGCTCAAGAGCGCTGGCTACGCGACTGCGTGCTGTGGCAAGTGGGGCATGGGCATGTTCGACACCACGGGCAGCCCCTTGAAGCACGGCTTCGATCATTTCTTCGGCTACAACTGCCAGCGCCACGCGCACTCCTACTTCCCGACCTATCTCTACAATGATGACAAACGCTTCGATCTGGAGGGCAATACTGGCAAGGGCGTGGGCAAGGTGTATGCGCAGAACCTCATCGCTGACGAGACGCTGAAGTTCGTGCGCGAGCACCGCACGGAGCCCTTTTTCCTCTACTACGCGATCACGCTGCCGCACGGCACCTTTGAGATCGACGACCAGGGCATCTACAAGGACAAGCCCTGGACT
>CAUJJC010000023.1 GCA_963204975.1 Verrucomicrobiota bacterium | reverse complement strand
ATCGGGACTCACGTAGTCGAGGGCGAGCACAGGCAGGCCGAAAGCCTGGGCATCGCGGATGTGCTGGGTCAGCCACTCAGTGTCCGAGGGCTTCACAGCGAGGTAGTTCCGCGTCTTCGCATCGAACGACTGGAACACACTTTCCACCAGCACGCCGTCGATCAGTGAACCAATGGCTGGCAGCAAATCGAACCCTCGATTGACCACGATCTTCTTGTTCGGGAATCGCTCGCGCACGGCCCGGATCAAGCCCGCCAAGGCCTCCTTGGTCCGACCAGAGTATCCTGGCAGACGCTGGGCACTGTCGAGCGTGTCGATGAACACCCCATCGAAGCCTTTCTCCAGCGACTTGGGAATCACGGCCTCGATCATCATCGTCTGCCAGTTCGCATTCTCCACGTCCAGCAACAGCGATTGCCACTCGTCGTTCCTTCCCACCACAGGCACGGAGCGCTTCTCAGCCTCGCGGGCATTGATCGAGTTCGGGTGCGCTTCCACGGCGCTCACGTAGGCCAGAAACACCTGACCAAGGCGGTGGCCAGGGGCGAGATCGACCGTGGCCGAGGGCTCGAGAATGCACCAGTCAAACGGGGCGAGATCACCTTGATTTGGTGCCTCATGGTAGCTGACGTAAAATCGTGGCAGCTTTGGTTTCGACGCTGCTTCAGCTGATTGGAAGCCCAAAGCAGCCAAGCCAAGGAAGCCGCAAACGCCCTTCAGAACTGCCGACAGCCAACCATACCTCGAAGCCCATGGGACTTGAGGCGGCCACTGGATCAATGGTCGGTTGGGAGTCACGACAAGAGGAGGATCGGGTCCTAGATCTCTGAATTATCAGATTTGATATTATTATCATTATAGCAATTCAAAATCTGTAAATCAACCCATGATCCGGGTTGTTCCCGAATTTCACCTCCACCGCACTGCCTGGACATCGCCCCTGGCAAGCCCGTCACCACCCGGAAAGCCTACCAGGAATGGTAGCCCCGGTGCAGGTGCTGAATGTTCTCAAACCCCAGCGCTTTGAGTCGTCCGACCGCTTGCCGACTCCTCATGCCGCCCGCGCAGTAAACCAGCACGGGCTTCGCTTTGTTCAGCTTGGATACCTTCTGGTCAAACTCGGCATCACCGATGGACACATGGATCGCTCCTGGAAGTGCTCCACCTCGAAACTCAGCGTCCGAGCGCACGTCAAGCACCTGCGTCTCGGGATGGCTCTCCAGAAACGTCTTGGCCTCAGCGGCATGAAGATTCACGCAGACCTTCCCTTCGTCAGCAGCGAACAAGGTCTTGTCCCGTCGGCCTTCGAACCAATGCCAGCCTGCTATGACGATGATGAAAATGAGGACAGTCCAGATCATGGGTTTCATTTGGTTTTGTTCGCCATGTAATACAGCACCGGCACGGCCATGCGGCTGATGAGCAGGCTGGCGACTTCGCCGGCCATCAGGGAGATGGCGAGGCCTTGGAAGATGGGGTCGGCGAGGATGACGCTGGCTCCGGCGATGACGGCCATCGCGGTGAGCAGCATGGGGCGGAAGCGCACGGCTCCGGCGTCGATGACGGCTTCGCTCAGTGCCATGCCCTCGGTGAGGCGCAGCTCGATGAAGTCCACGAGGATGATGGAGTTGCGCACCACAATGCCAGCTCCGGCCATGAAGCCGATCATGCTGGTGGCGGTGAAGAAGGCACCCATCATGCCGTGCGCAGGCATGATGCCGACGAGCGAGAAAGGGATGGCGATCATCACAATCGCGGGCGTCATGAAACTGCGGAACCAGCCAACCATGAGGACATAGATGAGGACCAAACACGCGCCGAAGGCGAGACCGAGATCGCGGAAGACTTCGATGGTGATGTGCCATTCACCGTCCCACTTCATCGCAGGCTCGTTGTCGGTGAAGGGCATGTCGCTGTTGTGAATGGTCATCCCTGGATGCAGGGCGTGCAGCTTCTCGTTCATCTGGAAGATCGCATACACGGGGCTTTCCACGACGCCTGCGACATCGCCGATGACATAAGTCACGGGCATGAGGTTCTTGTGATAGATGCTCTTGTCCGTGATGGTTTGCTCGACCTTGACCAACTCGCGCAAAGGCACCAGCGGCGGTGGCGAACCCGCAGCGAGCGGCTCCGGCAAGGCGTTCGCATCACCAGCGCGGACACGCAGTGCGAGCAGTTCCTCCGGCGTGGCCTTCATCGCGCGCGGCAGTTGCAGCACGAGGTTGATGTCCTCTTTGTCACCCGGCACATGCAGCAGATCCACCGACTCGCCACCGACGGCGATGCGCAGCGTCTGCGAGATCGTCTCGGCGCTGATGCCATTGAGCGCGGCTTTTTCTTTATCAATGACGAAGCGCGTGCGCGGCTGGTCGTCTTCAAGATACCAATCAATGTCCACCACTCCCGGTGTGTCCGCGAAGACCTTGCGCACGTCTTTGGCCAAGGCATGACGCGCAGCTTCGTCGGGTCCGTAGAGTTCCGCGACGAGGGTTTGCAGCACCGGAGGTCCGGGTGGCACTTCCGCGATGGCGACGCGCGCATTGAACTTCTTCGCGATCTCGGCAACGCGCGGACGCACACGCTTCGCGATGTCGTGGCTCTGCGCGGTGCGGTCGTGCTTGCCGACGAGATTGACTTGGATGTCGGCGACGTTTGCTCCGCGACGCATGAAGTAGTGCCGCACGAGACCGTTGAAGTTGTAGGGCGAGCTGGTGCCTGCATACACTTGGTAATCGGTAACTTCTGGCTCCGTGCGCACCGTTGCCGCGATTTCGCGCGCAGCCTGCGTGGTGCGTTCCAGCGAGCTGCCTTCGGGCATGTTGAGGATGATTTGGAATTCACTCTTGTTGTCGAAGGGTAGCATCTTCACCTTCACCCAACTGACGCCTACCGTCGCCATCGAGCCGAGCAGCAACACCGTGATGCCGATGAGAAACGTCCAACGCCAGAACGTAGTGTGGATCATCGGCCCCATCATGCGCCGGTAGAGCTTCGTGAAAAAGTCTTCGGGGTGATCGCTCGCGTGATGCGGCGTGTTGTCGTCGCCTTCAGCACTCGCGGCTTCCGGCTTGCGCCACCATCCGAGCACCCGCACCGCCGCCCAAGGCGTGACGATGAATGCAATGATCAACGAGAACGCCATCGCTGCGCTCGCACCAATCGGAATGGGCCGCATGTAAGGTCCCATCAGTCCGCCAACGAAGGCCATCGGCACCACGGCGAAGATCACGGCGAACGTTGCGAGGATGGTCGGATTGCCGACTTCGCTCACGGCTTCGACAGCCATCTGTGTCTTGGTTTTGCCACGCTGACCCGGCAGATGGAAGTGGCGCACGATGTTCTCCACCACCACGATCGCGTCATCCACAAGGATGCCGATGCTGAAGATCAAAGCGAAGAGCGTGATGCGGTTCAGCGTGAAGCCATACAAGTAGAAGACCAGCAGCGTGAGTGCGAGCGTGGAAGGAATGGCGATGGCGACGATGATGGACTCGCGCCAACCGAGGGTGAACAGGATCAGCAACGTCACGCTCAGCACGGCGAGCCCCATGTGGTAAAGCAGTTCATTGCTCTTCTCGGACGCAGTCTCGCCATAGTGGCGCGTTATGCTCACGGTGACATCGGCGGGAATGATCTTGCCTTTGAGCGTGTCGAGTTTCTTGAGCACCTCATCAGCGACGGCGATGGCATTCGCACCGGGACGCTTCGCAAGGCTGAGCGTGATCGCAGCTTCCTCGGTTTGCTTGTTGCCATAGAGGACATACTGCGATGGCTCTTCCGCGCCGTCCTCAATGGTCGCGACCTCGCGCAGATACACCGGCTTGCCGCCGAAGACGCCGACGACCACATTGCCCACCTCTTCTGCATTCGTGAGGAAGGCTCCGGTTTCGACGATGACCTCCTGATTGTTTGTTGTCACTCCGCCGCTGCGATACTGGCGGTTCGCTTGTTGCAGCATGGGCACGAGTCCGGCGGGACTGAGATTGCGCGCAGCGAGACGTGCGGGATCGAGCAAGATGCGAATCTCGCGCTTCGCTCCGCCGATGAGCGTGGTCTCGGCGACGAGTGGCACTTGTTTTAGCACATCGTCGGCCTGCGAGGCAATGCGGCGCAGCGTGAGGTGATCGTAGCGCGCGCTGTGAAAGGTGAGTGCGAGGATGGGCACGTCATCAATGCTCTTCGGCTTGATCAACGGGGCACTGACGCCGTGCGGGATGCGATCTAGGTTTGACGCGAGCTTTTGGTTCAAACGCACGAGGCTTTCCTCGACATCGCTGCCCACTTTGAAACGAACAATGACCAAGCTCTCGCTCGGGCGCGAGGTGGAATAGACATACTCCACGCCGGGGATCTCCCAGAGCAGCTTCTCCATCGGACGCGTTGCGCGTTCCTCGACTTCCTTCGCGCTGAAGCCGGGCATCGCGACCATCACATCCACCATCGGGACCTTGATCTGCGGCTCTTCTTCGCGCGGCAGCATGACGACCGCGAACAAGCCGAGCAGCACCGAGGTGATGACGACGAGCGGCGTGAGCTTCGAGTCGATGAACGCATGGGCCACGCGTCCTGCGGGGCCGAGGGTGTGGGGAGTATCGCTCATGGCGTCACGGTGAGAGGTTGGCCGTCTATCAACTTGTCTGCGCCTTCGATGACGAGCGATTCGCCGCCATCGAGTCCGGCGAGCACTTCGATGCCTTCGCTGCGCTCGCGTCCGGTGCGGATGAGGCGGAGCTTGGCGATGTTCTTTTCGTTCACGAAGACCATCTGCAATTGCCCGCGCTGCACGAAAGCTGCTGCGGGAATGACGAGCGCTTCATACTCACGCACCGGCACGGCGATGCGGACGAATTGGCCTGGACGCATCGTGTTGCCCGCAGGCAAATCGAGCTTCACGGGGAAGGTGCGGCTGTTCGGATCACCCGTGGGCGACATTTCTGCGACGGTGGCTTTCGCCTTTGGGGTAACATCAAGTGATGCGCCGATCTTCAGGCTCGCGATCAAGGCCTCGGGGATGTCGGCTTCGATGCGGAGTTGCGCGGGGTTTTCCAGATCGAGCAACGGTTTGCCAGGAGCGGCGAGGTCGCCTTGGTCGGCGAGCTTGCGTGTGATCACACCGTCGAAGGGAGCGGTGATTTTCGCATAGCCGAGCATCGTCTGCGCTTCGGAGACGCTGGCTTTGGCGACTTCGAGCCGTGCTTTGGCAGCATCATAGTCGGACTTGGAAACGGCGTTCGTGGCGACCAGCGATGCGGTGCGGCGTTCATCGCTCGTGGCTTGGTCGAGCATCGCTTTCGCGGACTCGGAACGGGCTTGCATCTCCTGCGCATCCAGGGTGGCGAGCACATCGCCTGCCTTCACGAGTTGGCCTAGCGTCGCGTTCATCGCGAGCACGCGACCGCTGATCTTAGCCTCGATCACCGCCCGTGTTTTGGCGCGGACGGTGCCGGTGATCTCCTCGTTCAGTTGCAGCGTGCGCTTCGTGGCGGGCGCGACTTTCACGGTCGCCGCAGGCAGGGTGAGAGAGCTGCCGGCAGCGGGTTCGTGCTTGCCGCACGCGGTGAGAGCGAGGGCGCAGGCGATGAGCAAGGAGGGTTTCATGGTCAGGCGTGAGATTACTTCTTGGAACAATCGCCACCACCGCAGCAGGACTTGCAGGTGGAGATGCCGAGCAGCGTGTAGGCGGGGCAGAAACGGATCAGGCCGGTGAGCAACGGCACAACGCCGATGGCTCCGAGCCAATTCTTAGTGGCGATGCCCCAGCCAATGAGGCCGAGACCGACGAGGATGCGCATTGCGCGATCAATGGAGGAGACGTTGGGTTTCATGAGTGTGTTGGGTGTTCGGGTTCTGTGAGAGATCGGTTACTGGCAGCAGCTCGTGCTCGCTTTCCCCACGCCTATCTTGCGCAGGAGGTTCTCCGCCGGGCAGAAGCCTGTGAAGCCAGATTGGAAGAGGTTCGCGCCGACGAACACGGTGAGCCAGATCCAGTTCGGATGGACCCAGTGCGCGAGGGCGAGACTGCCGAGCACCATGGTGCCAGCGAGGATGCGGATGACGGATTCGAGTTTCATGGTTTTGGGGTAGGTAAGTGGGTGAGGTCAGGAATGGCGGGCATGCAGCCGCACGATCCACAGCGTTCCGAAGTGCTCCGCACCGAGGCCAGGGCCACGGCGAGAGCAACAATGAGGACGAAGGTTTTCATGGACAAGGAAGAGCGGTTGCGTTTCTTTTGTTTTGTGACTATATGAGTCTATGCGCATATAGCAACACAATGCAAACTTTTCTTTTCCGCTGTATGGCCTCACGCTCCAAGAAGTCCCCGCCGCCCGTCTCCGACGAGGCGCTGGCTCTCATTGCCTCCTGGTTTCGCACGCTCTCCGAGCCCAGCCGGCTCAAGATCCTGCGCTCGCTCGAAGAGGGCGAGAAGAACATCACCGACCTCGTCGCCGCCACCGGCCTAACCCAGGCCAATGTCTCGCGCCATGTGCAGTCGCTCGTGGATGCGGGCATGGTTGGTCGCCGACGCGAAGGCTTGTCCGCCATCTGCTTCATCGCTGATCCCGCGATCAATGAACTGTGCGACACGGTGTGCTCCAATCTTCAGAAGCGTCTCGCTCAACAAGTGAAGAAGCTGGGAGGCGCATGAAGACATACTCCACTATCACTTTGCTGCGGGCCTTGGCTCTTGCCATGGCATTGATCACCTCATTGCAGGGTGCCGAGATCATGGGCACAGGCACGCTGGAGGCACGCGTGCGTTCGACGGTGAGCGCGCGCATTCAGGAGCGATTGATGGAGGTGCTCGCGGATCAAGGCGACACGGTGAAGGCCGGGCAGTTGCTGGCGAAACTCGATGACGCGGAGGTGACGCAGCAGGTGGCCATTGCGGAGGCGTCATTAAATGCCGCGAAGAAGACGGCCACACGAGTCACCGCCGACTTGGAAAGGTCCGAAGCGGTGCTGAAGCAAGCGCGGCTCGATGAGCAACGTCTGGCCACGCTGGTGAAATCGAGCGCTGTATCTCAAACCGAGGCCGACAAAGCAGGCGAAGCCTTGAAGGTCGCCGAGGCTGATCTCAAGCGCGCCAACGCTGCGATTGGCGAGGCCGAGAGCCAGGTGCTCGTGGCGGAGAAGACGCTGCTCTATCGCAAGGAACAGCTCGCCTTCACCCGAATCGTCGCGCCTTACGATGGGCTGATCATTCGTCGTGATCGCGAGCCCGGCGAGATGCTGGTGCCGGGCGGCGCTTTGATGGAGATCATCTCGCTGAAGGAGCTGTGGATCAGCGCTTGGGTGGACGAGTCTTTCATGGCCCAAGTCGCCCCAGGGCAGAAGGCGCGTATCGTGTTCCGCTCGGAACCAGGACGTGACTATCCAGGCGAAGTCTCGCGTCTCGGGCGCGAGTCGGATCGTGAGACGCGCGAGTTTCTCATCAACGTGCGCGTCACTGAGCTGCCGAAGAACTGGGCCATCGGCCAGCGTGCGGAAGTTTATCTGCAACCCGCGCCATGAACCTCGCCGTGCGCGACATTCGGCACAATGCCGGGCGCTTTGTCTTCACCACGGTGGGCATCGGTCTGCTGCTCATGGTCGTGATGGGCATGGGCGGCATCTATCGCGGACTGATTCATGAGGCCACGCTGCTGGTGAATCGCATCGGTGCGGACCTGTGGGTGGTGCAGGGCAGCACGCGCGGACCGTTCGCGGAAGTGTCGCGCCTACCAGGCAATCTAGAGGACCGTGTGCGTGCCGTGCCGGGCGTGGCCAAGGCACGGCGCTTCGTCTCGCACACCGTGCAGCGCGAGCATCAGGGCAAGCCTTTGCGCATCGTGATGCAGGGCCTCTCGTGGCCCGAGGATCGCGGTGAGTGGATACCGCTCATCGCCGGGCGAATGCTGAATCAGGCGCACTATGAGATGATCGCCGATGTGTCGCTCGGGCTGGCTTTGGGTGAGAAGGTTCAGCTTGGACAGGACTCGTATGAAGTCGTGGGCCTCACGCGCGGCATGGTCGGATCGAGTGGTGATGGACTGGGCTTTTTCACCGTGAGCGATGCGCAGCGCATTCAGTTCGACACGCCCGGTGAAGCGGTGCGCATCGAGCGTGCAGCGCGACGTGAGCGACTGGCGAAGACGGACGTTGGCCGTCTGCAACCGATGCTGCTGGATCGTGCCAATGGAACGTCGCAGAGCATCCCCGCGCTCGCCAAGCCGCAGGTCAGCGCCGTGCTCGTGACGCTGGCAGATGGAGCCAATGCGGAGGACGTGCGCGCGAATCTCGCCGCGTGGCCGGATGTGACGGTCTATACCACGCAGGAGCAGCGAGACCTGCTTGTCTCCGGCATGGTGGACAAGGCGCGGCGACAGCTCGGGCTTTTCCGCGTGCTGCTGCTCATCATCTCCACCGTCATCATCGCACTCATCATCTACACGCTCACGCTG
>CAUJJC010000022.1 GCA_963204975.1 Verrucomicrobiota bacterium | reverse complement strand
GAAGAACTGCACGTAGTCCTCGTCGCGCTCGTCGATGAAGCGCTCGATCAGGAACAAGCCCTCGCGCGGAATCTCGGACACGAGGCACTGATTGCGACAGTGCTGCACGATGGCCGCCGCGTTGGTCATCGAGATCGTGAAATGCTCCACCAGCCAGTCGCTCAGCAAGTCATCGTCGTCACCGCGCTTGATGCGTTGCGATAGCTCGGTGCGCAGGTGCGTGACCTCGCGACACAAGCCGGAGGAGAGTGGCATCTTGTTGGCGTTCCACGAGGGCACCGTGGGCAGGCGACCATTCGCATCTTCCACCACGACCTCTCCCACTCCGGTCTCGATGAGCCGCACCGTGCGACCCGCGAGCACGAAGATGTCGCCCAACCGCAGCCCCTTGATGAAGCCTTCCTCCACCTGGCCGAGTCGGCGCTTGCCGAGATACACGTTCACCATGCCCTCGCTGTGGATGACGCCGATGTTGACGAGGTATTCGCGCTCCACCTTCTTCGATGGCACAGCGAGTTTGCCATCCACTTCGATCAGCTTGCCAAAGGTCTCCGCATACTGTCGTTCGAGCGACTTGCCGCCGCCTTGCAGGTAGCGGAAGACGCTCTCGAAGGTCTCATCACTCAGCGTCGCAAACGACAGCGATCGACGAATCGCAGCGAGCGCGGAGTCGCGGGTCCAGGTGCCCTCCATCGCCATGCCCACGAGATGCTGCGCGAGCACGTCGAGCGGACACTCCAGCACGCGCACCTCATCGAGCTGCTCATGCCGAGTCATCTCCGCGCACACGATGCACTCCATCAGGTCGTTGATGTTCGTGGCCACCAGCACGCCGTGGCTTTCCTCATGAATGCTGTGCCCGCTGCGACCGATGCGTTGCAAGGCGCGGCTGATGCCCTTCGGCGTGGAGATCATCACCACACAGTCCACGCTGCCGATGTCGATGCCCAGCTCCAGACTGGTGCTGCACACGACAGCTCGCAACTCGCCACGCTTGAGCTTGTCTTCGGTCTCCAGCCGCATATCGCGATCCAGCGACGCATGATGCGCCTCGATCTGATCCGCGAGCTTCGGCAGCGCCAGCTTCAGCCGATGCGCTAGGCTTTCAGTGGTGCTGCGCGTGTTGCAGAAGACAATCACCGAGCGCTTCGACTCCACCAGCTTCGCGATGTCGCGCAGCACTCGTTGCGCTGTCCAGCCCGACGGCGGATATGGCTCGCGCTTCAAGGGCGAAAGCACCTCCACGCGACGCTTCCGCGCGACCTTTGCCTTCACGATCTCGCACGGACGATCCACACCCACGAGTAGCTGCGCCAGCAACGGCAACGGTGCTGCCGTGGCGGACAAGCCGATACGGCAAACGCTCGGCGATGCCAGCCGCTCCATCGACACTGCGAGATGCGCACCGCGCTTGTTCTCAGCCAGCGCATGAAGTTCATCCACGATCACGAATCGACACGCAGCAAGCGCCTCACGATACGCGTCTTGCGCCAGCAGGATCGCCAAGCTCTCCGGCGTGGTGAGCAGGATGTGCGGCGGCTTGCGCTTCATCTTCGCACGCTCCGTGGCCGTCGTATCACCAGTCCTCATGCCAACGCGAATCACCTCACTCATCCCGATGCCCGCCAGTGGCTCGTGGAGGTTCTTTTGAATGTCGTAAGTCAGTGCGCGCAGCGGCGAGATGTAGATCGCGTGAATCGCATCGCCCAAGGCATCGGCTTCATGCAAGCGCACCAGATGATCGATCACACCGAGGAAGCCAGCGAGCGTCTTGCCACTGCCCGTCGGCGACGACAGCAGCATGCTGCGGCCCGCCAGAATGTGCGGCACCGTCTGCACCTGCGCATCCGTGGGCTCACCGAAGGTCTCGGTGAACCACGCCGCCAGTCGAGGATGCAGCAAATCGATCATTCGCCTCCACCTTGAGCAGAGGATCGCACTTCGATCATCGCCAATCTCACGGACTCGTTTCAGCCGTCAGCAGCGGATGATCCTGATCGGGCAGGAACACGCCCACCGGCACCGCCTTCTCCGCCTCCGCAAGAGCCGCCGCAAACTGCTCTGCTGTGACGGTGGGCCGGACGATCTCACCACAGGCTTCGAGGGCCTGCACCACCCATGAAGTGCCGGTGTTGGTCGCGATTCGGTCACGATGAAACGGCGACTGCGTGAACCATCCGCCGCTCGCCCGCTGGTGCGTCTTGATCCATTCGATGCCGCGCTGGAGTCGCTCGTCCTGCCTTGTCACACCACCCTTGGCCAGGGCGACCATGAGGAAGCCCGTGGCGTATCCATCCGTCAGCGAGGGATCGAGGGGCTTGTTGTCCTTCCTCGTCCAGGGCGCGAGGTCCACCATGCTCCATCCGCCGTCGGAATGCTGCTTCGCAAATATCGCCGCCACATGGTCTCGAATCTCACCCTCACTCACGAGTCCGCCCATCGCCGCGTGCGAAATCAGCACCAGCCCTCGCTCATGAATCGTCTGCGGCGGATGCGCCTTGAACCACCCACGCAGCTTGTCCAGCCCCGCCTTGGCCTTGTCGGTCGCAGCATATCCATCCGGCGCGATCCCCACCCCGACCGCCATCATCATTGCCGGCCAGTAGTTATCGATTGCCTGCGGAGCCTCCTTCACTCGAATCCAGTCGATGTCACCCTCGGATGTTTGATACGACCACAAATGGTCCAGCATCCGTCGCGTCGTCGGAGCCAGCGTGCTCGTCGTCACCGCATCATGACGCGCCAGCTCGATGGCTGACAGCACACGCACTCGCGAGACGTGATGCGTTTTCACCAGCTTCGCCTTCTGCGGATCAAACATCAGCGCATTGAACCGCTCCAACATGACGCGCGACTTCATCACCTCTGGAGCCAGCGGATCAAGAATGCTCCGCGCGGCGAGATGGGTGAAGGTGGAGTGACAGGCGTAGCAATTTCTCTCCATCAGATGCGCCCCTTCATCGAGAAACCGCGCCGCCTCTGGCAATGCCAGCGTGCGCATGAACGGCTCGTCCTTCGTCCCCTCGCGCGCATCCCGAGCCTCCGGTTCACGATACGGATCAGCCGCCACGACCATCGCCGCCGAGGACCATCCCATGAAACACAAGCGCATCAAAACCCATCGCATGAGCCCAGAACGCGATTACGTCACGATCTCTCGCATGAGTGATAGATCGACTTGCCATCTGCCCGAACATGCGCACTCTAGCGCCGCGCCCGCAAATGCATGGATAGCTCAGTGGTAGAGCGGCTCGTTTACACCGAGTTGGTCGGGGGTTCGAATCCCTCTCCGTGCACGCCTTCTGGAAGGATGAGGATGGAAAGATGAACGATGAATTGAAGCGGCGGGGGCTCGGGCTTAGCATCACTGGCTTGTGATTACCTTGGTGCGCAGTCTTGTCTTTGGCCTGCCGCTTGCCTTCGTCGGGCTGACGTGGTGGGCGGCGGATCAGGTGCGTGTGAGCCGGTCGTTGCGGCAGGGGGATCTGGTGGCGCTGATGTCGCAGCCGACGATGCCCGCCTTGAACCCTTACCTGCCCGCGAGCGAGGCGGAAAGGCAGTTGATCGATCTTATTCATGCACCGCTGATCAAGGTGGGACCCGACGGGCGACTGTCGCCGGGACTGGCCTCTGACTGGCGGTGGATGAAGCGGGTCACGGTCTGGTTCGCGGAACTCAAGTCGGCAGCGGATGCGGCGAAACGTCTGGAGGCCCGACGAGGCGAGGCCTGGAATCAATGGAAGCTGGAGGCCGTGGCGGCTCAGGGGCGAACCTTGTCACTGACGTTCACGGATCCCTTGTTCGGAGCGGTGCGGAGCGTGCTGGAAGCAGCGGCAGCGAAGGTGCAGCGCGTGAGCATTCTGCGCATCGAGTTGCCTGGCAAGGCGAGGGCGGCGCAGACCGCGATGATGAACCGCATGGACTTCGCTGTTCCCGTGCAGCGGGTGTGGTTCGATGGCGAGGATGCGTTCGAGATTGCCATCGTGGGTGTGCCAGCAGAGTTCGAATACGAGAAGGAGCTGAGGCGGCATTTGAGCCAGGCGATGGGGCGTGAGCCACTCATCAGCACGCAGATCGAGCTGCCCATGGTCGAGGAGCCAGCGCTCGAGTTCACGCTGCGCGATGCTCGCTGGCACGATGGCAGTCCGGTGACGGCCCAGGATGTGCGCGCGACTTACGAGGCCCTGATTCGCAAGCCCTGGCCGCTGCCCAATCGCGAAGGCCTGCGTGTGATTCGAGGCGTGGAAGTGGTGGCTCCGAATCGTGCCCAGGTGCTGCTCTGGCGGCACTATGGTCCCGCGTTGGCCGCATGGATTGGGCTGCCCATCCTGCCTGCGAATTGGCTGCAAGCCCACGCCCTGGATGATGCGGGCCGCCTCTTCCAGCGCGAGCTACCACCGGGCGCGGGTCCTTGGCGTGTGGAGCAGCGGGACTACAGTTCGATGGTGATCCAGCCCGCGACGGACAAGCCCGCCGCCATCCAGCGACTGACGCTGGTGACTAGCCTTTCGACCTTCACGATGCAGCTCGGCTACAGCACCAACTCGCTCGATTTGTTCTGGCCGAGCGCGCCGGCCTTGCCTGCTCCGACGATCAGCAGCGAGGCGCTGCAACCTCGTTCCTCGCCACCGCAGCGTGCGGTGCAAGTGCTTTGGAACCTCCGCCGAGAGCCACTGCATCAGCCGCTCGTTCGCGAAGCCTTGAGTGCGGCCGTTGATCGCCGTGCGGTGATCACGAGGGCACTCCAGGGCAAGGGTCGTCCTCAGGGCTCGCTGTTTGCACCGGGCTTGTGGTTGTCCTCGGCATCGGTGGTCGAAACTGGAGACGCAGCGCGGGCTGAGCAGTTGCTGGCCTCCGCCGGATGGCTGCGCAATGTCCAGGGTCATGCCTCTAGCCCGAACGGAACACTACTGCTAACACTTCTGGTGCCCGAGGACATGCCGGCGCTCACGCGAATCGCTGCGGAGCTTCGTCTGCAATGGGCGCGGCCTGGAATCCAGATCATCGTCAAACCACAGCCGCGCGCCGATGTGATGCGCGCCATGAAATCGGGGGCCTTCGATGGCGTGGTGCTTGATGCGCCGCTGGAGACTTCCTGGGATCTCTGGCCGCAGTGGCATTCGGACGAGCCGGGCAATTTCAGCGGCTTCTCGGACCGTCAGGTGGACTTGCTGCTGGAGGCCTTGAAGCATGAGTTTCATCCCGGCGAAGCAGCGCCTCGTGCCCAGCGCGCGGAGGCCCTGATCCTGGCTAGCCATGCGGTGCTGCCGCTGGTCACGGTGCACGAGGATTCCATGATCCGAGCGAGCCTGAGCGATGGCTCCGCACCTCCATCTCCATGGACTTTGAGCGACCTGCTCACACGACCCGCACGCCCCTGAGTATCGAACCCATGCCCGCGCTCCGCCAACCCTCGCATCTCGCCCTTCGCCTGCTCCTGGTGGGACTGGTGCTGACGGCGTGGTGGTGGTCGCGCTTCAGCCAGGCGGAGGGCGAAACCACGAGCCTGCTCGCTGGCGATGTCGCGACCACTCTTGGCAGCGGGCACGCCTGGTCGGAGTTACTGCCTCGCGCGGCCCGCACCCTGGGCCTGGTCTTGGGTGCCTCGGCCCTCGCCACCACGCTGGGGCTGGCCTTGGGCTTGATCATTTCAAGGTGCGGCCTCATCGCCATTCATGCCACGGCCTGGGTCGCTCGCGCCTTGAGCTTCGTGCCCGTAGTCGGCATCGGATGGCTCATCATTGCCTGGCTGGTGAACGACGCAAAGCTCCCCATCGAGTCCCTCATCCCCTACACGCCGCCTCAGCATCGCGACACCGCATCGCTCGCTCTTAGTCGCACGCTCTGGGCTTGGCTGGTGCCACTCTGGGTGCTGGCGGCACCGATGATGGGCCAATGGTTGGCCGCAGTGGTTCGTTCGCTTGCCCTGGCGAAACCTGCACGCGAAGCCCTCGCCTCGCGCGCTGCCGGACATCCACCCGCCATGCTCGCACGTCAGGGCTTCGCCTTTGCCTGGACCGAACTCCGCCGCCACTGGCTGGCCACTACGCTCCACGGTCTTGCCTTGACCCTCTGGGTGGAGGACCTCTTCGGCCTGCCAGGATGGGGTGCCTTCACAGCCAATGCCATCCGCTTGGGCTTGCCCGAAGACATTGAGGCTTCATTGCTGATGGGCTCGATTTTGGTCGCTGTGCTTGCCTGGATCGGCCACTGGCTGCGCGGTTCCGATGCACCGGACGCCAGCGCTGCGGAGGCTGCAGTGCAAGCGCCACCACGGAGTCTTTTTGGCAGCGTGACGGTGCTCGGTTCACTCACCCTCGCACTGCTCGCAGCGCTGTGCCTTCAGCCCGAGCCCCCGCCGTGGATGGCCACCTGGCTGCTGCCCTGGCTGACCAGCCTCCTACCCGATGCGTGGCAGCGCCCTGTGCTCGATCATGCCCCAGCTCTGCTCACCGATCTGCACCACGCTGGCATCGCGGCGAGCTGGGCCGCTTTGACCACCGTCGTCCTCGGCACCGGAGCGGCCTTGCTCGCCCAAGTCCGGGCTCTGCCGCGACTTCGAGTGCTGGACACCCTGGCGTGGTGGCCAGCTCTGATTCTCGCAACGATCCTCGGCTCGCCCTCCTGGATGGGTGTCTGCCTGGGGCTCGCGATGGCTTGCCATTGGCGCGATCTCATCATCGCCCATCACCATTCTGGCTACACTCAGGCTGCCAAGGCGCTCGGCCTGCCAAGGTGGCTGCGTTGGCTGCGCCACATTGTTATGCCAGCGCTTCAGGCGCTCGCTGCCTGGACACTGCGAGCTACGGCCACCGCTTTGATTTGGACCGTGCTCAGCGATTACCTCCACGGCACGCCCTCTGGTATCGGACAGCATCTAGTCAATGCGCGTTCCACCGTGCTGGCTGATCCTGGCTCCGCCTTCTGGCCCGCCATCCACGCGATGGCAGCCGCGCTCGTTCTCCAAGGGCTCGCGCAGGTCGTGCGCAGCGAGAGCCTGGATTCGAGTTTGAAGTTTCCCCCGCCCCGACTCTGATCAACACCCATGGAAACCGTCCCCCTGCTTCACATTCGCGATCTCGAGATCGAGTTCCGCCGCTACGGTGCCGAGCCCACGAAGGCCGTGCAGCAGCTCTCGCTCGACCTCATGCCCGGCGAAAGCATGGCGATCGTGGGAGAAAGCGGGAGCGGCAAGAGCGCCACCGCCCTGGCGCTCGCACGATTGCTGCCAGAGCCGCCTGCGACGGTTCGTGCGACGAAGCTGGAACTCCACGGCAAGGACATCCTCCGCCTCAGCCCCGCTGAACTCCGCAAGGTGCGAGGCAAAGACATTGCCTACGTCTTCCAGGAGCCGAGCACCTCGCTCAATCCCGTGCTCACCGTGCGCACGCAGATGGCCGAGTCCCTGCAACTGCATCGCCCAGACGTGAAGGACATTGATGCCGAGATCATCACCTGGCTGGACAAGGTGGGCATCGTTGATCCCGCCAAGCGCCTGCGCGCCTATCCGCATGAACTCAGCGGCGGGATGCAGCAGCGCGTCATGATCGCCATGGCGCTCTGCACCCAGCCCCGGCTGCTCATTGCCGACGAGCCGACCACAGCTCTCGACGTCACCATCCAGAAGCAAATCATCGACCTCCTCGCTCAACTGCGCCGCGATCTAGGCATGAGCATCATCCTCATCACGCATAACTTCGGCATCATCCGCGACATCGTGGACAAGGTGGTCGTCATGTTCCGAGGCAAAGTGGTGGAGACCGGCCCCGTCGATCAGGTGCTGAAAAATCCGCAGCATCCCTACACGCAGGCATTGCTCGCCTGCGTGCCGCGCATGGGAGCCAAGAAGGCCCGCCTGCACGCGATTGATCATGCGACGCTTTAGCCTTGGATAAAGCCGTCGAGATCGAAGGTCTTGCCATGCACCTTGGGCACTCGATGGCGCAGCTGCCGCGTGGTCAGCCTGCGCCACAGGCCTTCGACTTCCTTGAAGCTCTGCTGCAAGGCCTTGCCGGTGACTTCTCGTTCAAAGTGCTGCTCCGCGTGCTGCAATCCCGCACGGCCCATCGCCTCACACTTCGCGAGATCGGCGAGCAAAGTGGCCAGTCGCACCCAGGGCACCAAGGCGGATACTTACACCTGGGATACTTTGAATCACCTCGTCCGCGTCACTCATCCCGAAAGCAATGGCACGCTGAAAAGCTATCGTTACGACTACGATTGTCGGGTCCGGCGCGTGCTGCGCCAGGAGGGGGCAGAGACCACGCTCTTGATGTTCAGCGGAGGCACCAGCGTGGCGGAGCTGGGTCTTGCCACGTCCGATTTCGCGCGCTGGCAGAGCGGCGTCTATAACCACCAGGCGCAGGCGATGCAGCCCGCGCCCGCCACCTTCACCCTGGCCAAGAGCTTCGTGCGCGGCAGTGACATGGGCGGTGGCGTGGGCGGCCTGCTCTACAGTGAAAAGCAGACCGCCACGGCCAAGCCAGGGTTCACCGTCTCGGGCGGCAGCCTAGGCGGCACCTGGAATGGCGGCACCGCCTACACCGCCAGCGCCTCCTTCAATCACTACAACGGACGTGGCGACGTGGTGGCCAAGACCGACGCCACTGGCGCGATCACCTGGACCGGGGCCTACGAGGCTTATGGCAAGCGGACCAAGGAAACCGGCGTCAATGATGACCGCCAGCGCGCCAACACCAAGGACGAAGACCCCACCGGCCTGCTCAATGAAGGCATGCGCTACCGCGACCTGGAAACTGGGACGTGGCTCAGCCGTGACCCGGCGGGGTTCGTGGATGGCCCAAACCTCTATGCCTATGTCCAGCAGAACCCGTGGAGCAAATTTGATCCGTTGGGGTTATCTGCGTGGTCCGCGGCTATCAAAGCGATCAAGACTGGCGGCAACATAGCCGGTGCGTTCGCAGGAGCTTCCGCACACCTCAGTAAAGCCGCAGGCGCAATGAGCTTTGGCGAGGCATTCGGCCACACTTGGGCGGCCCTGTCTGAAGTGCTGCCAGTGTCAGTCAGCGACATCGAAGACGGCTATGACGCTGCCAAGACTGCCATTGATGCTGGCAAGGCAGCAGCGGACGGAGACTACTCCAAGGCCGCCGAGATCGCCAAGAACAAGGCAGTGCAAAAGGTGGAGAAGGAGGTGTTGAAAAAGCTGACCGGCAGCAAGAAGGGCGGCGGAAATAGTTCAGCAGGCGATGCGCCAAAGCCCGGCGGCGACTCGGCCAAGAAGATTGCTGCAAACCAAGAGACTGGAAAGCGGCGCGAAGCCAAAACGCACGCCGAACTCCAAGAAGAAAACCCTGATAAGTTTGTTGGTAAGGAACGACTCCTGCGCGACAAAGACGGAAATAAGCTAGTGGACCAGGAAACTGGCGAAGGCCGCCGGGTGGATCACTCGGTGTTCGACGAGAAGACGAAGACAGCCAAGAATTACGAGACTACGGGGCAGAATGTGGACAAGACGGGGCAATTGGCCAAAGAAGAGCGCATTTACGAAGATAACGATGGCGAGGCATATGTCAGGCACCCTGAGACCAAGGAGATGTATAAAACCGAAGGTCCCAGTGAAGTTCGTCGTCAAGATTGACTGAGCAGTCCACGCAGATTCAGTGCCACCATGGAACAACCATTCAAAGACGGAACCATCCTTGGCTTTGCCTTCTGCAAAGACATCGCACATAGGTTTGCACTCGCTGGCTGCGACTACGACACGGATGAGGAGATCAAACGGCAGTTGGGCGAGTTCGCGGGTTTTCTACAAGAGCACGGCTTCTTGGTCGCACCATTGTTGAATAGGCCCGGGCCTGTTGATGAAGCCTTCGTCTTAAAGCGCTCGCATGTGACGGAGGAGGGGCGGGCTTTCATCCGTGTTTGCCTCAACCGGTGGACCAGCGCACGCAAGAAGAATGGATTGAGGGTGCTAGAG
>CAUJJC010000021.1 GCA_963204975.1 Verrucomicrobiota bacterium | reverse complement strand
GTCCGCTACGAAAGGTCCCGCCGCTGTGGCTTGCCTGATGGCGCTGCATGAGGCCCAGCTCTCGCTTAACGCCCCGGTGGCCGAGGTGTGGCCGGAGTTTTTCCTCGGCGGCAAGGAGGCGATCACCTTCGCCGATCTACTCTCGCATCGAGCGGGCCTGTGCGCGATGACCCAGCGCGTGCCCATCTTTGACTACGAGGCCGTGATTGAGGCCCTGGAAAAACAGGCTCCGCTCTGGCGCGGAGAATCCCGCCAGGCCTATCACGCCCGGACCTTCGGCTTCCTGCTCGACGAGATCGTGCGCCGCATCACGGGGCTGGACTCGCTCGGACACTACTTCGATGAAGTGTTGGGCGTGCCGCTGGATCTCGACTTCTGGATTGGTCTGCCGCAGGATCAGCATCCACGCGTGGCCACGCTCTACCCTGGCAAGATGAATCTCACCGCCGGGGATCAGGCCTTCATGAAAGCCTTCAGCACACCGGGCAGCATCACCGCTCAGGCCTTCGCCTCGCCGGTGGGACTGAGCGCCGTGCAGGACTTCAATCAACCCCACACCTGGACTCAAGGATTCGCCAGCATGGGCGGCGTGGGCAGTGCACGCGCCCTCGCCAAGTTTTACAGCGTGTTCGCCAACGGCGGCAAGTGGCAGGGCGAACAGATCATTCCCACCTGGATTCAGCGCGCCCTGACCAAGCCGCTCAGCGAAGCCGAGGACGCGGTGCTCTGCGTTCCCGCTGCCTTCAGTGCCGGCATGATGCTTGACCCCTTCGATCCCGAAACGAATCGCAAGGTTCGCGAAATGTTCGGCCCCAGCGAGTGCGCCTTCGGTCACCCTGGTGCCGGCGGCAGTCTCGCCTTCGCCGATCCCGACACCGGCATCTCCTTTGCCTACGTCATGAACCAGATGGAAGTCGGCGTCCTACCCGGCGAGAAAGCCCTGGGGCTGGTGCGGGCGGTGTTTGGCTAGATGCTGGCACTACATAAGCACCAACTATCGAAAGGCACTCAAAAGCCTGGACCATGGCGGAGCACGCTCATCAGTCCTGAAACTGCCGTCAACCCCACTCAGGAAACGCCAAGCAGCGATGACTTCCAGCCGTCGATTTTCCTCACGACATTCCGCAACGCTGTGAACGCCGGGCTTTAAGGCCCCACGATTTAGGAGCAGAACATCTCATCGGAACCGGAACCATCGGTCGCCGCCGCCCGAGAGCTTCCGCCTTAAAAGAGCGGGAGAAGCCCGGTGCGCGCGCATCAATTCTCTGCACCCCTCCAGGACGCATGGCTTCGGTGAATGAACCCGGTGGGTGCGCTTTGCGGAGGCCCGCTACGCCATCGGCTAGTTGCTCCCGAGCTTCACTTATTGCGCTGTTGACGAAGACAACCGAATTGCGTTTGATGACTAAGTTCGGGATAAACAAAAAGAATTCATTTTATGGACGAACAAAGCAAGCGCCTCGCTCTCAAGAAGCTTCTAAATAACGATCAGCTACTCTTGTGCGATGTTGAGCGAGAGCGAATTCTACTCAACAAACGCCTCGTCACGCTAGGAATTCTTCGACAAGCGGATATCGACTTCATGGATCAGCCTGAAATAGAGCATGAAGCCCGGAGGCAGGCGTTTCAACGAAACAATTTCGGTATTGGTGACTGGCATGACTCTCTCACTCGCAAACAAAAATGGGGACTCTACTTAGCCATAGCCGTGATTTTCGTGATCGTTCGTTGCTATGAGCCGTAAAAGGCTCAAATGCCAAACAATGTGCCACAGTCACAGACCACAGCCCCAGCGCAGTGTGACTGGGGAAGGGGGGCCGTCATTGAATTTTGCCCCATCCACACGGCTGATACTGTCCTGCGCTCCGCCTTGAGCCGCGATGATGATGCACCATGCTTAGCCGCGCATGTATGAACCGCTCTCCCCGAAACCCAGTTTACTCGACCTCACGCTGAAATGGCTGCGTAACAGGCGTTCGTCGTTGGTGGCTTACATCACCATGCCTCCATCCACTGCGAGGACTTGGCCCGTGATGTAACGAGCTTCATCGCTGGCGAGGAACGCGGCGGCGTTGGCGATGTCGGTGCCTTCACCCATCGCGCCGAGAGGGATCTTGGTGAGGATGGCGTCCTTTACCTTGTCATCGAGCACGCCGGTCATGTCGGTGGAAATGAAGCCCGGTGCGATGGCGTTGACCGTGACACCGCGTCCCGCAAACTCACGAGCGAGCGACTTGGTGAAGCCGATGAGGCCCGCCTTGCTCGCGGCGTAGTTGGCTTGGCCTGCGTTGCCAATGAGCCCGATGACGCTGGCCACATTGATGATGCGGGCACCTTTCTGTTTCAAAATCGAACGCTGGAAGGCCTTCACGAGATTGAAGGCACCTTTCAAGTTGGTGTTGAGCACCGTATCCCATTCCTCGTCGCTCATGCGCAGCAGAAGGTTGTCACGCGTCACGCCGGCGTTGTTGACCAGGATGTCCACTTTGCCGAAGTCCGCGATGATCTGCTTGCCCATCTCAGCGACGGCAGCACCATCGGCCACATCGACGGCGTAGGGCTTCGCCGAATCGGGAGAGATGGCGTTGAGTGCATCGGCGACAGCCTTGGAATTGGCCTCCGTGCGGCTAACGATGGCGACCTTCGCGCCCTCGGCCACGAAACGTTCAGCGATGGCTTTACCAATGCCACGGCCTGCGCCAGTGACGACTGCGATCTTGTCTGTGAGCTTGCCCATAATGAGGCGCGCATAGTGAGTGGGGGGAGCGGGTTGGCAAGCGGGGATCGCAGGACCATCGAATCTGCACTGCACTCAC
Source organism: Verrucomicrobiota bacterium (assembly GCA_963204975.1). Taxonomy (GTDB): domain Bacteria; phylum Verrucomicrobiota; class Verrucomicrobiia; order Verrucomicrobiales; family Verrucomicrobiaceae; genus JAEUHN01. The sequence continues at coordinate 7,224 of CAUJJC010000021.1, read as the reverse complement.
GATGGAACATATAAGTGCCATCGACCATCCGAACGGACCTGCCTCGCCTGCGGCAGAGGTCGTCCCTCGGCAGGACCACCGCCTCTACCCGTCAGCTCGACGCAACAACTGGCGGAGTAATCCCTCGCTCCACATCCGCCGTCTGTGGCGTGTTACTTCAGCTCCTTGATCCGCAAGTTGCGGAACTTGTAGGTCTGGCCTTTCTCGCCGTGGTGCTGGATGGCGATCACTCCCGAGGCATCCGTGGAGTCTTGAATGTCAGTGGTGAGCACGCCATTGACGAAAATTTTGAGGCTGGGTCCTTTGCACTCGATGCGGTAGGTGTTCCAGTCGTTGCGCTTGAAGCAATCCCCTGCGCGTGCACGGAAGGCGTCTTCGCTTTCCTTGTTGCCCTTGATCGGGCTGGCGAACCACATGCGGCGACCTTCGTCGTAGAGGCCACCGGACCACTTGCGATTCTCGTCTCCATCCACCTCAGCCTGGTAGCCGAAGACTTTGTTTTTCTCCACATGGGCGCGGAACATGAAGCCACTGTTGGCCTTGCCTGCGGGCAGGAGGATGTCTCCTTCGAAGATGAAGTCGCCATAGGATTTCTCGGTGATGACGAAGAACTTCTTCTCGCCCGTGAGATGGATTTCACCGTTCACGATGTCGATCTGTCCCCAGTCATAGGCGTTCTTCCAGCCCGTGAGCGTCTTGCCATCGAAGAGGGAGACAAAGCCATCATCGGCGGCCATGGCAGGCACGAGGGTGAGCAGGAGAAGTGAGGAGAGAAGGTGGCGGCGGCTGATGTTCATGTGTCGAATCGGCGAGGGGTTGGGGCTCAGGGGAAGAGGGAGAGGGAAACCAAGAAGAGGCAAGCAGGAGATCGTGTGCGGCGAAGTTTAAAGGCAGGCTGCCGCAGCGGTGATCACTTGAAGGCGTGGCGTTCACTGCCGGTGAGCCAGGCGACCACTTTGTAGCCATCACCGCTGTATTCAGACAGGATGATGGAGACGTAGTAGTGACCGGAAGGCGGTGCCGTGTATTTCGTGGTGGTCTGAATCGAGGGGTAAGAGTAGCCTTTTTTGAGGGCCTCCTTGGTCACGAAGCCAAGCTGATAACCCTGGAGACTGCCTCCGCGATAGGGGCTGCTGGTGGCCCAGGCTGAGAGCTTGATGGTGCCAGTGTTGGCCGTGCGGTTATGGCTGATTTTACCCACGGACATGTTGATCGTGCCCGCCTGGATGTCCGTCTGCCATTTCCAAGGGCCGACCATGGTAAAGAGCGGCAGGGGGCCGAGCACGGCGGTGGAGGTGAAGTTTCGATAGTCGCTGGTGACGTAGCCTGAGGAGCGATATTCCGCCACGGTGAGGCAGATGTAGTAGGCCTTCTTCGTTCCGGGCATGGAGGCGGAGAGTGTCTTGCTCACCTTGGGGTAGCCATTGCCTGGATGCAGCGGATCGAGCTTGGAACTGGCAACCACCTTGCCCCTCATGACACCACCTTTATACGGCGCATCCAGTGCCCAGAGCTGCACCATCAGCGTGCCAGTGCTGCTGGTGGCGCTCTCATTCTCGATCCGGTCAGCCCCGAAGGTGACCGTCTTGTTGCCTGGACCGAACTGGTAACGGACGGAGCCCTTGATCTTGGCTCCCGCCTGCACGGAGCCCGATGAACAAACCAACCCAAGGATGAGAGCAGCGATGAAATGACGCATGGTGGCCATCGAACCCGAGGATGCGACGCCTGCCACGACTTTGTTTGAAAAGTTAAGACATGCGCCACCCGAAAATCTTCTCCCTTCGTGACCGAAGATTTGTTAGCCAAGAAGACACCAGCGTTCTTGCGTTCATCCATGACTTCAGCCAGTCTTTGCATGATGAAAACTCTCGCCCTTTACCTCGCTGTCGTCTTCTCCTCGCTGGCCTGCGCCCAAGCCCAACCGAACGCCGCATCTCAATCCGCAGTGGTGATGGACAAGGGTGATGCTACCGCGAAGAAGGGCAGCATCAAAACACTCGAGGGCACCTTCCTGGGCATCGAGCAAGGAGACTACTTTCACTGGAACATGAAGACGGCGAGCGGCGAAGAACGCTCGTTCTTCATCATGAAACCGGACGCGAGCGTGGACAAGATCGTGGACAAGCCGGAGAGCTTCATCGGCAAGAAATGCCGCATCACCTGGAAAGCCTCGACCGAGAACATTCCCGAAGCCGGTGGCAAGATGGAGATCGAGCAGATTCTCAGCGTCGAATGGCTGGGCAAAAAGTAACCTTCCCCGCGATTATCCATCTTAGTCTTCTCCACTCCGCCTGCCTCCCTTCCTCCATGAGTTCCCTCACTACCACAGCCCTTCTTTTCCTCGTCCTGAGCCCGTGCCTTGCCATTGCCCAAGAGGCCGATCAAGCCCCCGCAGTGCCGCTGGCTCAGGCGTTGAAGCTGGGGCCGGAGAAGCTCACGAAGTTCACCGATGAAAGCGAAGCGGGCATGGACGCTGCGGCTGTCCTTTACGCTACTGCGAAGCGGGTGACAACAGAGCGAGCGCTGGCCGAGAAGGACCTCAATCTCGTGCTGCAGCTCGACACGTGGCGGGATGCGATCCAGGACTGCCGCCAGTCGGCCTTCAGTCTCGGTTACATCGTCAATGGTGGTGGCACCATGTATTCGCATGGTTCAGCACGCGATCAGGCTAGCCTGGAAGACTTCCTCGCCACTTTCTCCAAGAACCTCCCGATTGCCGTGGGAAAAGGCAGCCCGAAGGCGAAGAAAAAATTCGCTGAGGCCCTGGCTTTCATGAAGACGCTCAAGGTTTTCGAGTCCGGCGACGACGCGACCGACAAGGAATCGAAAGCCAACCTCGATACTGAAATCAAGCGGGCGGCCCAGGCCTGGGAGACTCTGCAATCCATGTGTGAGGAACTCCCACCCGAGCTGGCCCTCCAGGTTGCCACCTTCTCGACGCAGGTCCTGGCGCAGCTCAAAGAGGAAGAGTAAAGCCGCAGCAGAATGCTCGCTGTGCCAGACAGCGGCCATCCTTCACCACGCGGAAGGATTTTGCTTCAATTCGGCCATCCCTTTCGAGTAAGGTGCCGATATGACAAACGAATGGCATCTCCTGAAGGCGGCAGATCGAGTGGTGCATGGCCCTGTATCGTTGGATCAATTGCGATCCTGGGCCTCCGAGGCCAAGATCTCCCCGCTGGACAAAGTCTCTCGCGACGGACGCCAATCATGGGTGCGCGCACCGATGATCGCGGAGCTTCAGATGGACTGGCTGATCGAGATGCCCGACAACTACCTCTACGGTCCCACCTCCGTGGGAACAATTCAGGAATTCCTCGCCCGCGGCGAGATCGACGAGCATGTGATGCTGATCAATTGCGCCGAAGCCATCACCGGACGCCTGGCTGACCAGCCTTTTTATCAGGTGAGCCCTCATCAGGTGCGCAGTGCGGAAACCGTCTTTCATGGCACCGAGATGCCAGAGAATAGCGAAGTGGCAGACACGATCACCATGCTCAAACAACGCATTCATTGGCTGGAGAAGCAGGTGATGGAATTGCAGCGCGATCTGGGCACAGCTCACGAGTATGCGGCGCATCTTCGCGCAGAGTTCACAGAGGCGACCGGACGCGAGCCCATGTGATCGCAGCGCCCCGAGCCCTGAAGGAAACTGCAACCTCTGCAACCTCGCGGGCGTTCACTCGCTCGATGAAAACACTGCTCGCCCTCGTCCTTTCCTGCCTGACCATGACTGCCCTTGCCGAAGCGCCGATTTACGACATCCCGCTCAAGGACATCGACGGGAAAGACACCAGTCTCAAGGCCTATGCCGGCAAGGCCCTCCTCATCGTCAATGTGGCCAGCCAATGCGGCTACACTTCTCAATATTCAGGCCTGGAGGCTTTGTGGAAGAAATACCAGGACCAGGGACTCGTGGTGCTGGGCTTCCCCTGCAATGACTTCGGCGGCCAGGAGCCAGGAACGAATGCCGAGATCAAGACCTTCTGCTCCAGCAACTACAGCGTGACCTTTCCCATGTTTGACAAGGTGGCGATCAAGTCTGGCACGCCTCATCCCTTGTATGCTGAACTGCTGAAGGCGGGAGATGTGGGCTGGAACTTCTGCAAATTCCTCGTCGGCAAAGACGGCAAGGTGGTGCAGCTCTTTGATGCTGGCGTGGAGCCTGAATCTGCCGAACTAACCGCTGCGATCAACAAGGCGGTGGCAAAGTAAGATCGAGCAACCTGGACGCGAGTGAATCGGCGGTATCGCTCGCATTCAAAAGGTTCAAGCAAAGGGTGGCTCCATGTCTGATTGGGCCAAAAAGTTGTCTGACAGCTTCAGGAGCTGCCTGTGTATTCTCTCGCATGTCTATGAAGCTCCACTTCACCCTTTGCTGCCTAGTTGCTGGTTCACTCCTCCACGCGGAGCCCCGTCCTGTCCGGGTTCTTTACGTTGATGAAAAGGGAACTGAGCAATCACAACCCGGTGCGCTGCATGAAGCGATGCGCGATCTCGGACGCGAGGCAATCTACTTTGACTACGTAGCCGGACCGCAGCACAGCGCCGATCTGGACAAGAACTATGACGTGATCATCAAGGCGGGAGAAGTCACGGATGCAGCGACCGCCAAGGCTAAAGTGCTGGGCACACTCAGTGCTGACCGCAAAGCGGAGTGGCAGGCCTTCCTTGACCAACGCGAACCCGAGAAGCGAGATAAGCATCCGCAAGTCGCCAATTACGAGAAGCGCCCAGAGCCACTCACCCTCCAGCTTCCCTTCAGCGTCAAAGGCAGCATGGAGCGCACGCAGGTGCCCGCCGATTGCGAATTGAAACTCTTCGCCGCCGAGCCGGACATCGCCAAGCCCATCGCCTTTGCGTGGGACGAGCGTGGCCGCTGCTGGGTCGTCGAAACACGCGACTACCCGCATGGCATCAGCGAGAACGGTGCGGGCCAGGACAGCGTGAAGATCTGCGAGGACACCGATGGCGATGGCAAGGCAGACAAATTCACTGTCTTCGCCGACAAGCTGAATCTGCCCACCGGCATCGTCTTTGCCAACGGTGGCATCATCGTCAGCCAGCCGCCGAAGTTCCTCTTTCTCAAGGACACCAATGGCGATGACAAGGCGGATGTGCGGGAGACGATCATCGACTGCTGGGGCATCCGCGACACGCACGCGCAGGCGAGCAATCTGCACTACGGCTTTGACAACTGGATCTACGGCTGCGTCGGCTACAGCGGCATCGAGGGCTACGTGGGTGGCAAGAAGCAGCAGTTCGCGATGGGCACTTATCGCTTCAAAGCCGATGGCAGTGCCATTGAATTCCTCCACCAATTCACCAACAACGCCTGGGCGCATAGCTACAATGAGGCGGGCGATCAATTCGGCGGCACGGCGAATGGCGCGCCCATCTTCTTCGGTGGCATACCAGCCACCGCGTATCCTGAAGGCTCGCGCGGCCAGACGGCGAAGAAAATCAATGTGGTGGATGCCTGCCACACCATCACGCCGAACTTCCGCCAGGTGGACGTCTTCGGCGGCTACACGGCGGCGGCTGGCAGCAGCTTCATCTACAGCGATGCACTGCCGAAACGCTTCCAAGGCAAGGCGATGGTCTGCGAGCCCACGATGAAGGTGGTGGCGCTCTTCGATGTGCAGCCGGACGGCGCAGGCTGGAAGGCACTGGACTACATGAATATCTACGCCAGCAGCGACGAATGGAACTCGCCCGTCTATGCCGAGGTCGGCCCCGATGGAGCCGTGTGGATCGCCGACTTCCAGAACTTCATCATCCAGCACAACCCCACGCCCAGCCTTGAGCGTGGCGGGTTTGTGGCGACGACTGGCGTGGGTGGTGCGCACGAGAATGAGATCCGCGATCACAGCCGCGGCCGCATTTACCGCATCATCGGCAAGGGAGCCCCCAAGGCCACGGACACGATCTATGGCCGACTCACGGCTCAACGCCTGGCTGTGGAGAGCAAGACCTACAAGCCCAGCGCGACTTACGGAATCCATGACCTATGGACGCAACATGCGCTCGGTCAGCTCGATAGCGCCTCCCATCAGGCGGCTCTCATTTCGAAAGATGCCCAACTCCGGCGCAATGCGATCCGCGCCCTCGGCAACGACAAGGCCGCACAGGATCTCTTCTTCGGCTCCGGTGTGTTCTCTGATCCCGATCTGCACACCCGCCTCGCGGCCTTCGTGAAGCTCGCGGACTTCCCCACCACGGAGGAAATCAAAACACTGGTCAAGAAGCTCTCGAGTGACCCCGTGGTGAAGGGTGACGAATGGCTGGCCGAAGCCGCGAAGATGCTCGGAAAGAAGCACAAGGCGCTGAACTTCAAGGAAGGCCCTAACCTCCTGCCCAATCCAGGCTTTGAAGAGCTGGCTGCCAACAAGAAGACTCCCGTCGGCTGGTCGCAGCGCAACTATGGTGATCGTCCTGGCAACGCAGGAGCCGAGTGGGGCATCGTGATCGACCCCAAGATGGTCCGCAGCGGCAAGCATGGCTTCCGCGTCATCACCCGCGATGATGCGGATACCAGCTTCTTCGCTGATGTGCCGCTGAAGCCGAATACCGAATACAAACTCAGCGCCTGGATCAAGACTCATGCCTTCCGTGGCAAGGCCAGCCTGAACGATCACATCGGTCGCGCCGAGACCTCACCCAAGCTCACCCGCAACCAGGACTGGACCGAAGTCGAAGTCGTCTTCAACAGCAAGGATCGACCGAAGGCGAGCATCAACCTTCTCCACGTTGGCAAAGGCGACACCTACTACGACGACGTGAAGCTCTGCGAACTCATCATGGAGAGCGAGGACGATGCCACGAATCTTTTGGGCGATGCCAAACGCGGCGAGACCATCTTCTGGACTCATCCCGTAGCCGCGTGCAAGAACTGCCACATCCTCAAAGGCCAGGGCAGCGCTGTTGGTCCCGCCTTGGATGGTGTTGCCAGCCGCAATGATGAAGCCTACATCACCGAATCGCTGCTCAATCCGAATGCCAAGCTGGCCAAGGGTTTCGAGAAGCTCGGCGTCTCGCCGATGCCACCGATGAACCTTATCCTGAAACCTCAAGAGGTGGCTGATGTGAAGGCATTCATCTTGTCGCTGAAGTAGTTATCGTCATTGATCGAACGCTTGGTCGCTGAGAGCAGCCGGGCAATAAAAAAACGGGCAGCCTGCGACCACAGGCTGCCCGTTGCGTTGATGAGGGAGACGAGAA
>CAUJJC010000020.1 GCA_963204975.1 Verrucomicrobiota bacterium | reverse complement strand
CTGTCTCACCCGGTTCAAATCAGAGGGAGCAGGGTCAGAGAGGAAAGGAGGAGGGAGGAAAGGAGGGAGGAAAGGGTCAGGAGACGATTCTTGACAGATTCTAGCTTTTCGACGAGATGACCGGATGCCTAGGCAGTTGCGAATCCAGTATCCCGGAGCGGTGTATCACATCATGGCGCGTGGGGATCGGCGGGAGCCCATTGTCGTTGATGACGGTGATCGGGAAATGTTCGTGGCCACGCTGGCGGAGGCTTGTAAACGGACGGGGTGGCAGGTGCTGGCCTGGGTGCTGATGGACAATCATTATCACTGGCTGGTGCGCACGCCGCAGGCGAACTTGGTGGATGGAATGAAATGGTTTCAACTGACCTACACGCAGCGTTACAATGCGCGGCATAAGGCATGGGGGCATCTCTTTGGCGGGCGCTACAAGGCGATCCCGGTGCAGGCGCGGGACAAAGGGGCGGTGGATTACCTGCGCACGTTGATGGATTACATTCACCTCAATCCCGTCCGTGCGAAGATGGTGAAGGCGGAGGGTGGTCTGGGGCTGCTGGACTACCGGTGGAGCAGTCTGGCGCAGGGCTACGGTCTGCCTCCGGGGAAGAAGCGACCGAAGTGGCTCCGTGTGGAGGAGGGGCTGAAACAATGCCAACTGGAGGATACCGCCGCTGGTCGGCGCAAGTTCATCGAGCGGCTGGAGAAGCGGGCCCTGGAGGAGAAGGCGAAGCAATGTGGTCTGCCGCCGGATGCGCTGTGCGAGGGCGGCCAAATGACGGTGCGACGCGGGTGGTATTGGGGCACGCAGGCGTTCCGTGAATGGCTGGAGGCGAAGGTGGGAGCATCTGGCAAAGCGAAACCGAAGGGCCGATCCCTGGCGGCGAGTGCCGAATCGCGGGCGGGGCATGATCAGACAAAGGCGGAGCGTCTGGTGATCGGTGGCATGAAGGCACTCAGCCTGTCGGCTGACGACCTGGAGAGCAGTCCCGGGAGCGACCTGCGCAAGGTGGCCATTGCGCAGGCCATTCATTCAGTGACGTCGGTCTCCCAGAGCTGGATGGCCGGGCGGCTGAAGATGAAGAGCGCGGCCAACGTGAGCCAACAACTCCGCCGCCTGAGACGCGGAGAGCTGAAACTCAACCGCGAGGCCCAACACTGGCTGGATCAATGCGTTTCGTGATTGATGATGAACTTGCAATTACCATATTCTGTCAGGAATCGTCTCCTGACCCTTTCTTTTGACCCTTTCTTCTGGTAATCACATATCAAGGCAGTCGTTGGCATCGCCAAATAGTGATTGGTGAATAGAATCAAATACCCTTTATGAAAAGAGCCCTCATTTTCATCGCTATCGCTTTAGCAATCGCAGCCACCGTTTTTTTGGCAGATCTGGTAAACTTAAAATCTCGGATGCGCCGCGAAGCGATTTTCACCATTTCGCATCCCTCAAGTATATACAAAGGTCCACGACCGTTTCTGGCTTTGTGCATTTGGAAAAGTGATAGTCCACAAGATGTGCTTGACGCACTGTGGGAAATTTGTTTCGACTCGGATAGACAAGTTGCGGGTTGGGCCGAAAGAGAGCTTGGCCGGTTCATTCACGCTGAATCCGCCATCAACTCCGTCCTGAAGCTGTCAATAGCGCAAAGCCAAGTTGAGCTACGCAATTTCACCGACCGAATGAGAGCAAAACAACGGGCAAATCTGTTGTCTCCTTCGGAAGAGGAGTTGCTTAAGCGCGTCGAGATCGAGCCACAGAGCCGAAATCAAGAAATAATGCCAAGCTCATAGTGCCCTGTGATTGAAGCTAGTGAGCAAGCTATTCGGAAATAAGAAAATAATGCCAGGCAAGAATGGCACTTGATTAAAGGGACGCATGGGGCTTTGAGCGGTAGATTTCGCGGTTGGGTATTTCGGTGAACTAGAAATAATGCCAGGCTGATAGTAGCGCAAACCGCCCGAAAGCCCGTAGCGGCAAGCCTTGCGTGAGCGCGAACCGAAAGCTCTCTGGCGCGAGTTTTCACCCTGGCACACCACCACCGCTGTGATGCCTTCTCCCGTGAAACTTCGCGGGGGATGCTTGCGGCTTTTCTTCGTTTCGGGATGGAGTGCTGGACGCATAAGCTTTGGTGCCTGCTGTGTTCTTCCTTATCTGATGATCAATGCTCATGAACTGGTTGTGGCGTATGTCGGATCGGAACAAACCGAATCTCCACTCGCTTATCGAGTGCTGCGGCAATACGGGTCAACATCGCCATGGAATGCCCCTCGTAGTCGGCATCTTCCAACCGGCTGATAACCGAATCAGTGGTTCCCACCATTTTCGCAAGCTGCTTCTGAGTCAGTCCTGCTTTGGTGCGTAGTGTGTAAATTTTTCGTGCGACTGCATCCTCTGCAAACGCTTGCTCAAGCTCGGCTTGTCTTTCTGGTTTGCCGTCAAAATACCTTTGATCCATGATTTTAAGGGCATCGGAAGTGGTTTTCTTTTTCATACATTCTCCGGTTGATAGGTGTGTTTCGTCGGGTTCGACTCGAATTGCTTTTTCCGTTCAATCGCTTTCTCGATCTCTTTTGGCGGCACTGCGCTTTCCTTTATAATTCCATGCGCAACAATCGCTGCTGTGTTTCCATGGAAGAAGTAAAGTATTCGGTAGTTGATGCCTTGTAAGCTGGCTCGCAGTTCGTAAATCTTGTCGCGGAGCAAGTCAGCTTCGGGGCGTCTGAGTTCATGGCCCATCTCTGCGAGTCTGGCGAGTTTCACGCGACATTTCACCAGCGCTTTTGGTGGTATGTTGTCCAGCCAATCGATCACTGGCACGGAGCCGTCGGCTTCTTGAAAAAAGATCAGTTTAGTTTGTGGCACTCGTCCTCCTAGTTTTTATAGCTTAGCAAATTTGCGAAGTCCCGTCAAGGCTACCGTGAAGTCTCCAATCCGTTCCAAGGGAAACTACTTTCCCTTCGCCGCTACTTCGTGCGCTGCTACCCATTCAAGCGGGGGCACCCCGCAACGCCCCTTCGCTCCGCACCGCTTTCAGGCTTTCGGTGTCTGACTTACCACCGTCTCACTCGTTCAGGCTCACTGGTCGGCGCTTCTTCGTGATTCTGCGCTGCTCTTGTTTTGGTCCCCCTGCGGATGTGGCTCGGGTTTGGCGGAAGCCGTCTGACCGTCAACCCCCGGCCCGCTCCATTCGCTATCGCTCCCGTGTTGGGGGCATGACCGCCAGCCTCATAGCTCCCCATTCATGCCCGGCAAATAGTGACGCAACACAGCCGAAAGCCCGCAGAATCAAGCCTTGATCCGGTATGCACCGACAGACTGTGGGCGCGAGTTTTGCGCGTGATCATCTTGCCCGCACGCGTGACCGATGCCGCGTCTCAGTGGTCACCGCATTCGCAAACGGTCTTCGTCGGCCCATGAATGCTACGCTCGCTAGCGGCGGCCCACTATTTTACCAAGCTTACTGAGGCTGAATGAAACTCGCGAGATCGAAGGTCTTGCCATGCACCTTGGGCACTCGATGGCGAAGCTGCCGCGTGGTCAGCCTGCGCCACAGGCCTTCGACTTCCCTGAAGCTCTGCTGCAAGGCCTTGCCGGTGACTTCGCGGGCAAAGTGCTGCTCCGCGTGTTGCAATCCCGCGCGGCCCATCGCCTCACACTTCACAGGATCGGCAAGCAAGGTGCCCAGGTGAGCCGCGAAGGTTTGCGGATCACGCTCATCGCACAGAAGACCGGTCACCCCATCGACCACCATCTCCGGCACGCCTGCGAGCTTGGTTGAAACACAAGGTAACGATGCGGCCATCGCCTCCATCAAGACCGTGGGCAGGTTGTCTTTGCCGCCGTCCGATTCGGTCGCACAGGCCAGGGCGAAGACTTGCGTCTCCTCCACCAGCAATCGCCTTATCTCATCAATGTCGAGCGGCCCCGTGAGCTGCACGCTCGAGTCCATCTGGAGATCAGCGATCTGAGCCTTGAGCTTCGCTTCCAAAGGTCCCTCTCCGACGATGCGACAGCGGAACGCGAGCCCCTGATCGCGCATGATGGCGCAGGCTTGAATGAGGTCCTCGTAACCCTTCTTTTCGATCAACCGCCCAACGCTGAGAATGCCGCCCGGTGCCTTATCGCGCCGCGCTTCGGCACGCGCCACCTTGAAGGGCTCCAGGTCCATGCCGTTGTAAACCCGTCGCACTCGTGGTGCCGCTTGCGGGAACCGTTCACGCAGTTGGTTCGCCGTGTAGTCGCTGACGGTCACGACCAGCGCGGCTTCATCGAACAAAGACGGGAAGGGCACGGTCTCGTCCTCGGGCTTGCAGAAGATGTCATTGGCGTGAGCCGTGAACGAGTAGGTTATGCCGGTGAACTTACGCAGCCACCAGCAAGCGCGTGCGCCGATGCCAGCGAAGTGCGAGTGGATGTGGGTGGGGGCTTCACGACCGAGGTCGCGCATGATCTTGGCCACGTAGGCCGCCTCATAGACTCGCGCCTTGTCACCACGCTCGCCCCAGTGACGCAATGTGAGAGCCGCAGCGCGCGACAGCTCGCGCTCGTCCTTCCATGACTTCACCAGCGACACGAGCTGCTCGCGCGGAGGCAGGAAGTGGACGCGCTCGATGAGTTCCTGCGGGAAGTGTTTGATCCCCTCATCGCGAGTGTCGCGAATACTGAAAATCAGAGTCCTCACCCCCGTGCGCTCCAGTTGCTCGATCTCACGCACACAAAAGGTCTGCGTGAACGAAGGGAAGCGCTCAAAGATGTAGGCAAGGGTCATGCGGGATACTCGGGACTGGGTTCTGGATACTTGGAGCCATCGTTCTCCGACATCTGTTATCCAGCATCGGGCATCTGGCATCCTGTATCCAGCTTACTTCTGGTAGATCGGCAGGAAGTGGTGATACACGCTCAGGCTGAGCAACGACAAGGCCGTGGCATACACCGCGCCTGCGCTCTTCTCATTGCCATTGCGCGGATACCAGGCGCCCTCGGGGCTCTGGGCTTTGATCAGCGTGTCCTCGGTCTTGCGGCGGGCGGTCGCCGCGAAGTCTCCACCGCGCTGATACATGCCCTGGGCATAGTAGTAGTTGCCATAGTAGAACCAGGGCTCGTTGATCTCCGGCGGGTTCTTCATGAGGTAGTTCGCGCTGCCAATCACTTCCGCAGCCTCGTATTGACCGCACACCTGGAGGCTGAGCAAACCAGCAGCCGTGGTCGAGAAGGTCTGTCGCCCGCCATAGGGCTCGTAACTGAACGCCGCCGCGAGGTCCTTGGGCCGTCCCATGGAATCACGCTCGCTGCGATAGCTGCGCTTGATGTAGGCCACCGCATCTTTGATCGCTTCATCAGGCACCTCAATGCCTGCATTTTTTGCCGCACGAAGGGCGAGCAGCTGCCACACGGTCACACTGATGTCGGCATCGCTGCTCTGGGGCTCGTAGCGCCAGCCACCTTTGTTACTATCGCTCTTGGGCACCCGCTGGGATTTGACGATCAACTTCACCGCGCCTTCGAGCCGCTCGCGAATCTTACGATCCATCTCCTCGTCCTTCGACATGCCAACCATCTCCGCATACATGAGCGACATGATCCCGTGGCCATACATGCGCGAGCGGTCGCCGCGACCGAGGTAACCCTCCGTCTCCTTGTTGTCCTTATCCGGCTCGACGAACTCAATCATGAACTTCAGCGCCTTCGCCACGGCCTGACCTTCGGGCGTTGCGTCCGAAGGCATGTGCCCCACGCTGCTCAGTCCCATGATGGAGAGCGCCGTCATGGCTCCCGCGTAACCTTGAATCTCACCCTTCTTCGCGCGCTGATCGTTTTTCGAATCGAGGAAATACCCATCCGACTTCTGCTGCTGCATGAGCCACTTCACCGCGCGATCAACGGACAGCTTCACCATCGGCGGGATCGGTTGTGGAGGCTCGGCAGCCTGGCTACTCACCAAGGGCATGAAGCACAAAGCCAGCGCCAGGCCAAGGAGGCATCGTGTGGCGGGAACTCGTGCAATGAATGAATCGGACATGGGTTTCACAATGATCACGCTTCGGGACATCTCCAGTCTGGGATTCACTTCTTCGCCTTCTGCGCGATCGCCTTGTAGTAGTTCTCAATGGCGGCGCGATACTCGGGCGCTGCTTCCTGGCGAGTGGCCTCGGTGAGATCCTCGGCCATGCGGCTCGGCAGCTTGCCCCAGTCGGCGACGCTGATGTCGCCAATGGGCACGAGGACCATCTTCCCGTCCTTGCTCACCTGGGTGAAATTGCCACCCTCCTTCGATTGCTGCCCCTGCGCGTCCTGCTGGCTCTGCTGCTTGTTTTGAGCAGTCTGTTGATTGCTCTGCGTCTGGCCTGGCACCTTGCCTTGAGCGCGTGCCTGCGCCATCGACTGCTGCTGGCTCTGCTGGGCCTGAGATAGACTTTGCTGGGCATTCTGCTGCTGGCCCTGTTGTGCCTGTTGCTGCTGACCTTGCTGGGAACTCTGCTGCTGTTGGCCACCGTTCATCGGATGCAGTTGCGCATCCAACTGATCGAGTGCCTGAGCCAGCGCCGTGGCCTGAGTTTGGTCAAAGGCTGAGATGTTCGGCTGCCCCGGAGTCTGCGCGGCTGCTTGCTCGGCTGACTTCGCCGCCGTTTGGGCCGCTTGCTTGGTTTGCTCGGCCACCTGGGGTGTGGCATTGCCGGGCTCCGTCTTCGTCGCCTTCGCGGTGGCTTGCAGTTGCTTCGCGGCCTCGGAGTTTGCTTTCGCGGCCTCCTGTTGGCCCAGTCGTTGTTCGTGACGAGCCACGCGATCAATCTGATGCCCGGCCTCTTCGGCAGCACTGCCCAGCATCGCCGGCTGGTTCACCTTCTCGGCCAAAGCCTTCTCCGCGCCCTGGGCGGTGTTCTTCGCGATCTCGGCCAGCGCCTTCTGCATCGCGGGGCTTTTCTTGAGCTGAGCTTCGAGTTCTGCGAGCGCCTTCTGCGGATCGTTCTTCGCGTCCTGCGCTACATCGGCCAGCTCCTTCGCTTTGTCGTAGGCTTCGTTGAGAGGCTCCTGCACACCGAGGTCCTTTTCCATCTGTGCCAGCTCAGCGAGAGCCTCCTGCGGCACCTCCTGACCCTGCTCCATCTTGGCGAAGTTCTGGGCCAGTTGTTGCAAGGCATCCGCCGTCTGCTGCTGCGCCTGCGCCGCCTTCTGCAAGGCCTGCGACTGCGGCTGCGATTGTTCGGCCTGCGCAGCCTGCTTCAGATTCTCCTTAATCTGTGGCGTCTTCTGGCGCATCGCCTCCAGAGCCACATCGGCGGTGCGAGCGAGCTGGCGTTGGTCCGCTTTAGCTAGTTCGGCTGCATTGGCTTCCTGGCGAAGCGCTGCCTGCAATCCCTCCATCTTTTCCGCATTCTTCGCGGCCTCGGGTTGGATCGCCTGCGCCTTGTCGCCGACCTCGGCCACGGGCTTCTGAGCATCTGCATCCTGCTTGGCGGCTTCCGTTTTCTTCTGCGTCTCGCGAAGGTCCGCCGCCACCTTGTTCATCATCTCGCTGACCTTCGGTGCCATCGCGAGCAACTGCTGGCGGGCACCCTCGGCCTCGGTCGCGAGGGCTGCCGCCACTTGCTCGGCTTTTGCCTTGGCTTCGGCAAGCTGGGCCGACTTCGGGAACGTGGGGGCTGGCTGGTTCGGCTGTTGCTGCACAGCTTGACGGGCCTGCTCGTTCAGTTGCTGAGCGGCATTGCGCGCCTGCTCGGCAGCTTGCTGCGCCGTGTTCGCCAGCTCTTGCTTGGCTTCAGCGCGACGTGCGGCCTGTGGCAATTGCTTCAACTGCTCGGCAGCTTGTTGAGCCGCAGCGGCGGTGGCCTGCGCAGCTTCGGCATTCGGCTGACGCTCCAAGGCGGCTTCGTTCAATGCTTCGACGGCATCCTTAGCAATGTTGTCCGCATCCAGCAGTCGGGCCACATGAGCGAGATCCTTTACCTGGTCGCGCGCAGCTTCCAGGGCGGCCGCATCATCCTTCGTCGCCGCCTTCGCCGCATCGGCGAGCTTCGCCGCAGCACGGCTGGCGCGGTTCTCATCGAGCGCGGCCTGGGTGTTGGTCAGAGGATTCTGTTCGCGAAGCTCCGCCTGATCCTGAAGCTGCTGACTGGCCTGGGCGAGCTGCTTCTCGGCCTTCTCCTTGGGCAGTAATCCCTCGCGATCAGGCTTCTGACGTTGCGCCAGTTTCGGATTCTTCGCCGCTTCGGTTGCTTCATGGAGAGCGGCCTTGGCTTCTTCAATCGCGACCAGCGCGGGATTGTCCTGAGTCTGCAAACGCTGACGTGCATCAGCTGCGCGACGAGCCGCTTCACTAGCGATGCCACGAAGCTGTTCCGCATTGCGCTGCAAACGCTGACGAAGGTTGTCACTGGCACCGTAGAGATGCTCGGGGCTCTTCGGTTGCGGCTGATCCTTCGCGTTGGGATCAAGTGGCTTGTCGAGCGACTCGCGGAGATCGTTCGCTGCCTCGCTGATCTCCTTTTTCATCCGCTCGAGATTGCCCTGCTGATTCTGCTGCACCTCCTTCAGATCATCCAATTCCTGACCGAGGTCCTGATGCGCGAGCAAGGCCGCCCGCTGCTGCTCCTGCCACTTCGGACGCTGCGCCTGATCGCGATTGCCATTGAGCGAGGTTTCGGTCAGCAAGGCCTGCTGACGCGAGAGCAATTGCGTGGCCTGCGCCGTGATCTTTGCCGTCGTCTCCGCAGCGAACGCTCGTGCGGCATCCTCGATCCGGCTCGCGGTGCCGTGAGCTTCCGCGGCGGCGCGTTTCACCATCTCCGGCTCGTTGACGCCTTCCTGCGTGTGCGTCTCCAGGCGAGCCAGTTCATCGCGACGGAGGTCCGTGAGGCTCTCGCCGAGGAGCTTGAGCGATTCAGCATCGAGCTTGGTAGGAGCAATCTGGGCCGCCTTCTTCAATTCCTGCCACAGGTCATCCGCCTGCTCACGCGTGCGCTGCGCGGCCTGCTGGAGGCGGGCGAGCTTGGTCTCGGCATCCGAGGGCTGCTCCTTCCCTTTCTTCTTCAACTGCGCGACCTTTTGGACCTGGCTGGCATCCTTGACCAGATCGCGAGTCTTCTCGGCCAGGGTCTTGGCCATCTCAACAAGGCGACGTTGCTCGGCGGCTAGATCGCGCTGACGAGGATCGACCGTCTGCTCCTGAATGAGGATGCGGAGCAAGGTGGAATCCGCCTTCTGCCCGTGGAGGTCTGTGGCAACGATCTTGAGCACCACGGTGTCGCCGGCATGAAGCTGCAGTGGCGCGAGCATGAAGAGATGCTGCACTTCGGCCTGCTTGCCCGGCTTGGTGGCGAGGTCGATGTTGCGGAAGCTCATGCCATTGATCGCGTGAGCGAGCACCACCGAAGCCAGACCCACATCGTCCGAAGCCGCGCCCGTGATGCGAATGGATTCATCGGCCATCAGACTGATCTGGGTTTCCTTCGGCTCCACCATCTGAGCGATGGGCGGCAGGTCCGCGACGCTGGTGATCCGCCAGCTCGCTGATTCATCATTGGTAAAGCCTGTCTCTGCACTCTTGAGCTGCACCGTCCAGGCTTCGGCGTCCTGACCGACCACGAGTTCGGCGGACACCTTGGTCTGCTCCTGCACGGTCGCGATGGGCGCCTTCGGATGCGTGGGCATCTCGGGGTTCAATACGATGCCAGCGCTCGT
This sequence comes from Verrucomicrobiota bacterium, assembly GCA_963204975.1. Lineage (GTDB taxonomy): Bacteria > Verrucomicrobiota > Verrucomicrobiia > Verrucomicrobiales > Verrucomicrobiaceae > JAEUHN01. The sequence continues at coordinate 19,848 of CAUJJC010000020.1, read as the reverse complement.
GATCGGCTGATTGCATTGCAACGAGAGCTTCACCACCGATCCATCGAGCGCTTCGATGTCCCCGTGCTCTTCGGTCAAAGTCACCGCTTCACCACCCACGTAGGAGGGTGGCACAATAGTCTTCACAAACTGCTCGATGCGAGGCCGCGCACGCGCATCGAGCAAATGCCACGCCGTCATGCCATCAGCCGCACGCACCCGATAGCGCACATCACTCTGGCCCACCGGCAGCCGTGCCTCGAAGTGCTCAGGCCCCACCTTGCCCAGTTCCATCCTGCGCGTGCTGCCGCCGACTTCGCCAAACTCGATGAACGCCTGGTCCACCGGCTCGCCCGTGATCTTCACCGCCACGTCCACTTCGCTCGCCATCGGTGCGAGCGACTCCACAGCTTCCGGCTTCTCTACTGTGATGCGCACGCTCGATGGACGCTCCAGGTTGGCAAAGGGAAGAGCCGCACGCGCCATGAATCCGGGCAGATGCAGACGGGGCACAAAGCTCAGCGCCGCGATCACCGCGACCGCAAGCACGATCAGCTTCACCCAGGGCACGAGCGCGGACGCGGGCTGGCGCTGCTTCCAGTCGATGCCTCGAACTGCGGAGCCGACTTCGCTTTGCAACCGCGCACGAAACTCGGGCGAGTCCTTCACCTTCGCGGCATCGCCCTCGGCGAGTTCCACCGCTGCGAGGAGCTTCTCGCGCACTTCGGGAGCGACGTGCTCCGCCATGCGCGCAGCTCCCAGATTGGTCCGGCTTTCACGCATGAACTGCCAGCCGATGCGCCACGCCGCAATGCCACAGGCCACATACGCAGCGATGGAAAACCACGGCCTGATCGCATCCGGCAACAGCCAAGCACGATCAAGGAGAGCAATGATGCCGAAGAGAGCGAGAACATAGGCCAGCGCCGCAAGCACGCCACGCCTCCAGAGCAGACTGCGGTGCCGTGCGCGAAAGGCAGCAATGGCGGCGAGAGTTTCAGGGCGGAGAGACAGGTCCATGGGCGGCGATAGAACGAAGCGGGTGAGGATGAGCTAGCACTCAAGCTGCCAGTGATGGCTTCATTTTGCGAACTGTGAATTCCGTGTGCAACTTCCCCCGGAGGTGCGTGTTTCACCGCGCCGTTCACACCGAACGAACTCACCCAACATGAAAACGAGCACGACTCTTCTCTTCATCGCCTGCTGCACGGCCGCAGGCCTGACCTACGCCCAGGACGGCGAGAAACGCCCCAGTGGCGACGGCGGTAATCGCATGGCCGACTTCCTCAAGCGCATCGACGGCAACGCCGATGGCAAGGTCTCCAAAGATGAGTTCCTCGCTTTCTCGAAGAAGGAAGGCGAAGACCGCTTCGCCAAGATCGACGCCAATGCCGATGGCGTGGCCGATGAAAATGAATTGAAGTCCGCCGCTGAGAAGATGCGTGGCGGCACACGTCCCGAAGGACGCGGCACCAGCGAAGGCGGCGGCTTCCGTCGTCCACCCGAAGGCCAGGGTCGCCCCGAAGGCGGACCTCCTGGTGGTCCTGAAGGTCGTCGCCCTGAAGGCGGACCTCCCGGTGGCCCTGAAGGTCGTCGGCCCGAAGGTGGACCTCCTGGCGGTGCCCCTGGCGGCGGTGCTCCCGGCATGGGGGGCGGCATGAGAGGCATGATGCAGGCCATGGGCAATCCTGAAGAGGCTTTCAAGAAGCTCGACAAGAATGCCGACGGCAGTATGGACCTTGCCGAATACAAGGACTCGACCAGCGCCGAAGTGGAAGGCCGCTTCAAGATGATCGACCAGAACACCGATGGCAAAGTCACCGCAGAAGAATTCAAAGGAGCCATGGAACGGATGCGCGGCATGATGAGCCGTGGCATGCAAGGCGGCCCCGGTGGTCAGGGCGGCCCAGGCGGCTTCCGTCGTCCCGGTGGCGAAGGTGGCGCACCTGGAGGTGAAGGCAGCGGCTTCCGTCGTCCTCCCAGCCAGGAAGGAGACGCTCCCAAGCCGGAGCCGAAGAAGGAAGGCGGCGTCTAGTCATCCTTTGATCTGAATCATTGTTCGCGAGGGCGGAGCATGTGAGTGCTCCGCCCTTTTTGTTGCCCGCGATGATTGGTCTGGCTCCTGCTTTCAGTCTGCTTGACTAGCTTCTGCAACTCGCCACTCATCACGCCCCTTTCCCCTCCTCATGGCCAAACCCAAGTCTGCTCCCGCAACCCCTGTCGTCTGGCATGTTGTCCGTCGTTCCTCCATTCACTCGCAGGGTGTCTTCGCACTGAGGGACATCCCCACCGGCACTCGCATCCTCGAATACACGGGAGAAAAGATCGGCAAACGCGAAAGCGAACGCCGCGCCAACGAGCGACTGGCCAGGGCCAGAGTGACCGGCGAGGCAGCGGTTTACATCTTCAACCTGAACAAGCGTCAGGATCTCGATGGCAGCATGAAGAGCAACATTGCCCGCCTGCTGAACCATTCGTGTGATCCCAACTGCGAGGCCATCCAGTCACGCGGTCGCATCTGGATGACCGCCTTGCGCGACATCAAGAAGGGCGAGGAGCTGACCTTCAACTACGGCTTCGATCTCGAGAACTGGAGCGAGCATCCGTGTCTTTGCGGCACTGATCGCTGCATCGGATTCATCGCAGGCGAAGAATACTGGGGTGAACTCAAGACCATCTTCGAGGACCGGGCTGCCATTGTTCGCGCCAAGAAGAAGACCGAGGCATCGGCTGCCAAGAAGACGTCAGCGAAAAAGAAGTCTGCTGCGCCTGCGAAAAAGAAGAAGCGCTAAAGTTTGCCCTTCACCGCAGCAATGCCTGAGGCAATCGCATCCGCGATCATCTGGCGGTGCTTCCAACTGCCGCAATCGGAAGACTCCGTGCGACTGCTGATGAATCCACACTCCACGAGCACCGCAGGCCCTTTGGTTTCGCGGAGCACTTTCAGGTCTTCCCAGTCGATGCCACGGCTCTTGCTGGGCACCGATTTCTTCATGGCTGCCTGAATGCTCTCAGCCAGCAACTTGCCGCGATCGCTCCGATAGTGGGTCTCAAACCCTCGCACCGTTCGATCCAGATTGGCATTGAAGTGAATGCTCACAAAGATCGCCCCTGGATACTTGTTGGCGATAGCGGCCCGATCCGAAAGCTCCACATAGGTATCAACCGAGCGCGTCATCACGGTCTTGAACCCCTTGGCCTTCAGCGCTGTGTTCAGCCGCTTCGACACATCCAGGCACAAGGTCTTCTCATAATGCGGCTTCCACACGGAGCCCGGATCTTTGCCACCATGCCCCGCATCAATCACCACGGTGTCAAAGGCCGTCGCCACCACCGAAAAGCAACACACCATCAGCAGCGAGAGCAATATCCTGGCACTCATGGTGTTCGTCTGGAGCGGTTGCGCAGGCAATGATTCAGCGAGGAATCACCAAGGTCTTGCCATTGCGAATCACATCGCTCTTCAGACCGTTCGCCGCTTTGATCTTTGCCACCGAGGTGCCGTATTTCCGCGCCAGCCCCCAGAGTGTGTCACTGCTCTTCACGGTCACACGCACGCTGCTTCCCGAGCTGGATGAAGATTTCTTCTTGGATGATGAGGATGAAGCGACCTTCTTCACCGGTGTGGAGTTCACACGCCGTGTGCTGCTGGATGAGGACGAACGCCTGGAGGGCGGATCATCGCGATCCGGAAGACGACGCCGCTGGTAGTCCGAAGGTCCCGCAGCCGATCCATCTTCCGCAGCCCATGCGGTCACATAATTGCCATTCTCATCAAAGGGATAGTCCGACCGCGCCATGTTGTGAGAAGGTGTGCGCGCCGAACCGTAAAGCCCGATGCTGGGCAGATTACTGGGGACTCCTTCGATCTTCGGGCTGGTGGATTTGCACGAGCTGAGGATCACGGCAAGAAGGGCAGCGGAGAGGAGGTCAAACCGGACCACGGAGGTTAAGCGAGAGAGAATCGGCAACATGGGAGTTGGGGCCAGAAGAGGTTGGAGACAGGATGACGGGAGTCACTTCGATTCAGGTGTGTGGAACCGGCAGATCACCTGCGTGACCTTGCCCGCCTCCATCATGATCGCACGCTCATGAAAAAACTTCGCCCCACTCATCGGCTGGGAGTAAACCCACTTCGTGTCGTTGTCATGGCGCTCAAGGGGCACGCCGAGGAGTTCAAAGACATCGCGGCCCGTCATGCCCGGCTCGATCTTGCGGAAGTTGCTCTCGCTGAACTTCAACGCCTGGAACTTCGTGCTCTCCTGGCCAAACGCTTTGAAGCAGGCAATCGATTCATCAAGGTTGTAGCCATAGCTGACCGAGATGAAGAGAATCATGATCACCGGCATGGCGAGCAAGCCGACGGGGATGACGTAATACCAGTTCTTTTTCAGGAAGTTCATGCGCGGCGACGCTGGCAGGCTCCGGCGTTTTTTCAAACGGCAATCGAGGAACTGTTCCGCTAGCGTCCGAGCAAGCCTCGCACCCAGTAGGTGCCCAGGATCATCGCCTTCCGGGCCGAACTCAGCCGCTCCCGGCGCTCAAACACACGATACCCGCCAAGCCGAACCTTCTCCAAAATCTCGCGGTAGATCTGCCCCATCATTCGTGCCGCCACCATGCTCCGGCGATCCGAGGCAGGCAGCACCTCCGCCGCCACCTGGTAGTAGTGCTTTGCCCGCGCATACTGCTCCTCCATCAGATTGAGAAAACCAGGGCTGGAACGTCCCGCGAGAATGTCATCCTCACTCACCCCATGCTTGCGCATCTCATCTTGAGGCAAGTAGATGCGCCCGGACTCACGAGCATCCTCACCCACATCGCGCATGATGTTGGTCAATTGCAAGGCGTAGCCCAGAGCCACCGCATACTCATCAGATCGTGAATCCTTAGCACCGAAAATCCGCGCACTCACTATCCCCACCACGCAGGCTACCTTGTAGCAATAGGCCAGCAGTTCCTCAATGGTTGCATAGCGCACCTTGTCCTGATCACTGGCGACCCCATCAATGATCTCGGCAAGGAGTTGCGGGCTGAAGTGATACTTCGCAGGCAAAGGCAGAATCTCGCTCAAGATGCTGTCACTCAGGCCCTCGCCATCGTGCAGCACCGCGTGACGCCAGCGCGCCAGTTGCTCGCGCTTCTGTTCCACGGGCACTTCCGTGTCATCGGCGATGTCATCGACGATGCGGCAGAAGGCATAGAACGAAATCATGTCTCGCCTGCGCTCGGCGGGCAGGCAGGCGAGCGCGATGGCGAGGTTCGATTTGCTTTTCTTCGCAATCTGGAGGCTGGAGGCCGAGTGCGGAACGCCGAGTTCAACCTTCGCTCGCGAGTCCTCAGAGGCGGCATTCATCCAGCATCAGGTATCTAGCATCCAGTCGCCAGCCTATCGAATCACACCCCAGTGGGAAGTGAATGGCAGGTAACAAAACAGAGCTGGGCCTACTACGTTGCGCTCAGGCACTGATCCCCAGTAGCGGCTGTCGGAGCTGTTGTAGCTATTGTCACCCATCGCCCAGTATTCGTCCTCACCCAGATGCACCTCACGACCTGACTCCAGGAAACCGATGTTTCCGTAGCCCTTGTAAGGTGCCTGCATGGATGCCACTCGTTTGGTCCCAAATTCAGCAGACGCACTGCCATTCACCCAAAGCTCCGGCGACTTCACCTGCAGCCGGTCCCCTGGCACACCGACGAGGCGCTTGATGTAGTGCTGGGAGCCTTGTTCCTTCGGCACGTTCATGTAAGGGCTGTTGATGTTGTTCGTGGTGAAGACAAAAACTTCTCCCCGCGCCGGACGACGGAAGTGATAGGCGAACTTGTTGACCAGGATGTGATCGCCCGCATGAAGGACACCGCGCGCCAGCAACTGCCCTTCCTTCACATAAACCTGCCCTGGGCGAGCCTCCTTCTGAATCTGGGCATCCGGGGTGAGAATCTCCTTCCCATCAGGCCCGATGGACGGAACCAACGGCGCATTAACATAGTCGTAGAGCCCCAGGCCGATCTCTTCTTCCTTCACACCGCTGCGCGGCCCCACCAACTGACGGCGCGGGCACCAGACACGGATCTTGTGACCATCGGCAAAGTTGATGCTCGACCATGTGAACAGGATGAACGTGTGCTCCGTCACGGGAGCACGCGGATCGAGATAGCCGCTGTGATTGGAGATGACGTTGTAGAAGCTGTAGCCGTCCTTCTTGTGCCAGAGGCGCATCAGAATATTGGGCGTTGGGTCCTGTTCGGTCGGTTCCGCACGATAGCCATTTAGTGTGGGCTGCATCGAGGCGGTGGGAATCTGGAACGGCTGAGCAATGTAGGAGCGTATCCCGAGGGCCACGACAATCGCGACGAAGAAGACCTCCACATTGTCCGCCAGCTCGCTGCTGCGCGCTTCCGGAAGCGCCTTGTTGCACGCGTCGTTGATCTGGTCGTGCAGCTTGTCGATCAAGGCGGCATCGCGGGCCTTGATCGCCTGCTTCAGTTGATCACGCAGCCCATTGATCTCCTCAAGCTTCGCAGCCGGCAGGATGTCGCGCTTGTAGTTAAGGAAGCGCGTGACGCCTTTGTGAAGGAGCTTCGCGTGCTTGAGGTAGCGGGGGGTGAATATCCACATGGCGTCGAGGGGGCGGTGGTTTGAGAATCCCGTTCGGGTGAATCAATTGTTCGTTTTGAGCACTTCGATGAACGCCTCCTGAGGGATGTTCACCTTGCCGATGGCCTTCATCTTCTTCTTACCTTCCTTCTGCTTTTCGAGCAGCTTACGCTTACGGGTGATGTCGCCGCCGTAACACTTGGCCGTCACATTCTTGCGCAGTGCGCTGATCGACTCGCGAGCGATGATCTTGCCCCCGATGGCCGCCTGGATGGCCACCACGAAGAGCTGCTGGGGAATGACTTCCTTGAGCTTCTCGCAGAGCTGGCGTCCACGGCTCTCGGCTTTGGTTCGATGAACGATGCAGGAGAAGGCATCAACGGAATCACCAGCGATCAGCATGTCCATCTTCACCAACTCGTCCGCACGATAGCCGGCATGTTCGTAGTCCATGCTGCCATAGCCGCGCGTGACGGACTTGAGCTTGTCATTGAAGTCCACCAGGATCTCGTTCAGCGGCAGCACACAGTGAAGCATCACGCGCCTGTCATCAATCGTCTCGGTGTGATCGAGCATCCCGCGCTTGTCCATCACGATGTTCATGATGTCGCCGATGTTCTCATTGGGGATCATGATGAAGACCTTCACGATCGGTTCGCGGATCTCTTCGATCTCGCCCGCTGGGGGAAGGAAACTCGGATTGTCCACCACGAGTTCCGTGCCGTCGGTTTTCTTCACTTCATAGACCACGCTCGGATACGTCGAGATGATGTCCATGTTGAACTCGCGACGCAGGCGCTCCACGACGATTTCCATGTGCAGCAAGCCGAGGAATCCGCAGCGGAAGCCGAAGCCCAGGGCCACAGAGGACTCCGCCATGTAAGTGAAGGCGCTGTCATTGATCTGGAGCTTGCCCATCGCGGCCTTGAGCGATTCAAAGTCATCCGTGGTGACCGGATAGATGCCGCTGAAAACCATGGGATGGATTTCCTTGAAGCCAGGAAGGGGTTCCTTCGCTGGATTGCGGGTCTCGGTGATGGTGTCGCCGATCTTCACATCCGCTGTGGATTTCACATTGGCGATCACGTAACCCACGTCACCGGATTCGAGCTTTTCACAACCGACCATCTTCGGTTTGAAGACGCCCACGTCCTTAACTTCGTAGTTCTGGCCTGTGGACATCATCTGAATCTTCATGCCGCGCTGGATGGTGCCGGAGAAGATGCGCACGTAGCTGACCACGCCGCGGTAGTTGTCGAAGACCGAATCAAACACCGAGGCACGCAGCACACCGTCGCCTGGGTCCGTGGGTGGCGGGATCAGGCGCACGATGGCCTCCAGGATGTCTTCGATCCCAATGCCCATCTTGGCACTGGCGGAGACGGCTTCGTCGGCAGGCAATTGCAGGATGTCCTCAAGCTGGCGCTTCACCTTGTCCACGTCTGCGGCGGGCAGGTCGATCTTGTTGATGACGGGGATGACGTGCAGGTTCTGACCGAGCGCGAGGTTCAGGTTGGCCACGGTCTGAGCTTCCACGCCCTGCGAGGCATCCACCAGCAGTAGCGCGCCTTCACAGCCCGCGAGACTGCGCGACACTTCATAACTGAAATCGACGTGCCCAGGCGTATCCAGGAGGTTGAGTTTGTAGGTCTTGCCGTCCTTCGCCGGGTAATACATGCACACCGGATGCGCCTTGATCGTGATGCCTCGCTCGCGCTCCAGGTCCATCGCATCCAGGTGCTGATCCTGCGCCTCGCGGGTCGTGATGGTGTTGGTGAACCCGAGCAAACGGTCCGAGAGCGTGGTCTTCCCGTGGTCGATGTGGGCGATGATGGAGAAGTTGCGGGTAAGTTCGATGGACATCAGTGGAAAAGGGCCGGGTTATTAGCGTCTGCGTGGGCCGGGCTCAAGGGGAGAAGTGCCAGCTCGTTCACCCCTCGGGATGCGTCAAATCTTGCCGGATTTCGTGCCTGGATGGGCCAGCGCTTGCACATTGCGAGGAAATGACGAACTGACTCGCCCGCCATGCCGCCCGTCATCACGAACATCTCCTGCTACCTCTTCGCACCGCTCAGCAACCTGAAGGAACTGCGCGAGCGCATCCTGGCGGAGTGCAAGGCACGCGGCATCAAGGGCACGATCCTGCTCAGCACTGAGGGCATCAATGTCTTCCTCGCCGCGCCGCGCGAGGACATCGACGCCATGGTGGAATTCCTCCGCTCGGTCCCCGGTCTGGAGAAGCTCGCGCCGAAGATCAGCGAGAGCACCGACCAGCCCTTCCGCCGCATGTTGGTCCGCATCAAGAAGGAGATCATCGCTTTCGGGGTCGAGGGCATTGATCCCGCTCGCTACACCTCGCCGCGCATCGACGCGAAGACGCTGAAGCAGTGGTATGACGAAGGCCGACCCTTTGTGATCTACGACACGCGCAACGACTACGAGATCAAGCTCGGCACTTTCAAGAACGCGATCCCTGCGCGCATCGACAACTTCCGCCAGTTCCCCGATGCCGTGCGTCGCCTGCCGCCGGAACTCAAGGACCAGCCCGTGGTCACATTCTGCACCGGCGGTATTCGTTGTGAAAAGGCCGCGCCGTTCATGGAGCGCGAGGGCTTCAAGCACATCTACCAGCTCGAGGGCGGCATCCTCAAATACTTCGAGGAAGTCGGTGGCGCGCACTACGACGGCGAGTGCTTCGTCTTCGACCAGCGCGTGGGCCTTGATCCCAGCCTGCACGAAACCGAGTCCACGCAGTGCTACGTCTGCCAGTCACCACTCACCGATGAGGAACAAAATGATCCGCGCTTCGTGCAAGGCGAGTCGTGCCCGTATTGCTTCAAGACGACCGAGGAGCAGCAGCGGCTCAATATTGAAGCCCGTCACGCAGCCATCCGCGCTCTCACCACGCCACTTCCCGGCAGTGCGCCGTATGAGAACCATCGCCCACTCAACGTCGGCGCGAACTTCGATGGCTTCACGCTGATCGACTTCCTCTGCGGCATCTTCGGCCACATCCCGCGCGAGGAATGGCTGGCGTTGTGCGAGCAAGGGCGCTTCCTCAACGAGGCTCGCACACCAGTGCCCGCGACGCAGATCGTTCATGCCAGTGAACGCTACTACCGTGTGATCCCGCAGACCGTGGAGCCCGATGTGAACGCTGACCTCCGCATCCTGCATGAGGACGAGGCGATCATCGTGCTGAACAAGCCCGCGCCGCTGCCCATGCATCCGTGCGGACGCTTCAATCGCAACACGCTGCATTACATCCTGCATCACGTCTATGAACCGCAGAAGCCGCGCCCGGCGCATCGTCTGGATGCGAACACGACGGGGCTCGTGGTGCTCTCGCGCACACGGCACTTTGCGGGTCAGCTTCAGCCGCAGTTTGAGCGCGGTGAGGTGGAGAAGGTGTATCTCGTGCGCGTGCAGGGTTCGCCCGCGTGGGAATCGCATGTGTGCGAGCTTTCGATCAGCGATGCGCCGGGCGAACTCGGCTCGCGCGAAGCCGATGAAGAGAATGGCCTCGTGGCCCGCACCGATTTCAAGGTGCTGCAGCGCAACGCTGACGGCACCACCTTGCTGGAGGCCCGCCCGCTCACGGGTCGCACCAATCAGATCCGCGTTCACCTCTGGGAACTCGGCTTCCCTGTGTGCGGCGACAGCGCGTATCTGCCAAACAAGCAGATGGGTGCCACGCAGACCCTGACGGTGCAAGACCAGCCGTTGTGCCTGCACGCCTGGCGTCTGAGCTTCACGCATCCGATGACGAAGCAACGCGTGAGCTTCGAGACCGAGCGCCCGGTATGGGCCTAGTGCCAGCCCGTCAGGCGTTTCAAGACCTCGCCAACCGCTGCAAACGCGAACGATCCGGTGAGGTGCGTGGCAGCGCCGAAGCCTGCCGAGCAGTCGAGCCGCAAGCCCGACTCCGTGCCTGGCTCCTGCTCCAGCGAGCATGTGCCATCGGCTCTGGGGAACACGGGTTTCTCAGTTGAGAACACACAAGGCACGTTCATGACGACCGGCTTGCCATCATCACTCTTCGCGAAGCCATAGTCCTGCCGCAGCTTGCGGCGCACCTGCTGCAGGAGCAAGTCGCTGCCGGACAGTCCGAGATCGACCACCTTGATCTTCGCGGGATCGCGTCGTCCACCGGCGGAGCCCAGCGTGATCACCGACTTCGCAGCTCGCACGCAGGTGCCGATGATTGCCGCTTTGATCGACATGCGATCCACAGCGTCCACGACAAAATCAAAGTCTCCATCGAGCAGTCGCCCCACATTGCCTTCGCTAACGAACTCGAGCACTTGCGTCACGCGGCACGCAGGGTTGATGAGCGCCACGCGCTGGGCCAGCACCTGCACCTTCGAGAGCCCCACAGTGCCATCCATGGCAGGGAGCTGACGGTTAACGTTGGTGATGCACACGTCGTCGAGATCGATCAAAGTAAGTGCTCCCACGCCCGAACGCGCCAGCGCCTCGACCACCCAGGAGCCCACGCCGCCCACGCCGATGACGCATACATGCGCTCCATGCAACCGCCGAAGCCCCTCGCTGCCGTAAAGGCGTGCGATGCCGCTAAAGCGCTGGAGGTAATCGTCTGTCATGAGCTTTTGGTAGAACTGGAATCGAGATCGTTCTACCAAAAGCTCATGCCCGCACCGCGCGTCATCTTCCACATGGACATGGATGCCTTCTACGCATCGGTGGAGCAGCGCGACCGCCCGGAGTGGCAGGGCAAGCCGGTGATCGTGGGGGCACCTCCTGACCGTCGTGGTGTGGTGTGTGCGGCCAGCTATGAGGCACGAAAGTTTGGTGTGCGCTCCGCCATGCCGAGCGTCACCGCTGGGCGGCTGTGCCCGGATGGCATTTTCGTGCGCCCTCGCATGGATGCCTACCGCGACGAGAGCCGGGCCATCATGAGCCTGGTCAAAACCTTCGCCGGGGAACTCGTGCAGCAGGTGTCCGTGGATGAAGCCTACCTGGAGGTCACGGATCGCATTCCTCAAGGCGACCCCGATGCCATGCTGGAGGCCGCCCTGCCCATCGCCCGCGAGATCAAGGCAACGATCAAGGCGCAACGTCAGCTCACCGCGACCATCGGCATCGCACCGAACAAGCTGCTGGCGAAAATCGCATCGTCCAACTTCAAGCCCGACGGCCTCACCTTGATCAAAGACAGCGAGAAGGCTGCTTTCCTCCGCCCTCTGCCGGTCGGAGCGATCCACGGCGTGGGCAAGGTGACGGAGCAAGGCCTGCTGAAGCTTGGCCTGAAAACCGTAGCCGACCTCCAAGACTATCCTGGCGATCTGAGATCTGCCGTGGGTTCGTGGGGCAATGAGTTGAGGCGCATGGCCTTCGGCGACGACGATCGTCCGCTCGACCTTGGTGACGACATCAAGAGCGTCAGCGCCGAGAACACTTTCCTCAAGGACACCGCGCACCGCCCTACCCTGCGCTCCTGCTTGCACGAGCAGGCTGAAGACATCGCCACGCGATTGCGCAAACGTCGGCTGGCAGCGCGCACGATCCAAGTGAAGGTCCGTTACAGCGATTTCACCACGCTCACACGGCAAGTCTCAGTGGATGATCCGATTGATGATGAGCGCCTCATCTACCGCTTCGCCTGCTGGCTGCTGGCCAGGCACGAACTGGTGAAGCGCCCCCTGCGCCTGATCGGTGTGGGCGTTTCAGGTCTGGCTGAAGTAACGGTGCGACAGATGGAACTGCCCTTCGAGGTCAAGGCGCGGAGTTGAAGTCCACGGCACCCGTCTGGATGGTCGTGGATGACAATTGCGGCAACGAGAACCAACCGCGTCCGCGCTGGAGCCCCGTCGCGATGACACCGTAGTAGCCGACGGTGCGAGTGACCACAGGCGTGCCATCCTTGAGGGTAAGCGTTCCCGTGACCTCGCCCGTGGTGGCATTCACCTTGCAAATCACAGTAGCCAAGTTGGGCAAGGGCATGGTCACCAGATGGGCCGTCGAAACGATGAAGGACTTGTTCGTGTTCGATGGAGCAAGGAGGTAGTAAGCCGAGGCCTCGATGCCAGCACCGGCGAAGGCCAGCTTGGCGTTCACCTGCGGCAGCACCACCTCTGGCAGACCCCAGAGAATCGCTGGCGCGACGGGCTTGCGATACTCGCCACCAAGCGCGTTGAGATGGTTCACATTCGCTACCCCGAAGTCGAAACCAGCGGCATAAACACGATCCGAGGCGCTGACAGGCCGCGTCTTGTTCCAGGTCAACGAACCGCCCACAGTGTCGAAGGCTGGGTTCGCAAAATTGGTCACCACCAGACTGCCATGCACGGAACCCTTGCCGCCATACAGCATCGAAAAGACCGGCACTTCACCACCTGCTCCGCGACTGGTGCTTTTGCTCAATGCAGTCCCATCAGCCATTCGGAGCGTGGCCAGCACAGCTCCATTGGCCGAGATCGCAAGACTTCCCGCGCTCGCCCCTCCGGGCTCCGTGGCCGAGGCTGATGCACTCATCGGGTCCAGCCAAAAATTCTGACGCGCGGCGATGGCTGAACTGGCCGTGCGACGGAAGGCTTCCACACCGCAGGTCCACGCCCCACCCACTTCGCCCAAGGTGCCAGTGAGGTGTCCATCGCTGCGATCAATGTTAAAAGCCAAAGTCATGCCCGCGAGAGGTGCGGTGCGAGCAATCGCAACTGTCGCCGTCGGATCGGCACTCGCGCTCGCACTGAGGCGACCGTTGATGACGTATCCGGCACTGCCCTGAATCAATCGTCCGGTGAAAGAGCCATTGTTGCCAACCACCAGATTCGAGATGGCACCTCCGTAGTTCACATTGGCGGCGAGGGCCTGATCACGGTCGATGAGCCCGTCAAAAGTCCCAACCGTCTCAGGATCGGACGGAGCAATCGTGAGGTTGAACATCTTCTGCACATAGCCCGCTGCGTTGTAGGCGATCACCTTGATCGGCACATTCGTCACCGCCACGTTGGGTGTGCCGCTGATCACGCCGGTCAATGCATTGTAGGTCAACCCTGATGGGAGCCCTGTGATGAGCACCTTGGTGATGCCATTGGCGATGTTCAGGTTGATCGGTGTGATCGGTCCTCCGCTCACGATCAAGTCTGACGGCAACGCCGAAAGCTGGATGTCGGGCTTGTAGCGGAGGCTGACCACCGAAGTGCCCGACTCAACGGTAAGCCCCCCCACGGTGACCGTGCATTCATAACTGCCCTGATCGCTGGTCTCCGCCCGCAAGATGGTGAGCGTGGGCAGACTTGTTCCGCTGACTCGGCTGGTTGGCTGACCGACTGGATCGTCATTCAAATCCGCTCCACCCTTTTTCCATTGATACGATGCCGTCACCCCAGGCGGCAGCGCGACGGGCACCGTGAGTGTGATCGGACTATCGACATTAAATATCGCAGTGGATGGCGGAGGCGTGACAACACTGAGCCTGAAGATCGCCGTATCCGTCCCGCTGAAATTGGCAGCCGATAAGGTGTAAGCACCTGCCGATGCTGGCACGACATTGGAAATGCTGTAGGTGGGGCTCGTTGCTCCAGCGATTGCCGTGGTATTCTGTTTCCAGGCATACGTGATGGGGGCAAATCCCGTCGGCGTTGCTTCCATGGTGGTCGAATCGCCCACAAAAACGAGCTGATCCACTGGAGTCGCGGGCGTGAGATCAGGGGGCGGAGCATCCACACCGTGGAGGCGCACGGTGACTCCCGTCACCTGACCGACATTGCCCGACTTCAAGTCCTTGAACACCACCTTCCACACTCCTTTGGAACTTTCCCCCCAGTGGCGCATCGAAGAAAACGTCCAGCCAAAGTATCCACGTTGATTTGCGGGCAGCGGATCAATCAAGCTGAAATCCTCTTCGCCACCATCCTCGACGGAGTAGAGAGCCAACTGGCTCACCACCCCCGATGGCGAAACCAACTGGATGTTCACATCACCCCGGTAGGGATGAGGCATGGTCATCATCACTTCCACCTGCTCAACTCGCATCGGGGCATCCGTGGTGAAATCGAGGCTGACTGTGGTGCCCGTGGTGTTCTTGTCGGGGATGGCCTGGGTCCCAGAAAAGCTGTGCGCCATGGAAGTCATCAGACCCAATTGAGTCCAGTTCAAAGCGAGAGCCACCGCCGCACCAGCATCCACCATCCCACCACCAAAGCGGTGGTTGTGCTTGATCACTGGCAACGAAGGCTGGCCTCCCGTGCGACTGATCCAGTCGGCATCCGTCGGCGATAGTTTTTTGCCGGAACGCAAGAGTATCTCCTTCACATCTCTCCATCCCAATTGTGGATTCGCCTGGAGCATCAGAGCGATGACTCCCGACGCCAGCGGCGTGGCTGATGAAGTCCCCCCGAACTCGTCCGTGTAGTCACGCTGGGTGATCGGGCTGGAGTCCTCATGAGAATTGTAGCCATCGGTTCCAACGAGGTCCGTGGTGTAAATCCCAGCTCCACCATTGGAAGGCGCGCAAGTGATCAGGTTAGCGCCCGATTCGCTATAGTATGATTGCGCTCCCGTGCCCGCTACAGCTCCAATGGCAAAGGTGTAGATGCTGTTGGCATAGCCATCTTTGTTGCTCTGATCATCCATGTCCCGCCCGTTCCCAGCCGCCACCGTGATGATGGTGCCTAGACCGCCTCGACCAAAAGTGGTCGCATCCTGATATGCCGAACGAACTACTGAGGGCAACGTGCCCAGCACCCAGGGATAACCATCGGGCGGCCCCCAACTGTTGTTCTTGATCTGAATCACTTGGTTTTCCCACCCTTCCGCATCCGCTTCATCGGAAGGAAAGGCCTCACCAGAGGTCAATCTCAATCCCGCCAGCTTCGCCTGAGGAGCAGCGCCAGAAACTCCAATCAAATTGCCCGCCACAGCCGCCGCGACCCCGGCAACAGAGGTTCCGTGATAGTCACCATAGGCGTCGTCAAAAAACGTATCGGGATCATCCTCAACGATGAGAGGAGAAGGGTCCTCATCCCCGTCATAAAAATCGTAGCTCAAACTCGCCACGTAGTTGGCTGCGAGGTCTGGGTGGGTGAACTGCAATCCGTCATCCACAATGCCAATGGTGATGCCCGCCCCTTTGTAGGTATCCCACACGGTGGTGACATGGGCGTCGATTCCCGGCGTGCCGGCAGATTGTCCCGTATTTCTGAGATGCCACTGCTTGGAGAACAGCGCATCATTGGGAATGTATTTGTTCTGCATTCTCATGCCGAGCTGCACCGTGGCATCGATCACACCATTGGACTTGGAGACTTCGGCCAGCGTGAGCAGCGCAGCACCAGGTAGTGCATCATTTTTCACCAGCACAAAACCTGGCGCTGAAGTCATGAGCTTGACGTTGGCCTCACCGGCCACTGCGGCGAGCGCTTTCACACCTGAGGCATCGGCCACTTCGGCCAGCACCTGATCCGAGAGAATGCGTCGCGTCACCTCCGAGCGAGATGCCCCGCGAGTGTAAAGCACCAGCCACACCTTGCGGCCCGTCTGGGCAGCGAGCGTTTCGGCTTCTCGCAAAAGGCTGTCCACGTCTGGACGTTCTGGAATCGCGCGAAGACGAACCTTCTCGCCATGCACATAGAGTTCATCCCTCGCCACCTCGAGCACAGTGGTGCGTCCGCGCTCGCGAAGACCGAAGGGCTTGGACAAAAGCTGCACCAAACGCTGGCGCATCGTCATCGCAGACCAACCGCTGATCTCTTCCCAAGGACGGCCCGTCAAGCCTCCCGGAACACCCTCACGGCCCTGCGGATTTGCCTTGGCCAGTAGCGCTTGCTTGTGCGGAGAGCCCTGGCTCGGCTCAGTCACCGATGCCGATAGAGCCAACGACGGAGCACCGGATGGTGGTGGCGCAGGCGAGGTCTCTGGCTTGCTGCCAACTACTGCCAAAGGTGCTGATGGGGACCGTTTGGGCCCAGCCAAGAAAAGAACCAGCACGCACACGACTCCCAGAATCAACGTCGCGAGCAGCTTTTTCGGAGTTTGGAGCATGGCCGATTCTCTTCCCTATCAGGATCATAAACAAGGTTGTTTCACCGCGATTGCATCCTCATTAAATGCTTACGGCAGAAACGGAAACAGATGATCCAAAGCAGGCTTCCACGTCGGAGCCCGCGTCTTGCGGACGCTCGGCGTAGCGGGCTGTGTATTGCAGATGCTCGCCATCGCGGCTGAAACTCACGTTCAATGGCGAACGCGCGGGGCGGGTCCGCAGCACCTTGGGCAGATTGAAATCACCTGGAGGAAGGTGCGGGTAATTTGTGTTCCAGAAGTGATCCGCAGGCAGAGGCTCGGCGAGAAGGCGCTGCATCATCTCCGCTGTCCAGCGTGCGATGCGTGCCCAGTCGAAGTCGATGCCTGACACAATGTAATGCGAGAACGCCATCGCCTTCACGCCATGGTAAGTGGCCTCGCGCACAGCCGCCACGGTGCCTGAGATGTAGAGATCCTGGCCCATGTTGCCGCCGTGATTGATGCCAGAGAGCACCCAGTCGGGTTTGAGGTTGAGACCAAACAAAGCCACACGCACGCAGTCCGCCGGCGTGCCATGGACGGCCCAGCGATCCGGCCCACGCTCCTCCACCTTCAGCGGTGTGTGGGTCGTCACCCGATGCCCGCACATGGATTGCTCCACTGCTGGTGCCACCACGATCACACGCGAGCCAATGCTTTGTGCTGCGGTCTGAAGTGCTGCGAGTCCTGCGGCTTCGATGCCGTCGTCGTTGGTTAGAAGAAAAGTCATGGGGATTCAGGGTTCTCGGTTCGCTGTTCAAGGTTGTCGAGCGGGAATGACGCGCCACCATGCGCGCTCATGAATTTCGAAGTCAGCGCCACAGACACAGGCATGGATCGCCTGGATCGTTACCTCCAGCTCCAGTTGCCGGAGATGTCGCGCTCGCGATTGCAGGACCTCATCAAGGAGGGGCTCGTGCTAGTAAATGACAAAAAAATCAAGCCCAGTGCCGAACTGCGTGCCGGGGACAAAATCTCCCTCACGATTCCCGAACCCGTGAGCACCGAGGTGGTGGCACAAGACATTCCCATCGACGTGCTCTACGAGGACGCCGACCTCATCGTGATCAACAAAGCCAGCGGCATCGTCGTGCATCCGGCGGCGGGCAATCCCGATGGCACCCTGGTCAATGCCTTGCTCCATCACTGCGACGATCTCAGCGGCATCGGCGGCGAGGTGCGGCCCGGCATTGTCCACCGCCTCGATAAGGATACGAGCGGCTGCATGGTCGTCGCCAAGCATGATCGCTCCCACGCCTTGCTCGCGGAGCAGTTCGCGCATCGCCGCATCAGCAAGCTCTACCTCGCCGCCGTGAACGGCGTCCCCAAGGAGCGCAGTGGTCGCATCGAGAACATGATCGGTCGCCACCCCGTGGATCGGAAACGCATGGCCGTGCTCTTCGACGGCACGGGCAAGAACGCCGTCACTGAGTGGAAGATGCTGTGCGAGGCCCAGGACTGCGCCTTGATCCTCAACACACTCCTCACCGGCCGCACCCATCAGATCCGCGTTCACATGCGCGACGTGCTCCAGTGCCCCATCCTGGGCGACAGCCTCTATGGCCATCCGCCGAAGCAGAAGGTGAAAGTCGCGCGCCTGATGCTGCACGCTTGGCGGCTCGCCTTCGATCATCCGATCACACTGAAGCGGATGGAGTTCAAGGCAGCGATCCCCGACGACTTCCGTCCCTGGCTTGCCCAGACGGCGCTGGAGTAGCGCACTTTGTTCTGGGTGCCGCTATTCTCGAGTAGGAGTAGGAGGACGAGTAGGACTGAAGCGTTCGAAGCGCCTGGACACGCTCGATCATGGAGACGCCTCCGGGATTGACGCCCCTAGCCTCCCCTGCCACTCTCGCGACTCGATTTTCATGAAGCGCGCACTCATCACAGGCATCACCGGACAGGATGGCTCCTACCTCGCCGAGTTTCTCCTCAGCAAAGGCTACGAAGTCCACGGCATCATCCGCCGCGCTTCCACATTCAACACCAGCCGCATCGACCACCTCTACCAGGACCCTCACGTCAACGGCAAGAAGCTCTTCCTGCATTACGGCGACCTCACGGATTCTGTCGCGCTGGTGAAACTGCTCTACGACCTGCAGCCCGACGAAATCTACAACCTCGCCGCCCAGAGCCACGTCCGCGTCTCCTTCGACATTCCCGAAAGCACTGGCGACATCGTGGGCCTCGGCACCCAGCGAATCCTCGAGGCCGTCCGGGAGACCAAGCTCGTCAACAAGGTCCGCTACTACCAGGCCTCCTCCTCCGAGATGTTCGGCAAGGTGCAGGAAGTGCCGCAGACCGAGAAGACGCCCTTCTGGCCGCGCTCACCGTATGCCTGCGCCAAGGTCTATGGCCACTGGCTCACCGTGAACTATCGCGAGAGCTACGGCCTGCACGCCAGCAGCGGCATCCTCTTCAACCACGAGTCCCCACGCCGTGGCGAGACCTTCGTCACCCGCAAGATCACGCGCGCCGCCACTCGGATCAAACTCGGCCTGCAGGACGCGCTCTACCTTGGCAACATGGATGCCCGCCGCGACTGGGGCTACGCCAAGGAGTATGTGGAAATGATGTGGCTCATGCTCCAGCAGGACCAGCCCGATGATTATGTGGTGGCCACCAATGAGACGCACAGCGTGAAGGAGTTCGTCCAGGCGACCTTCGCCCACCTCGACCTCGACTGGGAGAAATACGTCAAGTATGACGCCCGCTACGAGCGCCCTGCCGAAGTGGAACTCCTCATCGGCGATCCCGCGAAAGCGAAGAAGCAACTCGGCTGGGAGCCCCAGGTTCGCTTCAAGGAACTGGTCAAGATCATGACCGATCACGATCTCGAACTCGCTCGCCGCGAACTCAAAGCCCGCGAAATCGACGCCGCCTGCCGCGCGTAGTTTGTCGTCATGACACACATCACCGACGACCGCAGCACCGTCTTCACCGCGATCCGCGAAGCACTCGCTGATCGCGCCGAGAAGGCATCGCTTCCAGACTGGGACGCATCGCTCGTCATCTGCAATCCGCCCCAGGCCTTCGACTCACTCGCCGATCACTTCCGCTTCAAGTTCGAAGCCGCCGGTGGCATCGTGCTCGTCGGTTGGGATGCCTTGAACGCGTGGCTTGAAGAGAAGGAACTCAGGTCCGGCTACTGCGACCCCGCCTTCGCCTCCCAAGTCACCAGTCCCTCCCGCACGATCAGCACTGAACTTGATCGCTCGCGCGTAGATGACTACGAGTTCGGCATT
>CAUJJC010000019.1 GCA_963204975.1 Verrucomicrobiota bacterium | reverse complement strand
CCGAACCAGGTGGTGGAAGCGGCTCCGTTGGTGATCAGTGCAGACCGTCTCAAGGAGCTGGAACAGAAGAAGGCTATCAATACTCCTGTCGCCGCCGCTGATGGCCGCCAGTTCCTGTCTGTTGAGCATCAAGGGCAGATTCATTCATTCTGTGCCACTCCTAAGCCCGATGGGCGTTTCTTGATCTCCAAGGTCGAAGACAACCTGGATGCTCAAGCTCTTGTTGAACGCGCAAATCAGAAAGTGCCTATCCAAATGAGCGAGGTCAAGGTGGTTGGCACCCGGCTTCCTGGCCAGGATGTCGCCACACCGCTCACCGCCGACTACGACGTTCTCGCGGTCGCGCCCAAGCTCGAGAATTATGGTCAAACTGATCGCGTGCAAATCCCTGAGGTGGATCGCCGCAAGCTCAACGAGAAGATCACGCACCTTCAGGCCAACGATGCTACGAAAGCCAGCGGTGATGCCTTGAAAGCCGCGAGCCAAGATTACGATCATGATCGAGGCAACGTCTCGAATCGTCTTCTCGACTTCATCAATGATGCACGGAAAGAGTTCAGTCGAGGTGATGGCCTGGATATGATTCACCATGGTGCAGATACCCACAATCCGGTGGCCGATCTACCAGGGGACTTCGACAGCGGCGGCAAGATGGCCGTTTTCCTTCCCGAAGATCTCACCTACCAGAACTCAGACACCGAAAATACAGAAACGCTACCCCGTGGTGTCTATACGGTGGACTCGCTTGAGAACCTTAACGAGGTGCTGCACACCTTGCGTGAAAATGGATTCCAGGTGCCTCGCAACAATCCAGCGTGGACGGCACAGGGAATCGATCCTTCATCACTCACACGACTACCCGGCTATCAGGCTGCCAAAGCGGCTTTCGAATCGAACCTCCCAGGCTCATCACTCGGCGGTGGCCCAGGCGGCGGCGGTGGTGCAGGAGGTGGTGGTCCACCTTCTGACTTCCCTGACACGGATCACTCGGTCAGCGATCTGCGCGAAATGCATGAGCAGGCCATCGACGCCGCTAGCCAACCTCCATTACCGAGCCAACTTCCACAGGATATGCCGACTGCGGAGAAGAGCGTGAGCACCCTTGCCGCCGAGCATGAGGCGGCTGCGGACAATGCTCAGAATCGCTCGGGTCCGAGTGCCCGCCCCGATGACCTCGGGGACATAAAACGGGGTTCGGTGGGCAAGCGACTGCAAGACCACAAGGATGCCATCACCAAATCCCAGGCTCGTCCTGCTCCCGGTCCAGGTGCAACTGACATGCCAGCGAAAGGCAAGAGCGTTCGCGATTTGACCGCCCTCCACGAGAGCAAGATTGCCTCCCAAACAACCCGGCAGAAGCTCTGAGTCTCTAATGCGCAAGGAGTCTCGGCTCATTCCGACAATTGCAATCCTGTGCTTACTTCGAGGATTCCACACGAATTCGGACCGTGCGCTTCACATCCTCTTTCTCAGCGCTGATCTCATGGCTTCCAGGCTGGAGTAAGGCATAGCTTTGCCTGCCTTGATCAACAATGCGCAACGTATCGCAGGACCACATCACTGCCGAATCTGCTCGCAGGAGAAGTTTGTTTCCCTGAGGCAGATCGGGGTTCAGCTTCACCACCAATCCATCCGCTGGACTCAGGATGCGCCATTCTCCAGCGATGCCATCCTTGGTCATGACGAGGTTTCCCAGCCAGTTATCGCGACTCTTCGCCCACTGCTCATACATGGCTGGCAAAATCGCCGCACCCGTGGATGAATCATAATCCGACGCGTTCGCCATGGGCGGGCGCACTGAATCCCAGAACACCTCCTCGCGACTCATGCGAACGGGAGGCCCCTGCCCTCTGGGCACCAGCTTTCCATTGCGAGGATCAATGCGCAGCCGTGTGACCGCTAGCGGGTCTTTGAACCATGTTTGCCGCTGCTGGTCATGAAGCATCAAGAACACATCGCGGAAGATCGGTCCTGCCCCCGTGACTCCAGTAACGTCTTCCATCGGCTGACCTTCGAAGTTGCCCGCCCACACGCCCACCGTGAACTGGGGAGTGAAGCCCACGGCCCAGTTGTCACGATAGTTGGTGCTCGTTCCCGTTTTGACCGCCACCCGAAAGGGCAGCCGCAGTGGCGAGTGTGCGCCAAAGGTGATGAGGCGAGCTTGATTGTCGCTCAAGATGTCGGCGATCAAAAAACACGCTCGCTCTGAGAGCACACGCACCGCAGGTGGAGCAGCCATACTGTGATGCAAAGTCCAAGGTCTCCACTCGCCACCGCGAGCCAGGGCTGCGTAGGCATTGGTCAACTCGACGAGCCTCACAGGGGCATTGCCAATCGTGAGCCCTAGACCGTAATGCTCTGCGGACTCGGTCAAGGTTGTGAGCCCCAGCCTTTGGAGCAGCGCCAGCAATTTCTCCGCTCCCCCGGTGGATTGCAGCACGCGCACCGCAGAGATGTTGAGCGAATTCCCCAGCGCATCGCGATACGTCATGGGACCATAAAAACGATGGTCGTAGTTCTCGGGGCGATAGAGACCCGTGGGCGTCTGATACTCCACCGGCAAGTCGGGCACGATGCTCGCCCCGTGCCGTCCTTGCTCAAACGCCAGCGCATAAGTGAAGGGCTTCAATGCAGAGCCAGGAGAATGCGGCACCCATGCGCCATTGATCTGCCCGCCGTCGTCAGAAAAGAAATCCCGCGATCCCACCAGAGCTACCACTCTGCCACTCGCATTCTCGATCACCACGCAAGCTGCATGTCCCACATGCCTGGCGCGCAAGCCCTCCAGCCGATGAGCAATGATGCTCTCGATGCGCCTCTGGAGTCCAGCGTCCAAAGTAGTCACCACATCTTGACCAGCCTGATCTGCGTCTTCGTTCAGCAGTCCAATCGCATGCGACGCGAGGAATCCTCCCAGAAATCGCTGAAGCCGAATTCGCTGATCGCGAGCAATCTCGAACGCCTCTCCCTCAATCATGCCCAACTCTTTCATCCTGCCGATGATCCATTGCTGCCTTCCGGCCACCCGATCCACGGACCGGAAAGGATTCATGCGTCCTGGAGCCTGCGGCAGGGCCGCGAGGAAGGCGCATTCAGCAGTCGTGAGATCGCTCAGCGGCTTGCGAAAGTATCCTTGCGCAGCCGAGGCACAGCCTGTGAAGAGATTGCCATAACTCACCCGGTTCAAATAGGCCGCCATGATTTGCTGCTTGCTCCATCGCATCTCCAGGTGCCGCGCCTGAAGTGCTTCCCGCACCTTCGTGCGCCAGGTGCGAGCCTCACGAGGGCTCGCTACTTTGATCAACTGCTGCGTGATGGTCGATGCGCCCGACGTCACTCTCCTCGCAACGACGTTGGCAAAGGCCGCACGACAAACCGCTATGAGGTCAATGCCTCCATGCTCGAAGAATCGCTTATCCTCCGCCGCCATCGTTGCATGGATCAGCTCCTCCGGCAGCTTCTCAAAACGAACCGATGGCAGCATCCTCAGCCCTTCATCGTTCAGCATCTGACGCAATGGTGTGCCGTCAGCAGCCCGATAAACCCGCCCAGGCTTGAGGTCCCTCAGCAACCCGGCGGGCAGTTCCACCCATCGCGGCACCACATACCAACCAATCAAAGCGCATATCAGCAACACCGCGCCTATCAGTATCAGACGTGATCGTCTCAGCGTGATTATGTTTGCCGCCAAATTCATCCATTCATCATGCAGTGTCTGATGTGAGTTTGCCACCTCCGCCTCAGCGATCTCATCGGTTGGCGAATCCAAATCTCTGACTACTCTCCTCCCCAGATGATCGACGACGCTCTCGAACGCTACCCTCTCATGCAAGTGCTCGACGACGGCACCGCCTGCACCATTCGTCCGCTGACTTCAGCAGACGAGCAGGCCTTCATCAAGTTCCTCCATGCTGTGCCTGAAATCGAACGCCTCTTCATCAAGCAACGAATTGGTTCCGGGCGCTTTCGTAAGGAATGGTGCCGCGATTTGGACTATGACAAGGCGTTGACTCTGATCGCCATCGCCCACGATCACATCATTGGCAAAATCACCCTGCAACAACGCGAAGGCGGCTGGAAGCGCCACATCGGGCGCGTCCACTCTCTCACTCACCCGGAGTATCGGGATGTTGGAGTCAGTGGCATGTTAATCCATCAGATGATCGAGGTGGCCCAGCATTGTGAACTCACTCAATTAGAAGCCGAGTTCAATGGCGAGCGCGGAGCCTCGATCCATTGCTTCGAGACAGCAGGGTTCAGTGAACTGCTGCGCATGAGGAACTACCTCCGCGACATGAGTGGCACGCTGCACGATTGGGTGCTGCTTGGAATGCAAATCCGCACGAACGCCGAGTTTGCCGGTGCTGGCGATTAACAAGCTCTGCCAGCCAAAATTACCGAACAGGAGGAGCCGCAGTGACCTGCACCGCTTTCACCACAGCTTCACTGGCTTGCCCAGCCTCAACCTTCGCATCGGGAGCATCGCGCCAGATAGGCCACACCGCATCCATGTTGAGCTTCTCAGGTGCCTTCAACGAAGCGAGTGAACCTTCAAACGTGGTGATAGTGCCATACAGCAAAGGCACCGCCGTCACGAGCAGGCGATCATTCTCCTGCTTCTGTAGATGCACAGCGGCTGCACATCCTTTTTTGCCATCAAGCGTGATCTGATCACCAGCACGATAGGGCGAATCTTCACGGGAAAGGCCAGGCAGCACGAGTTCTACGCTCACATCTTCGAGTTCGTTGGCGCGAACCACTGCCACCCATCCGTCCGTGAACACATCATCGCCAGTCAGCCGCCGAGTGGCTGTCACAGTAAAGGTGCCTCTCACATACACCGGCCCATGGTCGCGGAAATTCCGAATGTAATCGCGCTTGAGTTGATCGTTCGTCACCCTCATGCGCTCCGGGGTGAAAAAGGTGTATTCCTCCAGCAGCTTGGTCGGTGACAAGAACTTGCTCTTGGGGACCGAGTTGAGGTCGTAGCTCTTGAGCGCCTCCAGCTTATTGATCTTGGACAGGAAGCGATAGCTGAACGGCTTTTCAGGGTAATTGAAGACCATGATACAGAAAAACCACGTAGCCGTAGCTAGGGCGATCAGTAGGAAGATAAAAATCGTCCACCAAAACAGCCCTCCGTTCCCACGGTTTTTTGCAAAACTTCCTCCTCCGTAACTACGGAGATCAGAACCATCATGTAAAAATTGAATGCGCATGGCAAATTTGAAAAAAATCTCGGAGTTGAGCAGATCCCAGTCTCCTGGGTGATCATTAACAAATTACAGTATTTTTGAAAAGAGTTTTTCACTCTTCTTCAAAAAAATGTTCCTCACCCTTCCTGCTTCGGTTCAAAGGACGTTCCACAGCCACAACTACGCACTGCATTCGGATTCTCAATTTTGAATCCGGAGTCATTTAACGAATCCACATAATCAAGGGTGCATCCTCTCAAAAACAGAGCGCTCTCGGCATCAACGAGGACCGAAACGTCCTCCGTGGCGATGCGCTCATCCCCTTGCCGAAACTCGTCTAGTTTCATGGCATATTGCATCCCTGCGCAGCCACCTTTCTCGATCTGTAATCGAAGGCCCACATCTGGTGCAGCGTTCTGTGATTGTATCAATGCCTTGAGATGAGCTACGGCGGAAGGAGTGAGAGTAATCATGAGGATGAAAATGTGCTGAGGCTGGACGGCTTGGAGGTTCTGTGCTGAGTGAGCACCTGCTCCTTCAATAACGTCGCATACGCATCAACTGGCACATGTCAAAAATCCGCATTCTCTCCGACGCACTCGCCAGCCAGGTCGCCGCTGGCGAAGTCGTGGAGCGTCCGGCTGCTGTCGTGCGTGAGCTGGTGGAGAACAGCCTTGATGCTGGCGCGACGCATATCGAGGTGGCTGTGAGTCGCGGAGGATCGTCGTTGATCCGTGTCACTGACAACGGCAGCGGCATGGTGCGTGAGGATGCGATGATG
The DNA here is from genome assembly GCA_963204975.1 of Verrucomicrobiota bacterium. GTDB lineage: Bacteria > Verrucomicrobiota > Verrucomicrobiia > Verrucomicrobiales > Verrucomicrobiaceae > JAEUHN01. Next base: position 9,169 of record CAUJJC010000019.1, on the reverse strand, counting down.
TCCATCGAGCGCCACGCCACGAGCAAGATCAAGACGAAGGAAGATCTCGCCGCCATCTACACCTTTGGCTTCCGAGGCGAAGCACTGCCAAGCATTGCCAGTGTTGGCCGCTTTCGTTTGTTAACGCGTGAGACCAACGCACTGAGCGGCACCGAGATCGAGATTCACGGTGGCAAATTGATTACCGTTCGTGACAGCGGTTGTGCTTCGGGCACGTCGATTGAGTTGCGCTCGCTCTTCTACAACGTGCCCGCGCGCCGCAAGTTCCTCCGCACCGAGTCCACCGAGTGGGCACATGTCGAACAGCAGTTCCGGCTTCACGCGATCGCGAATCCACAGGTCGCCTTCACCTTGATCAAAGACGACGAGCCGGTGTTCCACCTGCCTGCCACGGAGAACATGATGGAGCGCATCCGTGGACTCGTCGGTGACGAACTCGCGCAACGCTTGCTGCCAGTTATGGAAGTCGAGCGCTTCGGCGTCTCCATCCACGGCTACATCGGCGGCCCCGGCTTCAGTCGCAGTAACAAGCAGATGCAACTCACCTTCCTCAATGGTCGCTGCATCGAGAGTCCATCGCTGCACTATGGTGTGCGCGAGGGCTATCACACCACCCTGATGAAGGGCCAGTATCCAGTCACCTTTCTCTTCGTGCGCATGGACCCGCACGCCTACGACGTGAACGTGCATCCCGCGAAAAAGGAAGTGCGCTTTCATGATGGCAATGCGGTGCGCGAAGCCGTATCGCGAGCGATCCAGGACACGCTGAATCGCAGTCGGGCGCTCCCTCAAGGGCATCCCACGGGGCGCTCGGTGCCAATCGCATCAGTGGACAACGTTGAGCCCATCATTCCCTTTGAGCCCCCACCGCAGCAGGTCGAGTTGCCGATCCCCGTCGCAGAGAAGTCTGCGCTGCGTCGTGACTGGAGCGAGTTGCCGGTTGCACCAGCACCCGTCGTTAGTGTTTCACCAGCACCCGAGATTGAACGAGAAGTAGCACCTCCGGCTCCACGCACAGTTCCTTCCGCATCCCCAACTCCTCCGGTGGCACAGCCTTCCGCAGCGAAGCAGCCCGGCGATGAGTTCAAGATCCTCGGCGTGCTCGGCAAGCTCTACGTCTTGATGGAAAGCCCCGAGGGTCTCGTGCTCATGGATCAGCATGCGGCACATGAGCGCGTGCTGTTCGAGAAGATGCGCCGTGCGATGGAAACGGAAGGCGTGCCGACCCAGCGCCTGCTCATGCCGTTGATGCTTCATGTCAGCCCGCGCGACTATGAATTGCTCAGCCGTAATCTTCCTTCGCTGGCCAAGCTCGGCATTGAGGCCGAGCCCTTCGGCGCGAACACTCTGAAGATCGACACCCTGCCCACCTTCATGCGCACGGATGATCCGGCGGCCTTGCTCAGCCAGGTGGTTGATGAACTCGCAAGCCTCAGCTCCAAGTCGTCATCGCTGCGCCTTGGCGAAGACATGATCGCCACCACCGTTTGCCGTCACGCTGTCAAAGCCAACGACCATCTCCGCGAGCCCGAACTCGCCAGCCTGATCCGTGATCTGATGCAGTGTGAGATGCCATACTGCTGCCCGCATGGTCGTCCCACGTTGATCCAGATCTCGTATGGCGAACTCGACAAGAAGTTCGGACGCCGCGCTCCTTGAGGACAAATAGGAGCCTCACACCTCCACCTTCAAGTCCTCCGCAATCGTGGCGAACTGCTCGAGGGCGGCTTGAAGGTCTTCCATGATGTCTTGGGCGATGACGCCGGGCGCAGGCAGATTCGCGGACTCTTCGAGGGCGTCGTCTTTGAGCCAGAAGATGTCGAGGTTGATCTTGTCGCGTTTGATCAGGTCCTCGTAGTCGAAGGCTTTGAAGCGCTCGGACTCTTGGCGCTCGTGGCGTGAAGTAGAAGCGGCGTCCCGCCGCTCATTCCCCGATCCAGCACCCAGCGGCGAGACGCCGCTTCCACCGAAGTAACACGCCACAAAGTCATCCAGATGCTCGCGCTTCAGGGGATTCTCCTTGAGGGTGAAGTGCATGTTGGTGCGCAGGTCGTAGATCCAGAGCTTCTTCGTCCAAGGCTTCTCCTGGGCGGGTTTGCGATCGAAGAAGAGGACGTTGGCCTTCACGCCTTGGGCGTAGAAGATGCCGGTGGGCAGGCGCAGCAGGGTGTGGACATCGGCTTGCTTGAGGAGTTCGCGGCGGATGGTTTCTCCGGCTCCGCCTTCAAACAGCACGTTGTCCGGCAGCACCACGGCAGCGCGTCCGTGCATCTTGAGGATGGTAAAGATGTGCTGGAGGAAGTTGAGCTGCTTGTTGCTCGTGCTGGCCCAGAAGTCGTCGCGATTGATCACGAGGCTTTCCTTGGAGGACTCGCCTGCGTCGTTGACGATGGTGACGCTGCTCTTTTTGCCAAAGGGCGGATTGGCCAGGACGATCTCGTATTCGCCGTGCTTTCCAGCCAGGGCGTCCTTGGTGATCACGGGGAGGTCAAAAGTGGAAGCCGTGGAAGCGGCGTCCCGCCGCTTATTGTTCCATTCCCCAGAGACGCCTCCCTTTTCATCGGAAGCATTGTTCGCGGTCGTTGCCTCAAGCGGCGAGACGCCGCTTCCACCATCCCCAATCCCATGCAGCAGCAGGTTCATGGCGCAGAGGCGGGTCACGCTGTCCACTAGCTCGATGCCGTAGAAGGTGCCGCTCTTGAGCTGCTTCTTTTGGTCGCGGTCGAGCTGATGATGCTTGGCGATGTAATCATGCGCGGCCAACAGGAAGCCGCCGGTGCCGCAGGCGGGATCGCAGATGGTTTCGCCGGGCTGCGGGGCCACCACTTCGACCATGGCGGCAATGAGGGAGCGCGGGGTGAAGTATTGGCCCGCGCCGCCCTTCACGTCCTCGGCGTTCTTTTGCAGCAGGCCCTCGTAGGCATCGCCCTTCACATCGGCGGAAAGGCTGGACCACTGCTCCTTGTCGATCAGGTCCACGATCAGCCGCCGCAGCTTAGCCGGGTCCTGGATCTTGTTCTGCGCCTTGCGGAAGATGATGCCCAGCATCCCGGAGCACTTGCCCAGTTCCTCCAGCGTGTGGCGGTAATGCACCTCCAGTTCATCGCCGTCCTTGGCGAGCAGCGAGGGCCAGTCCTTGCCCTTCGGGATAGTGGAAGCGGCGTCTCGCCGCTTATCTTCGCTCAGATAGGGAGACTTCGACTGCTCGTCCGCCATCTTCAGGAAGAGGAGGAAGGTCAGTTGCTCAACGTAGTCGCCATACGACAGGCCGTCATCGCGCAGGATGCTGCAGTAGTTCCAGAGTTTGGAGACGAGGGCGTTGGGGTTGGACATGCAGGATCAGGCCGCGCTCCTGGCGAAGGTTTGCATCGGCGTTACACGCACGCCCGTTCGCAGGTGCTTCGTGATCAATTGCTCCTCCAGCGCATCCACATCATGGGTCATCACCGTGGCGTTGGGGCCAAAGGTCAGCAGCCCCTCGCGCTGGCGGATCAATTCTTGGTAAGCACGTTTGGCTCCCTCTGCGTGGAAGGTGATGCCAGAGCCAACACGCATCATCTCCTCCGCCATCTCGGTCACCGCGCGTTCGTAATGCTTCACATCGAGATCGGGGAAAAAATCCTGCACACGGGCAGCACAACGGGTGTCACAGCAAAAACGAAACTTGCGCGCCGTCTCGCACCACAGCGCGAATCCCACGTTTACAAACTCGCCGCCGTCCGGATCGGGACGGAAACGCAGCAGTGCATAGTTGCAGACGAGAGCCGGAGTGTTCATGCCCAAAGTATGTCCACAGCGCGCTCAAAGCGCCAGAGCATTTCTTCCACCTGCGCGAGTGTCAGGCTGTCGAACTCCAGCCACTCATCAGGCAGTGAATTCCAGATCGACGGAAGTTCCGACATCGCCGCCCTCATGCGCTGGGTCGCCTCCGCTCGAAAGGATTTGTCCCACGCCGAATGCGCGGCGCTGAAGGCGTGGTGAGATTTCAACTCCGCCAGCGGATCGTCCTCAAAGGCCAGATTGTGATCAATGAGATGCATCCTCCCGTCGCCTGGCGTCCACAGCACGTTCGGATTGCCCCCGTGCTCGGACAAGGTGCGATCACCGTTGATCACCCAGCAGTCGAACAGCAGCGTCCACGCCTGCTCGCTCATTGGCACACGGCGCACATGCTCGTAGCGCAGTTCCTCCGCCATCGGCACCGCGCGAGAGGCAAAGACCGGCCCCGCGCCCAAGTCACCGATGTCTTCATTCACCGAGCCACGCACCAGCGCGCGCGGCACTTCCGCGATGGCAAAGGGCGGCACTGGCAGGAGAAGGTGACGCGCCAGACTCCCCGCCACCCACTCGGCGATCAAGGCCTTCCATCCGGCTCCAGCCCCCTTCACATAGTAAAGTGCGCCGTCGTCACCACGACACACGAACGGGCGTGTCACACCCTGATCGCTGCGCCGGATGATTTCGATGAGCTGGATCATGAAACAGGCTCTCCTGTGAAGGCTTTCTGAAAAATGGACTGCCGCAGGCGGGCGTGCCCTGCCGGAGCATTGAATTCAAGGTTGGCATCGCGGGCTCTCATGCAAGTCCTCCGGTGAAAGCCTTCTGAAGGATGCTTTGGCGCAGGCGGGTGGCGCGTTGGAGGTTGGTGGTGACCACGGCTTCCAGTTCCTCCACCACGCTCAACCGCCGCTCCACTTCCGCCACGATGCGGGTTTGTTCGGCGAGGGGCGGGAGGGCAACCGATGCGGCGCGAACATCTTCGAGGTTCAAGGTCTTGCGTGCGACCTCGTGTGACTTGCCCGTCATCTCGGCGACCTTGGTAGGGTTTCGGAACCAAATCTCGACCCAATGAGGATTCACAAGCTTGGTGAGGGGGATGATTCCAACAGCCCGAGCAGTGTTCCCGCCTGCTAGCGAATCAGGGATGACAGCGGTTCGACCAATCGCTCCGACAAGGGTGATCGCCAACTCGCCGCCGTGAAGCTTTGTTCGTGGATACTGGGCAGCAATCGCTGGTGCGATGCGCTTCATCGCGGCTTGTGAGACCTTGCCATCATTGATGTCGCCTACTCGGACAAATGGCACTCCATCCTTCAAGTCTTCTCCCGGCTGCAAGACACCGTATGCACAAGGGCGGTTTGATTGGTTGAGTTGCTCCACGGTGCCGCTGCCCCATCCTTCCGGCAGCGAGGCAAGCTCATAACCTGAGGCGCTCAGGCTGGCGGGCTCCTTGTATTTACCCCGGCCCTGCCAGTTTTGGCGGCGTTCGGTGAGGATGCGGGCGAGGAGTTGCTGGCCGGATTCGAAGGTGGAAGCGGCATCCTGCCGCTTTGGGCTCTTTGACACCTTCGACCCGGCTTTGGAGGAAGCGGGCTTGGTGGTTGAAGTTGGATTAAGCGGCGGGACGCCGCTTCCACACAGTTCGGCTTCGGTGGGGACGAGGCGGCCTTCGCATGCGGCTGCCAGGACGGCGGCGCGGTAGCGTTTGAGGTTGGCCTGCACCCGCCGCAACGCCGCCACTCCCGCCTCCAGCCGCGTGAATTGCTTCTCAATCTCCGCCACGATGCGGCGTTGGTCGTCAGGTGGTGGCAGGGGAATCGGAAGTTGTCCGAGTTTCGTGAGATTGATCGACGCAAGGTTGGTCGTCTGTTTGCCCTGCGCCATGAAATATCGCTGGCCTTCCGAGTTGCCGTAAAACGATATAAACTTCGGACTGTCGTTTGAGTCACGAAGTCGAGCACGAAAGACGTGGTTTTGATGAACGCACACAGGCAACTCGCCGTTCCATATCCACCCCCTTCCCAGCTTATCGCGATCACCACCCTCGTTGAAAAGGATGTCCCCAACCTGGAGTTGCAGTGCCTGAACTTCTGATTCGCTAGCTTCAATCTCCTTCACTTCTGATAGGTCGAGATAACCGCGCTGAACATTGGCTACTCGGAGATAAGGCACCTTCCGAATGATTTCATTCGGGCGGCGCTTTTGTCCTTTGGTTACACCGCCAGAAATCTGCGCAATTTCACGGAGCGTGACCCATCGCCAGCCATTCGGCAATTGTCTCGCCCGTTGATTCACTTCGTTCACCGCTACGCGGTCGCCAGTCGGCGATCTGTCTCCGCTGCGCTCCGGCTCAGGGCTCTGATCTTCTGGGACCGTGTGACCCAGGGCGTTGCCCTGGACTGGTTTGTTTCGCCCCTTTGGGGCTTGGACTTTTGGCTGCGCCTTCGGCTCCTGGACTTTGTTTTTTTGCGGCACCTTCTTCGTCATGCGCTGAGGCCCTCCTGCTTTTCATCTTCGGAGAGCGGCTCCTGCACGGTCTGGCCGCAGGATGGGCAGCGGTAGCTTTCCTCGGTGATCGGCTCGAAGCGCAGGCCGGTGTCGATGCCGAGATCAGGCTCGCGGCAGGTGATGAGGAAACCCTCGTGCGTCACGTCCTCCATGAGGCCGCAGCGCGAGCACTGGAGCAGTTCACGGTCATTGGCGAACATACCGAGCGCTTTCATCTGCTCCTGAAGCGCGACGATCTGCTGCGCAAGCGGACGGATTTGCTCAACGAGATCGTCGATGTCGGGATCGCGGCTCATGAGTCTAGGCAGGCTTCCATTCCATGACTTTGAGACCTTTGACTCGCTTGAACTCGGCGACGTTGCCGGTGACGAGTGTGGCACCAAGGCTGCGGGCCTGGGCAGCGATGAGGAGGTCCAGCGGGCCGATGGTGCTGCCTTTGGATTCCAAGTCAGCGCGAATCTCCGCGTAGTGAATCGCGGCGTCCATGCCGAACTCAGGAATGGCGAACAGGCCCAGGAAGGCCTGGAGCTTGGCAGCCTGCTGCGGGTGGGTGGCCAAGTTCTTCTTCACACCGGTCCACAGTTCTGCGGCGACGATGATGGGGATGCCGGTCCTGGCGGGCGACGGCAGTTTGCCAAGGCCTGCCTTGTTGCGCAGGATCGGGATGCAGGCGCTGGAATCCAGCAGATAGGCGGGAGTCGCGGGCATGGATCAAAACTCCAGGATGGCGCGCTCGTGAGCGGTTGGGCGTGGCGGCGGCTCGGGGAAATCCTCGGTGTCCGGGAAGTTCTCCGCGAGGTGGCGGGCGATCTCGGTGAAGGACTTGAACTGGGCGTGGGTGACGGGCCGCAGCACCACTTCATCACCGTGTTTCTCAATGAGCACTTCCGAACCAGGGAATCGGAAGGCCTTGGGCAGACGCACGGCCTGGCTGCCGCCATGCTGAAATATCTTTGCTGTGGTCATAGCTATGTTTTGTATCTATACCGGAAGCAGCCTCACGCAGCAAGCACCTCGTTCAGTTCTTCCAGCAGCTTCGGCAACTGGTCGCCGAAGAGTTGATGGGCTTTTCCGAGGCCGCCTTCCTGGTTGAAGGGCGTGTAGTCGAGATCCTCCAGCTCGATGCTGAGGCTGGTGGCGATGTGGTCGCGGATGAGCTTTAGCCAGGCGAGCTGGTCGGGGGTGAAGGTAGAAGTGGAAGCGGCGTCTCGCCGCTTGGTCTCGTGCGCGGGGATGTCGTCCTTGGATGAAGAGGCACTTCCTTCTGCATTCGGGACATTAAGCGGCGGGACGCCGCTTCTACGTTCGAGCCATTGCTCGAAGCGCTCGTTCACGGAGTCGGCAAAGGGTTTCAGCACCGGCTGCTGTTCCAGGGCGAAGCGGACGAGGGAGACGAGGTCAGCGAATCTTCCGGCCTGGGTGCGGCCTTTGACTTTGTCTGGGGCGGTGGTGGCGAAGGCATTCCAGAGGTTGTCCTCGGTCCAGGCGGCGTGCTGCTCGCGGAGCTTCTTTTCCAGTTCCTTGAACATCTTCTCGGTGAGGCGCTGGGCGTAGGGGCGGCTGTAGAGGATCTGCAGGGCGGTGATCTCGGCCTGATGCTGCTCGATGTAGTCGCGGAAGGATTTCGCGAGGGCGGCGGCCTTGTCCTTGGCGGCTCCGCTGAAGCCCTGCTCGATGACTTCATCAATGACGGAGGTGGCGATGGTTTGCTCGCTCTCCTGCTTCACCTTGGCGAGGAGGTCGCGCAGGGCAGGCTTGTCGAACGGTGCGCAGGCGGTGGTGATGAGTGCAGTAGAAGCGGCGTCCCGCCGCTTTTGTTCCGCTTCTTCAGAGTAAAGATCGAATGGAGACTCAAGCGGCGAGACGCCGCTTCCACTCTCTTTGTGCTCCCGCATGTAATCCTCGAACTTCTTCAGTGATGCGGAAGAGCGGACGATGTGGTCGAAGCTCTCCTTCTGCCAGACAGGTCGCTGGAACTGAAGAGTGGCGTAGCGTGCGGGGCTTTGCTCGAAGGCGGCGGCGAGTCTGCGGCTGTGGAGTTCGTCCCACCAGGACTGCAAGCGGCGGGACGCCGCTTCTACTTTGATCAGCTCCTTCGCCGTGAAGCTTTTCCAAGAATGGAGGAGGTCGCTCAGGTCGTGACCGGCGAAGGGTGTGACGAGCACATGCACGTGGTTGGAGGCGACGACAAACTCGCCGAGCTGATAGCGCTGCCCGTTGAAAAACTTGAGGGCGTTCTCGACGATCACCCGGCATTCAGGGAGTTCGAGAAGGCAGGAGCCGGAACCTTGGTCGAGCCAGCGTTCGATGGTGGCGGAGAACTTCTCATGATACTCGCGCCAGTCTTCTTCACTGACGGGCTCGGGATGCGCGGCGAGCCATGCCTCACGATCTTTGGCCCATTGTTCGAGTTTCTCGCGAGGCAACGAATCGACGAGGCGGAAGGTGATGAAGTAGGTGGCTCCGTCTTGCTGCCAGTGTGGCAGGTTGGCACGCGTGATGTCGAGTGGGGCGTGAGGGTCGAAAAACTTGGCGATGGTTTGGGTGCGCTGGTCTTCTTCGGCGGCGAGTAAGCGGCGGGACACCGCTTCCACGTCATCGGGATCGAAGGCCTTCAACAACGCGGCGGACATCTGGCTGAGCGTGTGGCCGCCGCTGGTGTTGGTGACTTCCTTTTGCTGGGCGGGGGTGAGTTCGCGGTCGAGCCGGGCGAGGCGTCCGGCGAGGGAGGTGAGGCTGTCTTCATCCCGCTTTCCGAGGGCAACGCCGAGGAGGAGTTTATCAAAGACGACGGTGGGCTTGCGCTCCAGCGGGCGGGACTCGGTCTTGTCGCTCTCGCAGACGCCGACGGCATCGACGATGATGAAGTGGGTCTTCGCCT
>CAUJJC010000018.1 GCA_963204975.1 Verrucomicrobiota bacterium | reverse complement strand
TCTTGAAGCCGACGGCGAGCGTATCGAGGATGTCCTGGTAAGCCGGGGCCGGAGCACGGCGGCCAAAGTCGGCCACATCCGGGACGAACGAGGTGCCGAAGTGCCGCATCCAGACTTGGTTCACCAGCACGCGAGCGGTGAGCGGGTGGCGCTCGTCTGCCATCCAGCGGGCGAGGGCAAGGCGGCGGCCGGTGCTGCTCTCGGGGTAGGTTTGCACGGCCGCATTGCTGGCATCTTCGGGACCTTCCTGGGCTTTCAGCGACACGGGCAGCGAGGTGTAGGTGGAACCTGGAGCGGCGACTTTCTTCTTCGCGGCGGCCAGGGCATCGCGGGCGGATTTCAGCTTCTTGTCGTGCGCCGTCTTCTTGGCCTTCTCGGTCGGGATGGCTTGCTTCTCGAGGGCGGCGAGTTCGGTCTCAGCCTTGGCCAAACCGTGGGTGGCCGTCGCGGCGGCAGCGGCCTGGGCGAGGGAATTGTCACCGGGTTTGAGGTCGGCAGCGATGATGGCCTTCACCTGGGCAAGATGCAGCTCGGCGAGCGTCCGGGCGTCCGGGGTTTTCGCGGCAGCGACCTCGGCTTCCACTTTGTGAAGGTGATCCTTTGCGACGAAAGGCTGGAGCACGGGGCGTGAGACGCTGGCGGGCAGCTTCACGGTCTGGGGCTGGAAGCTCGCGAAGCTGAGCACCTCGGGCAGGCCGGGGACGATGACCTTGCTTTTGTCCTCGTTCTTCTCATCGCCGCGCACATGGCGGTAAGTCGGACGGTCGAGGTGGAGATCGAAGGCGCGCGGGAGTCCATTTTTCTCCAGGTCGGGCTCACCAGGCCAGGGATCGAGACGGACGTGCAGGGGCTCGAACACAGCGCGCATCTCATAGTAATCAACCTGCTCGATGGGATCATATTTGTGCGCGTGGCACTTCACGCACTGCATCGTGAGGCCGAGGAAGGCGCGGCTGGTGTGCTCGATGGTTTCGTCCAGCCAGGTGGTGCGATTGAAGAGGTAGTAGCTGCGGGCGAGAAAGCCGGTGGCGCGCAGGGTGGCGGGGTCCGTGGGGGCCAGCTCATCCCCGGCGACCTGCTCGATGATCATGCGATCGTAGCCTTTGTCTGCATTGATGGATTCCACGATCCAGTCACGCCAGTGCCAGATGTGCTTCTGGCTGTGCCGGAGCTGCGCGCCCAGTCCATACCAGTCGCAGTAGCGCCAGATGTCCATGAAGTGCCGAGCCCAGCGCTCGCCATGCTGGGGCGAGGCGAGCAAGCGATCCACCACGGCCTCATAGGCAAGACGGCGGGCGGTAGGCGAGGCGTTGGCGCATTGCTGTTGGAAGGCAACGACTTGTTCGGCAGTGGGAGGCAGTCCCACGAGGTCGAGGTGCACCCGGCGCAGCCAGACCTCAGGCGGGGCTTCGGGCTGGGGCTTGAGCTGCTTACTGGCGAGATGGGCGGCCAACATGGCATCAAGGGAGGCCCCGCTGGCCTTGGGCGGCTGGTAGGCCCAGTGGGAACGAGGGTCAGCCTCGGGCTGCTCGTCGGCAGGGCCGGGCGCTCCGGCGGCGATCCAGGCCTTCAGCTTCTGCACGTCGGCGGCGGGCAAAGCGGCTCCCTCGCCCTCGGGCGGCATGCGCTCGTCGAAGTCGGTGGTGGTCACGCGCTCGACGAGGAGGGCGTGCGAGAGGTCCAGGGCTGATCCGCCATCGCCGCCCTTTTTCATGGCTGCGACGGTGTCCAGGCGGAGCCCGCCCTTCTGCTTGAGCGCGCCGTGGCAGGCATAGCACCGGGACTTGAGGAGAGGCTTGATGTCCTTCACGTAGTCCACCGGCGCGGCTCCGAGGGGAGACGCGAGGGCGACAAGGACGAGGGCAAGCGAGCGCATGAGCTAGAACCTACTGCGGCGGCGGGCTGGATGTTGCAGCCCAGACATGCAGAAGGCGGAACCTTTCGGCACCGCCTTCGCAAATCGAGAGATCGTTTGCCCCTGTAACTACGTCGTGGTCTTGCGCTCGACGTTGAGACCCATTTTGCGATAAAGCGTCGCGATGCTGACATCGAGCATGCTGGCGGTCTTCTCGCGGGAGCCGTTGTTGTATTTGAGCGTCTCCTGAATGAAGAGGCGCTCCTGGGTGCGAATGAAGTCGTCGAGGGTGGAGCCGATGGGGAGCTGCACCTTGCCGCCGCCTTTGTCGGGGCTGGGCACTTCCACCTGCTGGCTCACCTTGCTCGGGAGGTCCGAGGGCTTGATGCGGTTGCCTTCGCAGAGGGCGCAGGCGCGCTCGACGGCGTTGCGCAGTTCCGAGATGTTGCCCGGCCATGAGTATTTCTCCAGGAACTCCAAGGCGTAGGCGTCGATGGCCTTCGCCTCACCCCCTGACCGCTCGGCGTGGTCTTTGAGGAAGTGCTCCACCAGCGGGCGGATGTCTTCGCGACGTTCGCGCAGAGGCGGGATGCGCACGGGCACCACCGAGATCTTGTAATAGAGGTCCTCGCGGAACTTCCCGGCGGAGGCGGCCTCCTCCAGCGGGATGGTGGTGGAGGTGACGAGTCGGAAGCTGGGAACGCTGGAGCTTCCACGGCGGTTCTGGACCTCGTCGAGCAAGGTATTGAGCTGAGCCTGGATGCGCGGCGGGAGCAGGTGGACTTCGGCCAAGTGGACGGTGCCGCCATTGACGCGATTGAAGATCCCGGTGCCCGTGGTGGAGAAGAGTTCCGCCTCCAGCACGTCCTCCGGTAGGGCGCTGCACTGGAGTTCCTTGAACGGAGCGGCGGCGCGCTGGCTGGCTTCATGAGCGGCGCGGGCCACCATGTGCTTGCCGGTGCCGAACTCTCCCTCGATGAGGATCGGGCTGTCCGAATCAGCCACGCGGCGGACGCGTTCGAAGATCTTCTGAACAGCCTCGCTGTGGCCAATGAGCTTGGACGATTGGCTGGAACGGAGGAGCGGGCTGGTGGGAGCGGATGAGACATCCACGCTGCCGTCCTTGTTGCGAGCCAAGGCGTGGTTGACCGTCTTGATCAGGTCGCCCAAATCGAAGGGCTTGGTCAGGTAGTCGAAGGCCCCTAGGCGCATGGCTTCTACCGCCGTTTCCACGCTGCCGTGGCCGGTGACCATGATGACGGCGGCGTTCGGAGCCTCGACGGCGCAGGTCTTGACGATGTCCAGACCACTGACGTCGCCGATGCGGAGATCGACGATGACCAGCTCTGGCGACTGCGCTTTGACGGCGGCGAGACCTTCAGCCCCGGTCAGGCAGGGGAAAACCGTGTGGCCGACCGAGCGGCAGAGTTTGCTCATCAGCTCCAGGATGGAGCTTTCGTCATCTATGATAACTATCTTGGCCATAATGATTTTCGGGGTTGAGAGGCATTACTGATTATTTGGGAGTCTAAAGTAATAGGCCAGCCCGGTCAATATGGAAAATCAACCGGCTGGCCTTTCGAAAATGAGAGTCGCGGCTCGGCGGCCTCTGCATTCTCATCGCTGCAAATACTTCTGCGTCAGTTCCCAGGCTTTCTGATAGTCGCCTCTCAGAGCGTGAATTTTCGCCATCTCAAAAAAGACATCCGCTGGAGCATTCGGCTGAGCGCCCATCAGTTCGAGGGTCTTGAGCGCGTCATCGAAGCGGCTGGCATCGCGTTGCGCCGCGAAAAGCCGGATGCCGCGGTTGGCATCCGAGGGCGAGAACCTGAACTCGCGATCCAATTGCTCAATGGAGACCACGTCCTCAGACGACGAGAGATTGACCTTGGGCACGACGAACCGCTTTGCCAGCTCGAAGGCCTCCCGGAACTTCCCCGCAGCACCGTAGTCCTCCGCGAGGTAGCGCCAGCCATCGGCCAGCCAGGCTTCATTGGTCGCCAGGGCCGTCGCCAGAGCCTGCCGGTCGCCCCGGTCACGCCATTGGTGGAAGAGAAGGAATCGCTCGTAATTGTTCAGCCCCTCGAGCGTGGGGTAGCGCTGGAGCAGCTCTTGCAGCGTGGCATCAAACTCCTCGCCTCGCGGGGTGCTGGCGAGGTAGGCGACGAGGAGCCGGGCATTGGAAGCCAGCCCCCGGACTCCGGGGCGGAGTTCGGGGAGGAACTCGGTCGCCTGTAGCATGAGCTTGTAGCGGTTGAACTGATCGGAAGCATCCCTGGCCAGCGCCTCACGCCAGGCGGCAATCGCGAGGGCGGGCTGATACCTCAGCCACACGTCCGCCTCGATCATGCAGTTCTCCACCACATTGGGCTCCAGATAGCGCGACCTCGTGAAATCGCGGAGCGACTCGGTGTAGCTGCGGCCCAGACGCAAGCCGATCTCTGCGCGCCGATACCACGCCTCCCAGCTCAGGGGAGCGACTTCCACCACTTGATTGATCTCGCGCCAGGCGGCGGCGGGATTACCCGCCTCGGTGAGCACGCGCGTCTTTTGCAATCGGGCCTGGGAAGCGGAGTAACCCATCACATTCGTCATTCCCATGCCAGTGGCAATCCAGGTCACACCCGCCGCCACTGCGAGCAGACCCGCCACTCGGAACAAGCCGGTCATCACCACGCCCGAGGCCTCGGTGAGACGCTTCTCGTAAAACGCCATGGAAACGAGGAGCCCCAGCAGCAGCGAGATGGCCAGATTGTGAATCGGCACATCCACCAAGCCGTGAGCGATCAGCAGCAGCGCGGCAAAGCCCGCCGCCAGCCGCAGACGACGCTCGCGCCGATGATGACTATGCGAGACCTTGCGCCACGGTCCCATCCAGCGAAGCAACAACACCACACCGAGCAAGGCTGCCAGCGTCGCCGGCCAGCCAGCCTCGGCCAGGAACCAAAGCCAGTCACTCTCGGGATGGTGATAGCGCATGTAGGCATCGCCCATCTTATTGGTCATGCCGAAGACACCGTTGAAATTGCCCAGGCCAATGCCCAGTGCCGGATGTTGCAGGATGAGATCCAGCGTCTCCTGATAGACCCGCACGCGCCCGTCCATGGAGAATTGCGGAGTGGCGATCACTCCCGGATTGGTGAACCGGGCGATCAGCTTCTGGCCAAAAAGCACCGCGCCTGCCGTCAGAGCAAGCACCACCGCACCGCTCACGGCCACCCGCTCGATACTCCGGCGGCGCAGGGATGCTGCCAGGAACCACGCCAGCAGGCCGATGCCAAACAAGATGAGCCCCGCCCGTGAGCCGACCATCAGGATCACCGCAAAGCTGGGCACTACGCCCAGGCCAAAGAGCAGCCAGAGGCCCTTTTTGCGGCGCATCAGATCGTAAGCCGAGGTGAGGCAGAGGATGGAGTTGATCGCCATCAGCCCCGAGATGTGGTTCCGATTGGCGAAAGGCCCCATATCCTTGTGCTCGCGCCAGTCCCAGAAGGCAGGCTCCCAACCGATGAGGCGGAAAATAATGCACAGCACCGCCACGCCCGTGAACCCCAGTGCAAGGCGACGCATGACCGCTCCCCGACCATGCGAGGTCTGCCAGTAAGATGAGCCCCAGCAGAACCAGAGCAGCATCACGGCGATCCATGCCCAGTTCTCAAAAGTGACCCACGGCTGCACCGTGATCATCTTCTCCATCGGCAGTTGCAGGTCACGGACCAGCGTCTCGCGCCACACCGGCAGGAAGGGCAGTTTGAAAGGCAGCAGGCTGATCAGCCCCGGTAGCGCCAGGGCTCCCACGACCATGAGGAGCAGGAACGGCAGCTTGTTCTTCGGCGGAAAAACGAGGGCCAGCAGTCCGATGATCACCGCCGCCAGGCCCGGCACCCAGGCATTGCGCCCATTGCCCATCAGGCAGAGCAGCACAGGCAGCCCGGCGATCACATTGAAAATCCAATGCGGTGCCGGCTCTTCCACACTCGCATCCGCCTCAGCCTCGGCGTGAATCTCCTCAGCCAGCGGGCTGATGGGGGCTTCGCTCTCTGAGCTTTCTGATCTCCGCCTGCGTCTGCGCTTCATCATGTTCCGTGAATGCTAGGGGTTGCACTGGTCGCAGGCT
This sequence comes from Verrucomicrobiota bacterium, assembly GCA_963204975.1. Classification (GTDB taxonomy): domain Bacteria; phylum Verrucomicrobiota; class Verrucomicrobiia; order Verrucomicrobiales; family Verrucomicrobiaceae; genus JAEUHN01. Next base: position 10,234 of record CAUJJC010000018.1, on the reverse strand, counting down.
CCGTTTCAGCAGATGCCTCCTCGGGTCGGGATAGCGCCACTCCTGGCAGATCGCCCCACCGCAGGAGCGCGTGCTCGAGGCCTGCCAGCATGGCCTCCAGGTGCGACCGCCATTGATCTTCCGTGCGCTCGTAGTCCAGGCGACCTACCTGCCACATTGTCCCATCCGCCAGACGCAGTGAGCAGACCACCCGCCCGTGTTCCGGCTTCAAGGTGAAGCCAATTCGTGGAAGTGATCGTCCCAGAAGTTCGACAAACTCCGCCGCCGAGGACATCCGTCCAGACTCAAGTTCAAGCACCTGCCCGTAAGCGCGAGCGAACGCAAGTTCGCGACGTTGCTCGAAGGCCTTGTAGAACTGCCGGTGCAGACCACGGAAACTCTTCACGTAGCCCAGTCCCCGAGCCGCGATGAGGGTCAGCAAGAAAAGCGCGGCCATCGCGATCACCGTGCCCATGCCCCGCTTCGTCAGCACCAGAATGCCCAGCAAGCTCAGCACCGCACACACCGCATACAGGATACCCAATGCCTGGCCTTTGCTAAAACCAAGCGCGATCAAACGATGATGCACATGCTCAGCATCCGCACGGAACAGCGGCACCCCGCGAACTCCGCGGCGAATGATGGCGAACAAGGTGTCCAAGATCGGCACGCCCAGCGCGACCACGATCACCAGCAAGGCACCAAGGATGTAACCCTTCTGCGAGGTGCTCAGCGAAACCGAGGCGATGAAAAACCCGATCAGATACGCACCACCATCGCCGAGGAAAATACGGGCCGGAGGAAAATTGAACATCAAGAAGCCAGCCAGCGCCCCAGCCATCACAGTGCAAATCATCACCACATCCGGCATCCCGCTGAAGTGCCCGATGAAGGCCAGTGTGAGACAGAGGAACAAGCCGAAGCCTGCCGCCAGGCCATCCATGCCATCGATCAGATTAACGATATTCGGAATCGCGATCAGCCACAGCACCGTGATTACCGGGCTCCACAGTCCCAGCGCCACATGGCTGTGCGAGATCGGATTGGTGACGTAATCAATCGAGTGCCCCAGAGCGTAGAGCACGCACGCAGCACCCACTTGCCCCACGAGCTTCACACGAGCGCCCAACGGGCGAAGATCGTCGAGAAAGCCGATGGCAAAGATCAGCGTGTTCGCGAGCACGAGCGGCCACCACTCGATCGGAATCGGCGGCGAGGCCTCCAGGTAATTCGTGAGCAGCATGCCCGCGAGCAGCGTGAAAAAAATCGGCACCCCGCCCAGGCGTGAAATCTTGCGCCCATGCTTCTTGCGATGGTCGTCAGGCTGGTCAAAGCCCACGCCCTTCTGATAGCGCAATACCAGTGCCGTGAGCAGCGAACTCATCAACACCGCCCCGACGAACGCGAGCACGTTCTTCACACTGGGAATCGGAATAACGAGGGCGAGCATGGGGTTCATCTTGATCGACTTGTCTGAAAAGAGCAATCAGCGCTTCGCGGCATCTGCCACCAACTGCACAAATCGTGGGCACAGGCGGGATTGCGAATACTCTGCCGCCAGCCTCCGCAAATCCTCGCTCGGAGTCAGAGCACCCGTCGCAGCAGCATCTCTGAGGATGCGCACCATCTCGTCCGCCTGACCATGAGCCACCGTCATGGCGTAGCGCTTGTCCGGCAGCCGGGCGACGAGATCCGTGAGGTGGCATTCCGCAGGTCCCACAGCCAACCACGGGAGCCCGAGCGACAGGATGTTGTAAACCTTGCAAGGATGCACCAGTCCCACGAACGGATCACCCATCACCACCAGGTGCAAATCGGCCGCCGAGAGCGAGCCGCTCAGCTTGTCCAGCGGCTGGTAAGGCAGGCACACCATGTGTGAAAGCGAGTGCTCCTTGGCAAAGGCCTTCACCTTCCCGTGCTCGCTGCCACCACCCACGAACATGAACCGGATCAGCGGATCATCTTTCAGCTTCAGCGCTGCCTGGAGCACGGTGTCGAGCGGATGGCACGGGCTGTGATTGCCGGAATACATCACCACGAATTTGCCCGTCATGCCATGTTCGGCACGAAACTGATCGCGCGCGACCACATCGTAGCGAACGGCATCATCGTGCGACCACGGTGCATCCACATGGATCACATCCTCGCTCACACTCTTGGCCCGGATACGTGCCGCCATGAACCGATCCAGCGCCACGATGCGCGCGGCACGACCAAAGCTCCAGTTCTGCAAAGTGCTCATCACCCGCTCCGCCAGACTGCCCTGGCGCAGCCAGCCTGCGGCCACGGCTTCGTCAGGATTGAGGTCCATCACCCACGGCACCACGGCTCCGCCTTTGAGAAAAGCGACCAGGGTGCCCAATGACGAGATCAGCGGCGGCGAAGTCAGGCACACCGTCACATCGAAGCGTGGCAGACGCAGCAGGATGAGCGTGGCATTGATCCAAAACGTGGCGAAATCCACGAAGCGCCGCCACTTGGCCTTCTTGCCCAGCCCCGGCGTCCAGATGCGGTGAATCTCCACGCCTCGCCACGTTTCATGCACCGGAAAGCGCCGATCAGGATTGTCGTAGCCTCGACTCGATGCCACTGCCGTCACTTCATGCCCGGCCTCCGCCAGTCCAATGGCGAGGTCGGTCAGATGCTGCGAGCTGGACACATGATCCGGGTAAAAGCACTGATTCAACAGCAGAATCCGGAGCTTGGCAGGAGCAGACATTGCGGGCGGTCGGGGATTTAAAGATCAAGCGCCAGAGCCTCGCGGCCCGGGCGCTTGAACAGCATCTTCAGAGGACGGATCAAAGGGAAGCCTTGCCCTGCACGATCTCGTCGTAGATCCATCGGTAGGTGATCTCCAGGCCATCGCGCAAACGAGTGGTGGGCTCCCAGTCGAACACGGACTTGATCAGCGTGTTGTCACTGCTGCGACCATTCACTCCTTTCGGCGCATCGAGCTTGTAGCTGCGCTGGAGTTTGATGCCCGCAATCTCTTCGGCCATATCGACGAGCTGATTGATCGAGACCATCTCGGCGCTGCCAATGTTGATAGGCTCGATGAAGTCCGAGTTGGTCAGCATCTGCGTTCCATACACGCAGTCCGTGATATACATGAAGCTGCGTGTCTGCTCGCCCGTGCCCCAGATCTCGATCTCATGTTTCCCGCTGAGCTTGGCCAGCGCCACCTTGCGACACACGGCAGCCGGAGCCTTCTCTCGTCCACCATCCCAGGTGCCCCAGGGTCCATAGACGTTGTGATAGCGGGCCACGCGTGTGGCAATGCCGAAGTCCTCACGGAAGTGTCGGCACATGCGCTCGCTGAAGAGTTTCTCCCAGCCATAGCCATCCTCCGGCAGCGCGGGATAGGCATCGGCTTCCTTCAAGGCGGGCACGTCGAAGGCCTTCTGCTTGTCGCCGTTGTAAACGCAGGCCGAGGAGGCGTAGAAGAAGCGCTGCACGCCCGCGTCTTTCGCCGCCATGAGCATGTGCGTGTTGATCAGCACGCTGAGCATGCACAGGGCTTTGTTGTTCTCGATGAAGCCCATGCCACCCATGTCAGCGGCGAGATTGTAAACCGTGTGAGCGCCATTGCAGGCAATGCGGCAGGCTTCCTTCTCCTGGAGATCGAGCTGGATGTTTTCCACGTCATCGAACTTCTGATACCACTGATCGAAGGGCTTCTGGTCCACCGCACGCAACCGGGTGAAACCCTGCTTGCGCAAGTCCGCGATGAGCGCGCCGCCAATGAAACCGCCGGCTCCGCCGACGCTGATGAGTTGGTCCTTATCCATAGAGTGCTGAAAACAAAAAGGGCCGCGATGCTAGGAGTCCGCGCGCGGAGTGTCGAGAGCTTTGTCGTGCCGAGAGCGTCGTATTTCGAGGACATCACGGGCCATGCGGAAGGAATCGCGCAGGAGCTTCACCTTGCCTCCAGACACTTCACTCCAGTCAATCGGCACCTCCGTCACACGACAGCCCGAATCGAGCAAGGCGCACAGCAGTTCCACATCAAAGGTGAAGCCGCGCAGTTTCAGCCCGGCGCTCACCTTCTCGAAAGCCGCTCGCGGCACCAGCTTCAACCCACACTGGCTGTCATACACAGGCACCTTCAGCAGCTCACCCACAAGAGTGGCAAAGACACGGCCCAGGAGATGCCGATACCAGTAACGTTCAATCGAACGCCCGAGCATCTTGATGCGCGACGCAAACAACGCCCCCTCGCCACGCATCGCGAGCAGCCGCTTCACCTCGTGTGCCGACGACGATCCATCGGCATCGACAAAGGCCAGCCAGTCCTCGCCTTGGTTCGCCGCCCAGCCTGTATAAATCGCACCACCCTTGCCTTCATGCGGTGCACTCAGCAGCGGACGCAACCCGCTCCAGCCCACGCGCTCTGCCTCGACGATGAGCTTCATTTTGCTCACCTCTTCGTCTCCGCTGCCGTCATCCACGACGAGCACCGATACCTCATCATCAGAGGCGAAGACTTCCTTCAGCTCACGCAAGAACGGCTTGATGCGCCCGCTTTCGTGGAAGCAAGGAATGACGAGCAGCACGCGACGGTTCATGGCTGCGCGCTCTGTTCACGAGCTTTCTCCGCCCTGAGCAATCGACGACGTGCCACGTTCCAAACGAAGAGCGAAGTGACGCCGTAGTTCCAGACACTGCCGACAACCAGTCCCGCAAGGCTCGCCCACAACCACCAGACGCTGGCAGCACGCACGGACTCAGCGACCGCCACATTGAGATAGAGCCCCACCATGCACGCGAGGCAAAAGACCGCGTAACCAGGCAGCAAGGACCAGCCGCGCAAACGCTGCGAGCGGAAGGTGAGTTGATTGTTGAGCAGGAAGTTCACGGTCATCACTACGAACCCCGCCATCCATTGCGCCTGACCAAATGACCATCCGGCACTGGCAATGAGCAGGCGCACGATGCTGATGTGCAGACCGAAGCCCAGCGCACCGATGAAGCAAAAGACCACGTAGCTCGCCGGGATGAGACCTCCCAGTGCCTTGTCCAGCAGGAGCTGCGCGTATTCGATGAAGACGACGATGTCCAGCTTGCTCGCGCCGAACTGCCGCGTGCGAAACGTGTAGCCCACCTCACCGATCTTCACCGGGCGTCGCGCCGTCGCCAGAATGTCGAGCAAGATCTTGAACCCGGTGGCACTCAGCGAGCGCACCACTTCCATCAAGAAGCGCCGATCCAGCACGAAGAAGCCGCTCATCGGATCGCTCAGATCAGCGCGGCACACAGCACGGCTCAGTGCCTTGCCCATGTTACTCAACCACACACGCGCCTTCGAGAACTCGCCCATGCCTCCGCCTTCGACGTGGCGACTGCCGATCACGATGTCGAGCGTCTCCGCCTTGATCTTGGCCAGCATCTTGGGCAGCACCGACTCATCATGCTGCATGTCCGCATCGATGACCGCGATGTAAGGAGCACTCGTGGACATCATGCCTTCCACGCAAGCTGATGACAATCCTCGGCGATTGATGCGCTGAATCACTCGCACGTTGGAATGGGCACTCGTTTGCGTCCAGGCGAACGCAGCGGTCTGGTCCGGTGAATCGTCATCGACGATGACCACTTCATAGCTCACCCCGGCCAATGCGCGGGCGAGCAGGTCCAGCAGCGGACGGATGTTTTCCCGCTCGTTGTAGGTCGGCACGATGACCGCTAGTTCAGGCTGACTCATGAAAGCGAGAGGTTAAGTCGTGACGCGACGGAAGCCGACGAGGTTCATGTAGATGCGCCCTTCCAGCCGCGCGATCAAAGCCGCCGGATCGGTCAGCGGTTGCAGCAGTCCGCCCTTCATCAGTTCGAACAAAGTGAAACCCAGTTCTTCCAGGAGTTGCACGAGTGCCATCGCATCACTGCCTGCCTTCGCCAGCCCCCAGGGCCAGAATTCCATGAGCAGGACCACTCGCGGTGAACGGCTCAGAGTCGCTTTCATACCAGGCAGCACATGCCCTTCGAAACCCTGCACATCGATCTTGATGAGGTCCACGGTTTCAATGCCGAGTTCCGCCAGCACCACATCCACCGGGCGGCTCCGAATGACGATCTCCTCGGTGCAGAGATCGTTAGCGTAGAGTCGATTGTCGCCGCGGTTGTCAGGGTTGCGGAAGAGCTTCACTTCGCCTTCTGCATCCGAAGCCGCAAAAGGCATCACCTCCATGAAGCGGCAGTCATTGGCATCACGCGTCTTCTCCAGATAGGACCGGCATTCGGGATCGGGTTCGAAGGCCACGATGCGTCCCCTTCCCTTCATCAACGCGATGGCCCAGGCCGAGTAGTAGCCTGTGTTCGCTCCAACGTCGAGGAATGTCATGCCCGGCCTGCACACCGACTGGAAGAATGCTGTCTCCGGCCCTTCGTAAAGCCCGAGTGATGCCGCGCCCGAGACCACGGGATCGTTCGGATTGGGCACCCACCAGGCGTCACCGAGCCGTTTGCGCGCCGGGCACAGTGCCCGCAGGATCGCATTGGCCACAGCCCTCAGAGGACGCGGCTTCAGCAGCACGGTGTAGATGAATTCAGGAATGCTCATGCTCGATAGGATTTGAGAGGACCGGTGCCGCAGGGCTCATCCATTGCCACAAGCGCCAGCCTAGCAGCAGGTAGCCACCGAGCATCAGCACTTCCACGGCAACAAACATCACCACATCCGCCGTCGCAGGCGTCCAGCCTGTCAGACGATGATAGACCACGGCGGACAATTCCTTCTGATGCAGCCAGCGGAACCACAGCGATGGCTCCAGGCACGTCGTCACCATCACGACCACAAAACCCAGCACGGTGCTCAGTCGCGCACGCTCCAGCACCACCAGCATGGCGAGCGGGAACATGGTCAACTCCAGGTAATGCGAAAACGACTTCTTGCTCAGGCAAAGCGTGATCAAAAGGAAGAGCGGCAGCGCCAGGAGTAACTGTCTCCGATCGCGCAAACGTCCCGTGCCAACACACGCAAAGAACGCGCCCGCCAGACCAAGCAGGCCGATCAAGTTGGAGATCGAGCGCGCCTGCGGGGCCGAAGGATCAATGCCCGTGAGGCCCACCAAGTAAGGCAGGTTGCCCGACGAATCGTAGTGCGCGTGCATCTTCACCTGACCGGTCAAATCTGCGCCTTGAGCCCACAGCATGGTATAGGCCACCACGGGCAACAGCACGAGGCCGACGGCCCATGAGACTTTCTTCCTCGCCACCCAAAACATGAGCGGCGCGAACAGCAGCGAGAGAAACTTCACCGCCACCACGGACGCCCCCATCAGCAGCCCGGAAATGAAGTCGCGCCGGGACTCCATCATCACGAGTGCCGCCCCCAGGAAAGCCGTGATCCAGATGTGATTGAGGCCCACCATGGGCACATTCATCAGCGCGAGCGGTGCCGCCACATACACCCAGGCTGCCAGCTTCGCCTTGTCCTCGCCGAAGTGGTTCCGCAGCAAACGCATCCACAGCGGCCAGGCCGCGAACTCGAACATCACAGCAACAAGTGCTATTGCGCCTACGGAATCCCACGCACGCACTGGCCACGAGATCAGCCAGGCAAACCAAGGCCCATAGCCCGTTTCAAAATCAATAAACGCTCGCTTTCCCTGAATTACAGAATGCGCCTGAAAGATGTAAGCATTCATGTCGGAAACCGTTTCCGGCTTTACCACCACGAAGACCATCAGGAAAGCCGCAACGCGTTGAAGGATGAACGTCCAAGTGACAAAGCCCCAGGACTTGGATTTCAGCCAGTTGCCCAGCCTCTCGTGCCGAACAATGAAAGCACAACTAACTGCAAGACTCAGAGCCAGCAGAAACTTCGCGGTGAGAACAAAGACCGATGTCATGACTTAAACTTTGCGCGAGTGGACATACACGCTGTCGGCCAGCCACGTTACCGGAGGCAGCACGGCACTGATCGCCCGGAGCACCTCGCTCGCCGTGATCGCCGCCCGAAACGGCAGTGGCATCATGCGAGCATCAGCGGCTTGCAAACCGATGCCGAAGAAGCAGTCCACACTGAAATCTGTGCTGCCGATGATGCGCCCAAACACTTCCTTCAACTGGCCCAGCGGCCAGTAGCGAACGTCGAATCCACTTGGAGCCTTGAAGCCCTGCTTGGCTCGATGGAGCAGGCCCTTCAGCCCCACATTGGTCGGCATCTGGATGAAGCTCTCTGCACCGGGCTTCATCGCCTTCGACAGACCCGTGAGCACTCGCGCCACATCTTCGTGGCTCAGATGTTGCAGCACGGAATACGAGAAGCCGTAGTCCACCGTGCCCGCTCGCAGCGGCAACTGACGCGCATCGGCGCACACAAACCAAGCGTCAATGCCGAGTTCCTTCGTCACTCGCTTCGCCGCCATCAGAGCCCCGAGCTGAGGGTCCACTCCGAGGGGTTTGAACCCCGCACGACCAGCCGCCACGCACCAGCGTCCCCAGTTGCAGCCGATGTCCACCAGCACACGTCCACGACCATCCTTGATACGAAACTCCGGGATCGGATACTCATCCAGGCGACCAATCAGATGCTTGTAGAGATTGCCGCACGTCGCCGCGACAAGGTAGTTCACCACCGGATCGATCTTGCTGCCGTTGGCGATGAGATTCTCGATCCCGCGGCGCTCTTCGTCATTGCAGCCCAGCGCCTCGATGTAATACGGATCAATGTCGCCGCGTGCCGCAGCACGTCGCCCTGCGGCGATGCACTCCAGCGTGTCATTGCCTTCGGGCGGCAGCAGCACGGGCACATCATTGATCACCGGATAACTGCGACCCTCCGAGCTAACGAGGGCATCCCCTTGAACAGTAAGCGGCGAGCCTGTCACGGGGCAGGCCAGCATGGAGAGCAGGGTGTCAGAAATCATGAGCAGAGGAAATCGCGGCTAACCGTTAGAACACCGCCGGTCGATCACTGCCAGCGCAATCACACATTCCGCCAGCCAGCGTTGCAAGGTGTAGTGCCAGCCCGCCAGTCCGTCACGCCACAAACCTTTGACGACAAGGCAATAGACCGGCGCGAGGAACGGCATCAGCCAGCCGCGAGCGCGTAGGCGATCAATGCGGCTGAGTTCATGCGCTGGCGCGGTGAGCAGGTGTTCGGCTTCGCGTTCGGCATACTTCATTTGCGAGGCAAACCATCGGCCCAGGGGCTTGCGATCATCGTGATCGATCCTCGAACGAAGGTCGCCCACCTCGCCATCAATGCGCACACGATGTCCGTGGCCTTCATCCTCATAGCGTGCCGCCGCCTTGCGATAGAGCACACAGCGCGCAGGATACAGCGTGGCGCTCAGCGGCTTGCCATAAATGCAGTAACGAAAGGCGGACTTCCATCCGGCATGTTCGCTATCAGTGATTTGTTCGGCAGCCTCGTTTTCAAATTCCGTGCCGAGAATGTAGTCGCAATCCAGCGACAGCACCCATGGGGTCTCGATTTGGCCGAGCCCGAAATTGCACTGGCCAGCGAAGGTGTCGAAGGCGCGCTGGATGATCGTCGTATTCGGATAACCTCGCACGATCTCCAGGGTGCGATCTGTGCTGAAGCTATCGACCACCAGCACACGCGAGGCCCAGCGCAGACGCTCCAGGCAGCGGCCAATGTTGGGCTCCTCATTGAAGGTGAGCACCATCACCGTGATGTCAGCCAGCGTGCTCACTCAAAGACCTCCGCGTAAAGGTGCTTCAGCTTCAAGGCCGACGACTCCCAGGCAAAGTGTCGCCCCGCCTCCGCACGCAGTCGTTCGCGGTCAGGCGCGGCATGCAACTGCTCGCGCAAGGCTTGCACGAGAGCTGCTTCATCGTTCGTGGCGCAAATCGAACCCGCCTGGAGCGTGCGAACCACGGGAGCCAGATCGACGCCCTCACTCACCACCAGGCGCAGGCCTGCCACCATCGCCTCCGCTGCCGCGATGCCGAAATTCTCGGACACCGAAGGCAATACAAAGATGTCCGCACCAGCGAGCATCAGGGCCTTGTCATCGCCGACCACATGCCCAGGACAATGCACCCGATCTTTCAGGCCCAACTGTTCGACCGATTTGAAAATCTCCGCCGCGTGCTGAGGATCTTCCGCCGTGCCCGCGAGGATGAGACTCCACGATTCATCCGCGACTTTTGCCAGGGCTTGCAGCAGGAGCGGGATATTTTTCTTTGGATGCCAGCGCGAGAGGAAGAGCAGCACGCGCTGATCCGAGGCGATGCTAAAATGCTCGCGCAACCGCGCCGCCGCACCGGGCATTTCGGGCTGGGAGGT
>CAUJJC010000017.1 GCA_963204975.1 Verrucomicrobiota bacterium | reverse complement strand
GGCTTCCAAGGCGGGCAAGCCGCACATCGTCATCGCCACCACCGCGATCACGATGGAGAAGGACCAGCTCGACGAGGAGATCGACAAATCCGAAGCCTTTCGCGCCTGGGCTCCAGAAGTGCCCGTCGAGTTGATCCGACGCTCACACTCCACCGAACAAACGGTTGCAGCCTTCGACCGCGCGACTGGCATCTTCTTTACCGGCGGCAATCAGGAACTCATCGCCCAACGCTACCGTCCAGGCGGCAAGGAGACGCCCGAGTGGCTCGCTCTGAAGCGATTACTCGCCCGAGGTGGTGTGATTTCTGGCGGCAGCGCGGGTGCAGCGATGATGAGCGAAGTGATGCTGCTCGGCGGCGGCAATGCGGACTCGCTGAGCGATCGGAGTCGTCCTGGCCAGGTGCCTCGCATGGGTCCTGGCATGGCGTTCCTGCCCTGGGCAGTGACGGACTCGCACTTCTTCGAACGCGATCGAGCGGGGAGACTTGTGGTCGCCTTGGAGAATTCGGGCAGCAGACTCGGGCTCGGCGTGGGTGAAGATGCCGCCGTCGAAGTGAACCTCGCGACGGGCGTCATGACTGGCATCACCGGCTCCGACTCGCTGCTCATCGACGTGTCGCACCTGACACGCAGCGGCCAGACGCGGAGCAACGTGCGGGGCCGATTGATTCGCCAGGGTGATCGACTCTCGCTACCACGACGGCTCGCGACCGAGCTACCACCTCCACCACCGAAGCCCTCTGCACCGATCAACACCGTGCGCTTCGCCTTTCCTGGCCAGAACCGTCAGCTCGGACAGTGGCGCGTTTTCATGGGAGCCAGCCGACCTCACAGCGGCCTGTGGCGCACCCAGTTCGATGGCTGGCAGATGGAGGCTTGGCCCGATGGTCGAGGCGAGGCCGTTTTTGAAGTGAGTCCGTCGCCTTGAACTGCGTTGATTGGAGCAGTCCATGTCGTCAACGCCCAACGAGCCCATCACCTCCCTTCGAGTCCTTCGCGGCCCGAACATCTGGTCCACCTGCACCGTCCTCCAGATCGAAGTGAAAACCTCGCACTTCCCGATCCACGACTGGCACGCCGCAGATGAGTTGCTGCGCTCGCAGAAGATCGAAGGCACCCACGCTTCGGAGTTCGCCACCTGGCTCGCCCGTGCGGTGATCAAGATTCAACGCGAAGGCCGATCGCCTGTGGAGTTCCATGCGGTGCAGGCGGCAGACACGCCCGAGCACATGCTCGTCATCGTTGAGTATGAAGAAGAACTCGTTGGCAAGGCCGCGCTCGATCTCGCTCTCAGGTGGCTTGCAGCGCTGACCAGTGGCGAACCCTTCGACCTCGCACAGGAGTGGGAAACATTCACCGACCTCGCTTACGATGTGCGCCTCGGCAACTCGACACGCCCCGCTGCCCACGCCGCACGGGCACGCGGCATTCCCTTCTATCGACTCGACAGCGAGAGCCTCGTCCAGCTCGGCCAGGGCTGTCGCCAACGCCGCATCCAGCGCTCCACCACAGACCGCACTGGATTCATCGCAAACGGCATCGCGTCGGACAAAACAGTGACCAAAAAACTCATCGCCGAGATGGGCATCCCCGTGCCTCAAGGCTGTGCCGTGACCAACGTCGAAGATGCCGTGCAAGCCGCGAACGACTTGGGATTCCCCGTGGTGGTGAAGCCGCAAGACGGCGACTACGGCAATGGCGTGACCATGCGCATTCTCACGGAAGATGGTGTGCGATCTGCCTTCGCCGAAGCTCACCAGTGGGGCGAGACCGTGCTCGTCGAGCATCACGTCACTGGGCACTTGTTTCGCCTGCTCGTGATCGGCGGCAAGCTCATCGCTGCCGTTCGTCGGGAACCCTGGTTCGTCGTTGGCGATGGACGCAGCACATTGCTCGAACTGATCGAAGCCGCCAACTACGACGCCCGTCGCGGTTCCGACTACGTTTCGCCCTTCGTGCTTGTGCAGCAACAAACGGGCGAATGGCCACAACTCACGGATGATCATCGCGCTCACGACTCCGTGCCGGCGCTCGATGAAACCGTTCGCCTAACAGATGACATCTACCTTCGCAATGATGGCGTGCACCTGGATCAAACCGACCTCGTCCACCCCGACATCGTCCGTATGGTGGTGGACGCCACATCCATCGTCGGCCTCGACATCGCAGGTCTCGATGTGATCGCCACCGACCTCACCCTGCCTCCATCTGAGCAAGAGTTCGCCGTGCTCGAAGTGAATCCCGAGCCCGGCATCATTCTCCACATGGAGCCCCGCTGCATCCCGCCACGGCCCATCGGCGAGGCCATCGTGGACACCCTTTTCGCCAACCCTAACGATGCTCGCATCCCAGTGACCGTGGTGCTTGGCGACGAATCTGACTTCTCGATCGCACAGCAGATGAGTGCCGGGAAAAGCAATGTCGGCCTCGCCAGTCGCAACGGCTCCTGGCTCAACGACATCCCCCTCGGCAGCCCAGTTGCCAGTCTCCACGACCATACCACTCGCCTCTTCCGACACCCCCGCACGGAAGCTCTCGTGGTGCATGTGACACTCAACGACGTGCTTCGTGAGGGACTGCCCTTTGATCGCTGTGACAACCTTGTGGAAGGGACCATCACAGTCGATGGCCCGAATAGTCGAAGAGAGCGTCTCGCGTATGCTCGAGTCCAGTCAACCCTATGCCGCAAGGCATAAACAAGCCTTCGAGCGTTTAACGATTCGATGATTGACCACCGATGAATGGCCCGGTTGAATGAACGGCATGAGAAAGATCAAGCGGCTTGCCGTGCCACCCTACGGCTTCGCACAAGGGCTAGAAGTCGGCGCACGCCATTTCCTGGCACAGTGCGGTGAGTTTTGGAAGTTCGAGCCTGGCGAGATCATCGTGAATGAGGGGGAGCATCACTCCAGCCTGTTCATGGTCATCGATGGCAAGCTGACTCAACGCCGCCAAGGCGATGACGGCACCGTTGTTGAATTCCGCCCCATCAAACGCGGACGTTCGTTTGGGGAGGTCAATCTCTTCCATCCCGTGGGTGCCCGAGCCACCATTGTAGCAGCTACCAGCGGTGAGCTTTGGCGGATTGACCGAACGCAAATCGACGCAGTGATGGATCACGATCCTCAGATTGCCCGAAAGCTGATGACCTGGCTCTGCACTCAACTAGCAAGACGGCTGCGCCGCGCCGATGATCGCTACATTGCCACGAAGAGTGAATACAATCATCTGTCAGACCTGATGGAGGATGCTGAAACCAGCGATGAAGAGCCAGCTAGTGACGAAGACAATCCACTCATCGAAGACGAAAGTGCGGAGACATGAGAGCCCTCAGTCTCCGCAGAAGTCCTGCGCCACCTATCAAATCGCTGCGCCTGCGTCTTCCTCGGTGCCATCACCGAGCGCACGGATGATCATGCCGGCGGCGACGGTGTTGTTGGTTTGCTCGTCCACGAGGACGAAGCTACCGGTGGTGCGGTTCTTGGAGTAGATGTCGAAGAAGATCGGGCTGCTGGTGCGGAGGCGGATGCAGCCGATGTCGTTGAGTTGGAACTCTTTGACGTCGTCGTGCTTCTTCAGCGTGCTGATGTCCACTTTGTAGAGCACGTCGGTGACGATGGCTCGCACGTCGTTGGTGGTGTGGCGGAGGTGGAAGCGACCGCGTGGCTTGAGCGTCTTCTTGTCGGCGAACCAGCAGATCATCGCGTCGAGTTCCTGCGCGACGTTGGGTTCTTCACCGGCTTTGACGATCATGCCGCCGCGTGAGGTGTCGATCTCATCGGCCAGTGTGAAGCTGTAGCTGAGCTGCGGGATAGCTTCGGTTTGCTTGCCTTCGAAGGTGTCGATGCTGGTGATGGTGCTGGTCATCGCGCTTGGGTAGGCGATGACTTGATCGCCCACGCGGAAGGTGCCACTGGCCACTCGGCCCGCGAAGCCACGGTAGTCGTGCAGGTTGCCGAGCTTGGGATCGTCTTTGTCTGAGATCGGGCGGATGACCCATTGCACGGGCAAGCGCGCGGCATCGGCTGCGGTTTCGTGTTCGACCTGCACGGTCTCCAGATGCTGGAGCAAGGACGGGCCGGAATACCATGGCGTGTGCTGCGAACGATCGACGACGTTGTCGCCATTGAGCGCGCTCATGGGGATCGGAGTGACAGCAGGCAAATGTTCGAGGCCTTTGGCAAAGGCCATGTAGTCGGCCACAATCTTGTCATAGACGGCTTGGTCGAAGTTCACCAAGTCCATCTTGTTCACCGCCAAAACGATGTGCCCAATGCGCAACAGCGACGCGAGAAAGGTGTGGCGCATGGTCTGCTCGATGACGCCGAGACGTGCATCAATGAGGATGATCGCGAGGTCAGCGGTGGACGCGCCGGTGACCATGTTGCGCGTGTATTGAATGTGCCCCGGCGTGTCGGCGATGATGAACTTCCGCTTGGGCGTGGCGAAGTAGCGATAGGCCACATCAATCGTGATGCCTTGCTCGCGCTCGGCGCGCAGACCGTCGGTGAGCAACGCGAGATTCACGTGCTCATCGCCCCGACGCTTCGAGGATTCTTCCACGGCCAGGAGCTGGTCCTCGAAGATGGACTTCGAGTCATACAGCAAACGGCCAATGAGCGTGCTCTTGCCGTCATCGACGGAGCCTGCGGTGGTGAAGCGGAGGAGAGAGGATTCGGTGGGGTTGAGGGTCGTGGTGGTCATTCAAAAAGACGGGAAAGGAGCTGTGGATGGATCGAACGGATTTAAACGTTTATGGCATCTCGTCGCCGCGTAGCGGAGGGGTGTTGAGGGCGCGAATCTCAGCAAAGGCTGCCTTGAGGCGCTCTGAGGTGAGACTAGCCTTGGCCTCGCGTTGCATGGCTTCCAGCTTTTCGAAGGCATCAATCTCTTGAAGTTCCTCCGCTGTCACCTTTGCCACGATTTCTTCAGCCGACTTACCGCTGCGGCGGGCGAAAGTGGTGAGTTTGGAGAAGATGTTGTCGTCGAGTTCGATGGTCAGCGTGTTCATGGTAGTCCTCCGATGAGTTTGATGAACTGGCCCGGTGTAATGGCTGTGATGCCAAAACTTTTCGCCGGTCCAAAGTCTTTGATATTATGCGTGACTATGTAGTCCACTTGTCCGGCGATTGCCACCTCCAAGACGTGAGCGTCGCCAGGGTCGGGTAGCTGGAGGCGCCAGCGATAGTGGATCCGTTGGAGTCTCGCGTGCGCAAGAATCAGGTCACGGATGGTGTCACGGGTCATCTGCGAAACAGATGGCGGGATGACTCCCTGCCGCTGAAGAAGGTCCTGGTATTCGGCCAACAAGGTCGTCGAAAGGACCGGTGTGAACTTGGGAGTCGGCAGCCCGTGGATCAACGCAAACGAGGCTCCCAATGGCGAGCAGAGGGCGCTGACGATTACGTTGGTGTCGAGGACGACGAACATCGGACCTTGATTGAATCAGAAGTAACCTTCTTTTTTCCGGTCCTCCATGGCGGTCTCGGAGCGCTTGTCATCGGCGCGCGTGCCGCGTTCGGTCTGGCGTGCAGCGGCGACTTCGGCGACGATTTCGTCAATGGTGCTGGCGGTGGATTCCACAGCTCCGGTGCAGGAGGCGTCGCCGACGGTGCGGAAGCGGATGGTCATCTCTTTGACCTTGGGTTTCTCTTCGTCGAGGAGCGGGATGATGGGCTTGCCGTTCGCGTCGTTGAGCCCCACGGCGAGGAGCTGGCCGTGACGATCAATGATTTGTCTCTGATGGCTGAAATACAGCGACGGCAGCGGGATGTTCTCCTGGCGGATGTATTGCCAGATGTCCATCTCGGTCCAGTTGCTGAGCGGGAAGACGCGGAAGTGCTCACCGAAGT